>NZ_JACJSA010000006.1:0-300000 GCF_014697545.1 Oscillatoria sp. FACHB-1407 | reverse complement strand
CAAATGACTCACTCATCAATCAGCCCATAGATGTTAGCAAAGACACTATTGTGTTTCCACCCTCACAACAACTGCTGAGCTTGTATGAAGCAGCCCGATGTGGATTCGTGAGACAAATTATTGAAGAAGTAAACCAATTTAAGAGTAGCTATCCAATTTTTTATCAGTACGTGATGGTGTTAGTTGAAAGTTTTGACGATGAAGCAATCGTACAACTGATTGAGCCTGTTATTTCTCATGAAAGGGTTGTGTAAGTATAAAGCTTTAGTCAAGCTTTGTGAAAAAACTGGCGATCGCTCCCTCACCTGTGTCACAACAGCAGAGGCGCATACAGCGTAAGGTGGCGATCGTGCAACTGACCAAACTGGACAACTTCAACAGCGCAATTGAACTCTGGAAACTAGAGGGAATTATTGGCTCTAACAACAACCGGGAATTGTTTTTGTCACAGAATGGCTCTGTTGGCACTAACCCTGACAATGCGGAGTGGGTCTGGGTCAGTGGTCAGACGTATCACTGGCGGTTGACCTGGGATGGTAACATTGCGCGATTTGCATTGTTTAGTGGAGCACTTGACGCTAGCCCTTCAGAGATCCTGGAATACGATGTAGTCAATACATTAATGGATGGACTACAGCTTTCCACGAAAGTAGACACTCGTGACCCCAATCGAGTTAGCTCCGGTACAACTGTTAACCTGTCCCTACACAGCCTCAATGGTCAGGTCATCGACAGCAGTTTTGGGGCAGAAGTGACTGCTGTCGGCAATAGCAGTGGTGTCGTTGGCAATAACCTTTATCTGGCAATTAGCGAACAACTCACCACTTTAGATGCTACGGGTACCGTTCGCTTTAGCTGGTCTGGCATCAATCCACAAACCGCAGGAGCAGGGTCACGAGTTTCATTTCAATTGGAAGCCAACGATCTGCCCGAGATTCCCACTAATAGTGCCCCGATCGCCACTGATGATGAAGCCGTTACGAACGAGGAAACTGCCATTCCACTGCTGGTTTTGTCGAACGACAGCGACCCCAATGGCGACAGTTTAACGATTACTGTGCTCAATACCATTGGGCTGCAAGGCTCTGTGAGTCAGACGGATAGTTCTCTGACCTACATACCTGCTGCAACATTTCAATCACTTGCCGTTGGACAGAGTGTGATTGATACGTTTAGCTATACGGTGAGGGATACCAGTGGCGCAACGGATACAGCTACGGTTAATGTAACTGTCCAAGGCGTAAACGATGCGCCAGTCCTCGCTAACCCAATTGGCGATCGCACAATTACGGCAGGCGTACCACTTGCTCTGACACTGCCTGCAATCACCTTTACGGATGTAGATCAGGGTGATGTTTTAAGCTGGACTGCAACCCTTGAGAACGGTAGCCCGCTGCCAACCTGGCTCCAATTTGATGCTTTGACTCGCAGTTTTAGTGGCACTCCCACGAATATCGATGCAGGCACGCTGGCAATTCGGGTCACGGCAACCGATGCTAACAATGCGGTGGCACAAGATATCTTCGCGTTAACCATCACTGCTGCCAGCAACCCAGATCCAGGCGGCACTCCCACTCCACCTCCCCCCGCACCAACTCAAGGCACCCCAACCCGCGATCGCCTGTTGGGAACGAATACCAATGATACTCTTTTGGGGCTAGACGGCAACGACACTTTGATGGGTCGAGATGGTAGTGATGTTTTGAAGGGAGGACGGGGAAACGATACGCTGATTGGGGAGGGAGGTCGCGATCGCCTGCTTGGTGGTTTAGGACGCGATATCTTTGTGTTGCAGGCAAAAAGCGGATTGGATATCATTCAGGATTTTAAGAATGGACAAGATCGACTGCGGTTAACGGGACGATTGCGGTTTCAAGACTTGACCTTGAGGCGACAGGGACGACATGTGCTGATTGGCACCCGCCAGGAATCGCTAGCCCTGTTACAGGGTGTGGCGATCGCCCAAATCAATGCGGCTGATTTTGCTTAATATAGCGGTAGCCACATTTGCTGGGGCAGAGGCAAGCATCTAGTGATTGGGGGATTGAACCCGGCGAATGAATTTGCGGCTATTGAAGCGACATCCACCGACGCAGACTGAGATTTTGAACCCGCGTAGACAGATTTTGTTCTGGTTGCGTTCGACTGAGCTCACACCGAAGTCTGCGGTTTTAACTGCCACTTCCTAACCGTCAGATGTACCCGACTTTCTGAGCAAAGCTATCCATTCTCCTTCTTATCTAATTCAACTGTTTTGATGGTTGTCACAGTACATTTATACTGCTATTATGACGTTGCATTTATAGCGGTACCTGCTATGGATGGTGATAGCTACAACTCAGACACAGGATTGAGTGTGTATTACTCAATCAATAGCCTCATGTAGCAACCGAGGGGTTGGTTAGGACGGGGTGTGGGGGTGGGACTCCCTCTCATTCTGTGCGTTTTCAAGAAGAATTGGTATTACGTCAATTGCTGTGTGGATTATTCACGCAACAATTCACCCCTCAACACCCGATTCAGACCAGAATCTAATGGAGAATTGATGCCATGGAAGATAGCCCTAGCATTCTCTCGCACGTTTCGATTGGCACAAACAATTTTGAACGAGCCGTCGCTTTTTACGACAAAGTGTTACCAACGATCGGTTGTAAACGCATTATGGAACATCCCGGTGCAGTTGCCTATGGCAAACAATACCCGGAGTTCTGGGTGCAGCTTCCCTACGATAATCAAACCGCAACGGTTGGAAATGGTACTCACATTGGGTTTATCGCTCCAACCAAAGAGTCAGTTCACGCTTTTTATGAAGCAGCATTAGCGGCAGGTGCGATCGCAGATGGCGCACCGGGTGGTAGACCCGATTATGGCGAACCCTATTACGGGTGCTTTGTCCGCGATTTGGATGGTCACAAGATTGAGGCATCCTATTGGGATATGAAACTCGTTCACGAACTGTATATTGACCATTAGGAAATGGTTTTGTCGAGACTTGTAAGAGCTAGTTTATAAAGTAAATCTTAAGGTCTAGAACATTTGATATCGCTTGATCCCCCCACCCCCCCTTGAAAAGGGGGGAACCCAGGCAAGAGGCTGAAGTCCCCCTTTTTAAGGGGGATTTAGGGGGATCGAAAACTTTGTTTATGAATCAGCTCTAAGGGTTTGGTAATGTCAAGCCCTTATAAGGATGATTGCGTCATCAAAATATATGCCATCAAATCAGTATCGTAACGGTTCCAAATCATTCCAGGAATAAATTTAACTCTACAATTCAGACAATGGTTTCTAAGGTTTCATGTAGCCAGGTCAACAGAGATATTTTTGTGGGGCATAGAGATGACTAAAGTAATCGCGATCGTAGGCATGGGAGAAGGCATTGCGTTGGCGGTAGCGCGACGATTTGCCAGGGAAGGGTTTGCGATCGCTATGGTTGCCCGCAACGAGGCAAAGCTTCAGGGCTTTAAGGACAGGTTAAAGGCTGAGGGATACGACGCTTACAGTTTTATCGCCGATGGTGGAGATGATGCGTCGCTCACAGCAGCAATCACTGCCATTCAAGATCAGTTAGGCACTGTAGAGGTACTGGTTTACAACATTGCCATCCCCACGATGAAAAACGTCCTGGATGAAACAGTCGAAGGCTTAATGAGCGACTTTAAAGCCAATGTGGTTGGTGGATTAGTTGCCGCACAAGCTGTTTTACCCGCCATGAAAGCCCAGGGTAACGGGACGATTCTGTTTACAGGCGGTGGATTCTCGATGTATCCCAGTGCCGATTTTGCGTCGCTCTCCATCGGTAAAGCAGGTATTCGTAGTTTAACCAAGATGTTGGCTGAGGCGTTGCAACCACAAGGCATTCGCGTAGGAACCGTGACCGTTTGTGGCACGGTCAACCCTGATGATCCCAAATACAACCCCACCAGCATTGCTGAAAATTATTGGGCGTTTTACGCGAATCCATCATCCGATGTTGAAATTGTTTACTAATCGTCTTGTGAACACCCTTAACGAGTTGCACTGTTTACGAATCACAGCAACTCAACCTTGAGAGAGAACCATGGCAACTGAAACCGAACATCAAACCTTAGAAGTTACTCGTTTGTTGGTTGAGCAAGTTTTAGGGAAGGGCGATATGCCACGCCCCAATCGAATATGAAAGACTTGAAGCAGATCCTCCAGGATGAGTGTTATGGCAAAGACCTGGAACAACGGCGACACTGGTATTCTCCTGCTGCTGAAGCCTATCAGCAAGTCAGACCCCGCTATCCCACGGAATTGATCGATCAGGTTGTAGACATTGCCCAACTCTCCTCGGCATCGATTCTGCTAGAAGTTGGATGTGGACCTGCGATCGCCACTCCTGCGTTTGCGGCTCTGGGTTGCTCAATGGTCTGCATCGAACCCAATCCCGATTTCTATCATCTGGCTCAACAAACTTGTCAGAGCTATCCACAAGTGGAATTTCAAAATTGCTCCTTTGAGGAATGGCAACTCATTCCTCACGGGTTTGATGCGCTATTGGCTGCAAGTTCATTTCATTGGGTTTCACCAGAGATTGGTTACCCCAAAGCGGCTACTGCGTTGCGTCCCGATGGGCATCTAATTTTGTTATGGAATAAGGAATTGCAACCCCGTTACGAGATCTACCAGCCGTTAGCCGAGGTTTACCAAACTCATGCCCCTTCGTTACCACGAGTCTACGAAGATAGTGCTACACAAGCCGCAATTCTAAATGAGTTAGGGCAAATGGCGATCGCCTCAGGTTATTTCCGCGATGTCATCACCGGACAGATAGAGGTAGAGGTTACTTATTCCATAGACCAATACTTGTTGTTGTTAAGTACCTATTCGCCCTATCTCAAACTTGATCCCCAGCAGAGACAGAAGATCTTTGAGGGATTGCGACAGGTACTAGAACAGAACGGGGATAAGGTTGATCTGTCCTACGTATCGGCTTTTCACGTTGCCCGACCCGTAAAAGGGTAATCGCCAAGATTCTGATATTAATTGAAACAGTTTCTGCGACAGATCATTGCCCCGAACCGATCCCCCTCAGTTCCCCTTAATAAGCAGGGTGGTTTCATATACCCGAAGAAAAGTGATACCGATTTAAAGTGATACCGATTTATTGTGGCAGATCCCTGGGTAGGGGCGTTTCGCGAAACGCCCTTACGGAATCATGTGCAGCGAAGCCAATTCAAATTGGTATGAATTGAAGTTTAATCCCCTTAATCTGCCCCCTAAATCCCCCAACTCTGGAGGACTTTAGACCAATTTCCCTCCCAAATTGGGGGCTAAGGGGGGCGAAGCAAAAATTCTTCACTTGTATGAAAACACCCTGCTCAGTCCCCCTTGACAAGGGGAATGCCGGAGGCAGGGGGATCTAATGTGACGCACTCACAACTCAAATTGGTATTATTCCGAACTCAACTTAATTAAGTTGACACATTACCAAACGTTCGGTACATTAAGCATATACCGAACGAACGGTACACTATTGAAGGCAATTCAGCATGGGTCGAGCGATTGCGAGTCCCCGATTATCCTGCCACCATGAAGCGCGTAATTCTCTTTCACGTCGAGGCAATTAGTGAAAATTGCCCACAACCCATCCCCATCCGCTATTCAGAAACAGAAGTAGAAGCGATGATGGCTCCCCTGCGCGATCGCATTACTCAATTAGAGCAACAAAGGAACCCCTAAAATGCAAACAAAACCACCCCTTCCCCCATTTACCTTGGAAACTGCAAAAGCGAAAGTGCAAGCGGCAGAAGATGCCTGGAATACTCGCGATCCGGAACGAGTCGCCCTGGCATATACCGAAGATTCGGAATGGCGCAACCGGGCTGAGTTTATTCACGGGCGAGCGGCGATCGTGGAATTTCTCAAGCGCAAATGGGCAAAAGAACTCGACTATCGTCTCAAGAAAGAACTCTGGTGCTTTATGGAAAATCGCATTGCGGTGCGTTTTGAGTATGAATGGCACGACGATTCGGGGTTTTGGTATCGCTCCTACGGCAACGAAAATTGGGAGTTTGCTGAAAATGGGTTGATGATGAGACGGTTTGCCAGCATCAACGATGTGCCGATTCAGGAAAGCGATCGCAAATTTCGTTGGGAACGCAAAAGTTAGTGAATTGCCCTAACAATGGTGGCTACAGCTATAACAGTAGATAGCCACCTTGTGGATGTCTACATCCATCCACAAAGCAGACTTTGCATTAAAGGGTAGCACGGAGATCCGACTGGATTATCTCATTAAAGCGAATGGCAAACCGGGTTCAGTTTACTTGTGGATCAACTCCATTCTGACCATAGCTTTGGTCAGAAAGCTTAAGGCAAAGGCAATGGCTCAAACCCCGATGCTGGAAAAGCTTTCTGACTCGCCTCAGCTCTATCAAATGTAGCTACGGCTACATCTTGACACCTACCAACTAGTAGGTAGATAATCAAGCTATTGCATTGGTCACTGATTAAGAGGCAATATCATGAGTCCCCAACTCATTCGACATCAATCATCTCCAACATTGAACAAGGATTCAGTTCTGCCCATTCTTCTAGTTGAGCTAGAGGAGATCGAAGAACAACTGGAAATGCTTCAACAATCGCGAGCTAGACTATTGAACCAAATTGCTCAAACAAAACAGCAGGTCAATCGTGCCGAGCGACTTCTGCAAACACCTTGTGTAGCGTGTGTTTGAGTAAGTAATTGACCTATGAAAGCTGATACGGCTCAACAGATTCTTGATGTGGCTGAAGATCTGGTGCGAAAGCGGGGGTATAGTGCTTTCAGCTATGCTGACATTTCAGAACAGGTGGGAATTCGGAAGGCCAGCATCCACTATCACTTTTATTCTAAAGAAGAGTTGACAAAGGCATTGGTGAATCGGTACCGAGATACTGCTCTGCAAACCCTCAACCGCTTTGAACAAACAACCTCTGACCTACGAGAGCAACTGGTGCAGTTTTGCCGTCTTTATCGGCATGGCTTAGACCAGGAGCAAATGTGCTTGTGTGGCATTCTTTCAGCAGAAATCGCTATCTTACCGGAGCCTGTACAACGAGAGTTAGGGCATTTTTTTGTGGCGATGGAAGCCTGGCTGACTAAGGTACTTAAGCGAGGCTGTGAAACAGGTTATCTGAAGCTTCGCACGTCCCCTGAGCAAGAAGCCGCGTTTCTCATGGCTACATTGCAAGGGGTTCAGCTTATGGCGCGTACCTCGGACGACAGCGAAGCCACCTTCGATCGCATTATGAATCCACTGTTAGCCGCCATGATGATCCATGGAACTCCATGCTGATTTGAACGAACGGGCGATCGCCTTTAGTGAAGACATCCCCTGGATTGACTCACCCATGCCCGGCGTGCAACGACGCATGTTAGAGCGGGATGGAGCAGAAGTTGCTCGTGCCACCTCGATCGTGCGGTATGCCCCTGGTAGTCACTTCTCACCCCACACTCACGGCGGTGGCGAAGAGTTTCTGGTGCTGGAAGGGGTGTTTTCTGATGAGCACGGCGACTATCCCACCGGAACCTACATCCGCAATCCAGTTGGGTCTACCCACACCCCCTCTAGCCAGGACGGTTGCACGATTTTGGTGAAGTTGTGGCAGATGCACCCCGATGATCAGCAACGGGTTGCCGTGGATACAGCGCGATCGCCCTGGCTTCCGGGATTAGTAGAGGGGTTGCAGGTGATGCCGCTGCACAGTTTTGGCAGCGAACAGGTAGCACTGGTAAAGTGGGCACCGGGAACACACTTTCAACCACACCGCCACTGGGGTGGAGAAGAAATTTTTGTGCTGAAGGGAGTCTTTGAGGATGAGTTAGGCCGCTATCCCAAGGGCACCTGGATTCGCAACCCGTCTGGTAGTATGCATACGCCGTTTAGCCGTGAGGGATGTCTGATCTACGTTAAAACTGGACATCTAAGTGAGCCTCTGGCGTGAATGATAGGTGAGAATCAAAAATTACAAAAGAAGTGGGTTGGGGTTGTCGAAATGGGGGGCGATCGCCTGTCTACCGTGCCGCTGAAATTCCTCCATTTAGCGGAACGCTTGTCTATCTTCGTGAAGAGCCTGAGTAAGCTGAGGGTCAGTTATCGTGCAGATAGCATAACGACAACTGACAGGACGAAACAGGACGAACAGTTATGGTTGACCAATCCAACACCCCTAACTACGGAGCAGACTCTGAAGCGATTAGACGAGAAGTTGAGCGCGAGTTTGAAGCAGAGTATGGTCCAGTGAACCCCGTAGAACCTGACTTAGAAGTTTTAGAGAGTTTAGAAGATGAAGTCGGTTTAAGGGAAGTGGATCTCAATCAGGCTGTGATTGACACCGTAGCAACGGATGATACAGACGATAACTTAGATGTCGATGATGACGGTGTTGCAGACGACGCAGACGATCAAGAAGCGATCAGCAACCTGCCACAAGAGTACACAGAGTCTTATGGAACAGGGTTACAGGGACAACCGAGCGATCGCGCTGGCACCTATTCGCGACGCGGCGAGCACATGCTGAATGCACCTGACTATGTCATTACAGGCGGTGATGTGGATGCCAACTACGAAGATGCTAATGCTGTAGGTGAAGAAGGCGTCGGTGGAACGGTGAGCACTCCCGACCAGGATATCGTTGATGAAGTAGCCGCAGCGGTTGGTCTGGAAATGGACGATCGCAGTTTCTTGAGAACCAACGACGTGTTAGAGGAACGGGACGATCGCCGTTGGGAATTAGATCCTAAATCTTCTGAAGATTATCAAGACCGTCGTGATTAATATCCAATTCATTTAACGAATCATAGTGACTGTAGGGTGGATTTTGTGGTTAAACCGCGCTGAATTTATAGCTTTGGTCAGAAAGCTTAAAGCAAAAGTAATGGCTCAAATCTTCATGCTGGGAAAGCTTTCTGACCCTCCTCCGCCCCATCGAATGTGGCTACTATATCGTCCGCTAACTCACCGTATTCGTCATTGTGTATGACCAGCAACGATTGACCATTGACCCTATCTCAGACTTCTTCATGAATCAAATAGGCTAGCTATAGCCGTAGTCACCTCAATTAAGACGAGGCACTCAGCAGAACAGATGCGATGAATCGCGTCTTTCTCAGCAGGACTTAAATTCAAGGTTCTAATGGTTTTGGCGATCGCTATAAATCGCTATAACAGCTTCACGTTCCTGAATAGAAGTTTGGTATGCCAAACCTACCGCAGATGGGTGCATCTGACGGTTAGGGGAGTGGCGGTTAAAACCGCAGACTTCGGCGTGAGCTCAGTCGAACGCTACCAGAACAAAACCTGCCTACGCAAGTTCAAAACCTCAGTCCGCGTAGATGGACTTCGATCGGATAGCCGCAAATTCATTCGTCGGGTCAGTCCCCCAATCACTAAATGCACCCACCGCAGATCAAATCACTACATCGTTCACGTCCAGCTTCGGAAAAAGCTGAAGTTTTCCCAATCAGCTGCTGTTTGTTGCTCAATGCGGGCTAACTCCTCAGTCGCTAAGGGCTGAAACGCTTGAGCGATCGCCACGTTCTGCTCCAACTGTTCGACGGTTTCTGCGGCGATGATGCAGGAGTGTACTCCCGTTTGCGATAGAGCATATCCCATTGCCTGACGCATTCCATCGACTGCACCCGTCTCAATCAAGCGACCATAGGCAGGCACTTTCATCGCAATAATCCCTGTATTTTGTTGCTGGGCGATCGGCAAAACACCTATGATAAAAGGGTCAGCCGTGTGTTTATCAGCTGCATTAATAGGGATGAGAGCCGTATCAAATGGGTGGCGACGGATGGCCTCTGCCATGATCGCTGGATTGTGATGTCCTGAGATGCCTACAAATCGGATGACACCCTGTTCTCGCGCTTCCTCTGCGGCTTTAATGGCTCCTTGTTGCCCCAGCACCGTGTTCAGATCCCAGTCGTAGGTCAGGGCATGAAACTGCCAGAGGTCAAGATGGTCAGTCTGCAAACGTTGTAGTGATTGTTCTAGCTCTCGCCATGCACCATCGCGATCGCGTGAACTGGCTTTGCTTGCTAAAAATAGCTTAGACCGATGGGGTGGTAACACTTTTCCCAGTCGTTCTTCACTGGGTCCATAGCTTGCTGCTGTGTCAAAGTAACGAACTCCCAATTCCAGGGCACGTTCAATCAGGGCGATCGCCTCTGCCTCTTCCCCAGCACGAGATAGAGGAGTCCGCCCAGCACCACCCAACCCAAAAATAGGAAGGTCAAAATTCGTGCGTCCTAACGGTCGCTGAGGAATTTCGACTAATGGGGTAGAACTGGCAGGTGAGGGGATCGGCGGTTCTGACGATGGAGATGCGTTGAGTGAATTATTGGCAGTAGGGGTCGTCGTGGATTGTTGGCAGGCTGAACTCCCAAGAATTCCACCTGCGGTCATCATGCTGGTGATCAAAAACTTCCGTCGAGTTGTTCGCTGTCCTGTCATGGTTTCATTTCTATCAAGGATTACAGTCCGTTGCAACGGACTTGACCCCGCAGCCCGCAATTCTTTTGCAGGTGATTATTGCCAGGGATGGAAGGTCTGAGATAACCAAATAGGATCAAGACTATATCTAGTATAGAAAATAATTCAATTGATAGTATAGTTTTCCATCAGCAGAACAGATGTAAATTTTAAACGTATTCTGCCAGTCTAAATTAGTTATCAACTATTTATCTAAATGGATAGAAAAAAGCCTTTATAGTAGCTCATTTACAACTTTCGAACTTAAATAAATCTATAATAAATCTATTGTTTAAATCCCCCGGTTCAGGCTAAATATAGTTGTCCTATTCGATTGATAAGCAAGGTGATTTTTAGGGGCGTTATTCTTCAGGCAAACGCTTTCAAAAACCACTGGTTCATATCTCCAAGGGAGAATGTAAGATGGCGATCGCGTTCCTAGAATGTGGAGAAGCAAAACACAAATAGCAACGCTGAAGGGTAGCCGTGGTCAAAAACGATTTGGCATACTATGACCGTCATGCCAATACCTGGTGGGAGGAAGGACAGGTCTTACATTTATCCGATCATTTCAATCGAACTCGATTTGAATTCATCTCAAACTACATCTCTAATTGGCGTGGATTGAGTATCTTAGATGTAGGGTGTGGGGGTGGTTTAGCCTGTGAATGGTTAGCAAAGTTAGGGGCTAATGTCTCAGGTATTGATCTCTCTAAAAACTCAATTGAAGCCGCCCGATCTCATGCCGATCAGGAACATTTACGGATTGATTATCGGCAGGGAAAAGCAGAAGCATTACCATATGAAACAAATCGTTTTGACTGTGTACTTTGCTTTGATGTCTTAGAGCATGTTTCAGATTTTAAGCAAGTCATCCGTGAAATTCATCGAGTTTTACAACCCGGTGGAATATTTTTCTTTGATACAGTCAATCGAACGTTGAAGTCTCGAATTGTGATGATCTGGCTTCTAGAAAAGATCCTGAAACAATTACCTCAAGGCTTGCATGATTGGCAAAAGTTTATTCGACCTGATGAGTTAATTCAAATCCTAACAACAAACCAATTTCAGGAGATTGAAATTAAAGGATTTGATGTAACCGATGGAGCTAACTTAGAGACGTTGCGAACAATCCTATTTCAAGGGTTTGATAAGCGTGAAAAAGGCAACCTATTTCCAATTCAAATTAACGACGACACCTCCATCTGCTATATCGGTAAATCCGTGAAGAAAGAGAGGATGGTGTCTATTAATACACAAGTTTATCAAAGAAATAGTCGGGGTTAGAGCCTGAGGATGACGAAGGAGATTGAACGTAAGGCAGACAAAATTGCTCTAACAAGTAGTTAAGATAAAGAAATGTTAAGAAGTTGAGTGGACTACACTTTGGAGTTCATTTTGCTTAAGTTAGAGCCAGTGGGATTTAGATTGTGATTTGGTTTACAGCAGTAGAAACAAAAGATTTAGGGCTTTCTTCTTTTAAGAAAGAGCCATTCACCTCATTCATAGAAGCAAACATTCAATCGTTTCAGGGAATTGCGATCGCCACAATTGTTCTCAGCCTGTGGATGATTAGTCTAGTTTTACTTCTCTCAGCAGATCTCTCTAAATACTCTTTTTGGCTAGTTGGAATGGCTCTACTCTGGCAAACGTTTTTGTATAGTGGGCTATTTATCACCGCTCATGATGCCATGCACGGGGCAGTGTTTCCGCTGAATCCGAAAATCAATAATGCGATCGGATCGTTTGCTGTATTGGTGTATGGGCTGTTTTCCTATCGAGAGTTATCTAAGAAACATTGGCTCCATCACAAGCATCCCAGTACTCAGTTAGATCCAGACTTTCACGATGGTCAACACGCTAACTTCTTTAATTGGTACTTCCACTTCATGAAGGGCTATTGGAGTTGGAGCAGAATGTTAGGGCTTGTGGTGCTGTTTCACGCCATTCATCATTTTCTGCATATTGCAGACTTAAATCTTGCTCTGTTTTGGGTGATTCCTTCTATCCTTAGCTCAGTGCAATTGTTCTACTTTGGCACTTTTCTAACCCACCGGGAACCTGAAGAGGGTTACACCACAAAACATCGCGCTAAAAGCACCTCTTTCTCAACTTTCTGGTCATTTATTACCTGTTATCATTTTGGCTATCACCATGAACACCATGAATATCCTCATTTGCCGTGGTGGAGATTACCAGAGATCTATCACTTAAGATTTGAGAGTTCTAAATAACGTCAGTTCGGTTTAAGACTTCCTTCCAAGTTAGGTGCAGGATTGTTTCAAGTGTTTGAAAACTAGTGTTGCAAACACAAAGTTCTGCAATGTAGGGGGTTTAGGGGCTTCGCCCCCAAGAAGGGGTTCCACCCCTTCACCCCTTTCAAAACTTATTTTTTGCTGTACTAGGCATTGGGGGAGTTTCCCCCAAACCCCCATTGGGGGACGCCACTGCCTCCCCCAAACCCCCTAGCAGAAGGTGTTTCAGTTCACCCAAAGGCGCGCTTCGCATCGGTTCCAAGTACGGGTGCTTCTGGTCGAGTCAAGACCTTTGACAAAGGCTCCAAGTCTCCCACAGCTGGGGGACTTAGGGGTTTGAGAGGACTTGTGTATACGCAGTAGCCTTAAAGGGAGATCTGCGGTTTTAACTGCCAAAACCTCTAGACTGAACTTAGGTCAGTTAGAACGGGGTGCAAATTGAGGAACCTCACGCCTCCAATCTCACAGTTGCTATACCCCGCCCAAATAGGAAAACCCAAACGATGAATCTGATCCAATCTCTGTTGATTTTTGTTCTAGCTGGGTTGTGTGAGATTGGTGGAGGATACTTAATTTGGCTGTGGGTGCGTGAAGGCAAAAGTATCACGTTAATTGCGATCGGAGCGATACTGCTGACGGTTTATGGCTTTGTTGCCACACTGCAACCAGCTAATTTTGGACGTGTTTACGCAGCCTATGGTGGTATTTTTATCATCTTGTCACTACTGTGGGGATGGCAGATAGACCAAACTGCCCCCGACCGATTGGACTGGTTAGGGGCAGCGATTATTTTAGCCGGTGTTATTGTGATGATGTACGCACCACGATCGTGACTGATACTGGCTTAGGGGCGTTCCAGAGCTGCTTCTGTTTGAGCGATCGCCAATAGCGTTTTCAAGACCGAGTCTGGGTTTAGGCTGATTGAGTCAATCCCCTGTTCCACCAAAAATTCCGCAAACTCCGGATAGTCACTGGGAGCTTGACCACAGATGCCAATCTTACGATTGAACTGTTTTGCGGTGGCGATTACCCGTGCCAGTTTGCGTTTCACGGCTTCATCGCGTTCGTCAAACAAATGAGACACTAAGGCAGAATCGCGATCCAAGCCTAATGTTAACTGCGTCAGATCGTTAGAGCCAATGGAAAAGCCATCAAACACTTCACTAAAGCGATCGGCAAGCTCAACATTACTGGGCAATTCACACATCACATAGACTTGCAGCCCATTTTCTCCGCGAACCAGTCCGTGTTTTGCCATCTCTTCCAACACTTTACGCCCTTCCGCCGGAGTCCTACAAAACGGAATCATTGGAATCACATTCATCAACCCCATCTCTTCACGGACACGCTTAAAGGCTCGGCACTCCAGCCCAAATGCCGCCTGATATTTCGGGTCATAGTATCGCGCCGCCCCTCGCCAGCCCATCATGGGGTTTTCTTCCTCTGGCTCAAACTCCCGTCCACCAATTAGATTGGCGTACTCATTGCTTTTCAAATCTGACATCCGCACCACCACTGGGTTAGGATAAAATGCGGCTGCCAACATGCCGATTCCCGATGCCAGTTTATCGACAAAGTATTCTGGGAGTTCCTCATACTGGCTAGCCAACTGGCTAATTTCCCACTTCGCAGCTTTATCTTTGAGGTCCTTAAAATGCAGGAGTGCCAACGGGTGAACTTTGATGTGGTTGGCAATGATGAACTCGGTGCGAGCTAACCCTACCCCATCATTGGGAATTGCTGCCAGTCGAAACGCTTCGTCAGGATTACCCACATTCATCAATACTTTAGTGCGAGTACGAGGCAGGGCATCGAGTTGGAGTTCTTGAATCTCAAAGGGCAACAATCCACTGTAAACGCGCCCCTCTTCACCTTCTGCACAAGAAACAGTGACTTCCTGATCGTCTTTGAGCATCTCAGTGGCATGGTCACAACCAACGATCGCCGGAATACCCAGTTCTCTAGCAATAATGGCAGCATGGCAGGTACGTCCCCCCTGATTGGTGATCACGGCACTAGCGCGTTTCATAATCGGTTCCCAATCAGGGTCGGTGCGGGTCGTCACCAACACTTCTCCTTGTTGAAACTCATCCAATCTGCGGATATCAGTGATGATGCGAACTTTGCCCTGACCGATCATCTCCCCAACAGCGCGACCCGTGAGAATCGGCGCGAGGGATGCGCTGGAGGCATGGCTCAACCGATAGGTCCGCAAGACGTTGCTTGTCTTTTGAGAATGCACGGTTTCAGGGCGTGCCTGGACAACAAACAAATCACCTGTCGTGCCATCCTTTGCCCATTCAATATCCATCGGGCTGTAGGTGCCCTGCACATCGGAGTAGTGATTTTCAATAATGCATGCCCACTCCGCCAATTGCAGAATTTCGTCATCGCTGAGAGCATACTTGCCCTGATCTGCCTTTGCAACGGGAATGTTGGTGGTAGACCGTCCGCCGCTCACGTCGTACACCATTTTGATTTCCTTACTGCCCAATCGCTTCTCCAAAATAGGACGAAATCCTTGCTGGAGCGTTGGTTTGAACACGATATATTCATCGGGATTCACGACCCCTTGTACAACGTTTTCCCCTAACCCGTAGGCAGCCGTAATCAATGCCGCATTCTTGAACCCACTCTCGGTATCGATGGAAAACATGACACCAGCCGATGCTAGATCAGACCGCACCATTTTTTGGACACCGACCGATAGGGCAACTTCAAAATGGTCAAAGTTCTTAATCGTGCGATAGGAAATGGCGCGATCGGTAAAGAGAGACGCGAAACAGCGACGACACGCCTCTAAAACGCCATTGATGCCGTTGATATTGAGGTAGGTGTCTTGTTGCCCAGCAAAGCTGGCATCGGGCAAGTCTTCGGCAGTTGCGCTCGATCGCACCGCGACATCAACTCCGCCATAGCGATTGAGACAGGCTTCTAACTCCTCCCCATCTAACAGTTCGCAGGTTTCAACCGCGACCCCATACTGCTCTGACAACTGCACATACGCTTGAATAATTGCCTGCTCTAGCTCCGGGGGAAACGGTGCATTGAGAATCATGTTGCGAGCTTGTCTGCCCCGTTCCTGCAAATTCTGAATATTTTCTACATCTAAATCCGCCAAAAGTCGATGCAGACGATTTTTCAGCCCTGCTTTTTCCATGAAGTAGCGAAAGGCATAAGCCGTCGTGGCAAACCCCGTGGGAACCCGAACTCCCTTAGGAGTAAGTTGCTGGATCATTTCTCCCAGAGAGGCGTTTTTTCCACCAACCAGGGGAACATCAGTAATTCCAACTTGTTCAAACCAAAGGACAAATTCTTTCTCCTTTCGATCTTGATTCAAAGGAAAAATATCTGGCTTTTTAGTGGTAATCATGATACTTTCGTGGGATTTTTAAGGTTAAGAAATGCAACTACTAAACCCAATGCTTGATTGAAATCTGGCTTAGTAATTTCAATCTTTTTTGGAATTGCTTGACGTGAATGTAGAGGGCAATGGTGAGGAGATTAGAAGTACTTTAAAGCTCCTACTAATTAAAAATTCTAACGTGCCGATCCCTGAGACAGGTGTTGAGCGGCTTGAAGTTTTGTTGTGTTATATGAAGAGATTTCTCTTAAATCGGGATCACCTGATCTCACATTCAGTTTAAAACCTTGAAATCTATGGTAAACCTAGACTACAGTCATCTCTCTACGTTGTTTGTTGTAAGCTTGTTAAATAGCTTTACATCCTGCCTAATACAGTCGTTCTCAGCTCTAGCAAACCCAAATTCACATCAGAAATCACTTTAAATTGCGGAATAAATTCATCTTCAACCCTGTAAGTTTTCATTACTATATTGAATATTAGGTTTGACCATTGCCAGGGCTTATAGATGGCTAACCCCTTCACCTACTCATCTTCCTGTAGATAGAAAATGAGCTAGTTTTTACAGTTTTAATAAGCCCGTGTAACTCAAATTTCTAACGAGCTATTTATAAAATGACATGATTAATCTGACCAAAAACAACATCAAAATAAGAGCAGCAGCGACTAATAAAGCAGATGCTATTTCACAAGTGGGTCAGTTGTTGGTTGAAAACGGCAATATGCAGCCGGGCTATATCACCAGCATGATGGAACGGGAAAAAGTCGCTCACACTTATTTGGGGAACGGTATTGCCATTCCCCACGGATTGCCAAAGGATCGAGATTTGATCCTGGAAACGGGTATCTCTGTCGTGCAGATTCCACAGGGTGTGGAGTGGAATCCAGGTGAGCAAGTTTACCTCGTCGTGGGGATTGCTGCTAAGTCAGATGAGCACCTGGAGATTCTCTCAAACCTGACTCATGTGTTAGACGATGAGCCGACGCTGAAACGGTTAGCCCAGACCACCAATCCCGATGACATCATTGCCTGTCTGACCAACCAATCAACCAATGGCAACGGTCATGGCGTAGAGGCAATTTCTTCTGACTTTGCTAACGGGATCGATGTGGTGATTCCTGGGACAGTAGGGCTACACGCTCGTCCAGCCACGGTGTTAGTTAATGCTGCCAAAGCGTTTGAGTCGGATATTCAAATCCGCTATGGCAATCAAACCGCCAATGCCAAAAGTTTAGTTTCTCTGCTCAAATTAGGGGTTGCAGGTGGGCAAACCGTTCGTTTGATGGCGCAAGGGAGAGATGAAGCGGCAGCGTTGGCAAGTTTGCAACGGGAAATCGAAGCAGGGTTGGGTGAGGAAGCCGAGGAAACAACTCCGATCGCCCTGGGACATTCACTCACGTTTGAATCTTCTGCGATTCCGGGTATTGCTGCCTCACCGGGATTGGCGATCGCCCCCATTTTTCAACTCAAGCGCGGCAAGATCGTGTTTGAAGCCACAGCAGTTGATCCACAAGCAGAAGAAACACGACTGCGACAGGCGGTGGAAACCGCAAAGGTGCAACTACAAGAACTGTATGACGATGTCAAATCGCGATCAGGCACAGGTAAGGCGGCGATCTTTTTAGCCCACCAGGAATTTTTGAATGACCCAGAATTACTGACCGAGGCGATCGCTCAGTTGCAAGATAAACGCAGCGCAGCATGGGTGTGGCAACAAGCCTATGAACAGCGCGCCCATGGGCTGGAACAATTGCACGATCCTCTCCTGGCAGGTCGAGCCAGCGATTTGCGCGATGTCGGTCGGCGGGTGTTGCGCCTGTTAGCAGACCGGGTGGAGGATGAATCCAGCCTGCCCAAGTCTCCGACCATTTTAATTGCAGAGGATTTGACCCCATCCGACACCGCCGGACTCGACCCGACTCTGATTCTGGGCTTTTGTACAGCTTATGGTGGTCCCACCTCGCACAGTGCTATCATTGCGCGATCGCTTGGCATTCCGGCGATCGTGGGGGCGGGTCCAGCCGTGCTCAACCTCAGCAACAGTACACGCTGCATTTTGGATGGCGAAAGTGGCAACCTCTATCCCAATCCCACGCAAGCCGACCTGGAGGTTGCCCGAACTGCTCAGCAAGACCTGCAAGCCTTACGAGAAACAGAGCAATTAGCCCGGTTCCAACCCGCGATTATGACTGACGGACACCGGGTTGAGGTGGTCGCTAACATTGGGGCGGCAGCGGAAGCCGAACAGGCGGTGAATGCTGGAGCCGAAGGGGTGGGGCTACTGCGTACAGAATTTCTGTTTTTGCAGCGATCGCACCCTCCCTCCGAGGACGAACAGTTTGCTGCCTATTCCCGGATGACGAAGGCGTTGAACGGATTGCCCTTGATTGTTCGGACGCTAGACATCGGTGGGGATAAAGCCGTTCCCTATTTGAACTTGCCTGCTGAAGACAATCCTTTCCTGGGCGTTCGAGGAATTCGCCTCTGTCTCCAGCGTCCAGACCTGTTTCGACCGCAACTGCGAGCAATCTATCGCACGGCTCAAATGGGTGCTGTCAAAATCATGTTTCCCATGATTGCGACTCTGGAGGAATTGCAAGCTGCAAAAGCCATGGCAGAAGAAACCCGGTTAGAAATCGGCGCACCCGTTGTTGAGATTGGCATGATGATCGAGGTTCCCTCAGCGGTGTTGATGGCAGAGGAGTTTGCCCAGGAGGTAGATTTCTTCTCGATTGGCACAAACGATCTGACACAATACGTCCTGGCGATGGATCGCGGACATCCTGCCCTGGCAAAACAAGCCGACGGATTGCATCCGGCAGTGTTGCGCATGATCGATCACACGGTCAAAGCCGCCAGCGCAGCGGGCAAGTGGGTCGGCGTTTGTGGTGGCATGGCAGGCGACCCCAAAGGAGCAGCCATCTTGGCTGGGTTGGGCGTTCACGAACTCAGCATTAGCATCCCCAGTGTGGCAGCAGTGAAAGCGAAATTGCGGAGCCTCTCCCACGCACAGACGCAAGATCTGGCAACACGAGCTTTGAAATGTCGCAATGCTCAAGCGGTTCGCGCTTTGACCTGACCCCATTCAGGTTAGGAAGCTCGGCGAATCCACTGCGGCTGTCCGAACAAAATTGCGGATCGAAATCTTTGTCGAACGTCCTACATGGACGGCAACCCAGCCAAGATTGAGCCTCTCGTCGCAGTTTCAACGCCACACTTCTGATTTCAACTTCCCGACTTGTTATTTCCCACGCCCGACCTCATCCAGGTCATTCTAACCATTGCTGTAATCCCATCATGCATCCCAACATTGCTACGATTACCCTCAATCCGGCGATCGACCACACTGCCTCTATTCCCTATTTCCAGGCGGGTGCTGTCAACCGGGTCGAGTGGGAGCAGATTGACCCCGGCGGCAAAGGGGTCAACGTTGCCTCATTTCTCACCGATTTTGGCTTTTCTGTCACCGTTTCCGGGTTTTTAGGGAAGGACAACGCCGATCTGTTTCACCAGTTCTTCGCACAAAAGCAGATTCAGAATCAATTTGTGGCGATCGCGGGTAAGACACGGGTTAATGTCAAAATCATTGACGCCGCGCAACATCAGGTCACAGATATTAACTTTCCGGGGCAGACGCCAGCGGAAGCCGATGTGGCCGATCTGTATGGGGCGATCGCCAATTTGGCGCAGACCTGTGACTGGTTTGTACTGTCGGGCAGCATTCCCGCTGGTTTATCGCCCAACATCTATGGCAAGTTGGTGGCTCAACTCAAAGCCCAGGGCAAAACTGTGGTGCTAGATGCCAGTGGCGAGGGGTTGCGGCAAGCCGTTCCCTTTGCGCCCTACGCCATCAAACCCAATATTGACGAACTTCAGGAGTTAATTGGGCATTCCCTTAGCAAAGGGGCAATGGAAAGTAGCCCTCCCGATGCGGTCATCGCTCAAGCCGCTCAAACCCTTGTCACTCAGGGAATTCACACCGTTGTCGTGTCAATGGGAGCCAGAGGAGCCATCTTTGCAGAGGCAGACCAAACGCTGCTGGCTCGTCCTCCTCGCATTGAAGTTGTGAGCACAGTCGGTGCAGGGGATGCGATGGTGTCCGGTCTAATCACAGGCAAGCTTCGGGGATTGGCTCTGGCTGATTGTGCGCGACTGGCGACTGCCTTCTCCATTGGGGCACTGAGCCAGGTAGGACCGCGACTTCCTCCGATTCAAACCGTTGAATCCTTTATAGACACCGTTGAAATTCAACCTTTGTAAAGCTGCACCCTTTTTATAACTATGAAAACCATCAAAAAAATTGTGGCAGTCACTGCCTGCCCCACTGGAATTGCCCACACCTTCATGGCAGCGGAAGCCCTGCGAAAAACCGCAGAGGTCATGGGGTACGACATGAAAGTTGAAACCCAAGGGGCTGAAGGAGTCAAAACCCCTCTGTCAGACCAGGATATTGCGGAAGCCGATCTCGCCATCATTGCAGCCGATATTCACGCTGACCCTGCTCGATTTGCGGGTAAGCCCGTGTATGCCACCTCCACGAGCAACGCCATCCGCAACACCGGAGCCGTCATTGAGGCAGCCATTGCCGAAGCACAACAAACCGACCTGGAAACCATTACACCGACTCCCGATCCTGTTCCTGTCGCCGCTGCTGCCACTCCATCGGGTGCGACTAAGCATCTCGTGGGCATTACCTCCTGCCCCACTGGAATTGCTCACACCTTCATGGCAGCAGAAGCCTTGCGCAAGGCAGCCACTGAACTGGGACACGACATGAAGGTAGAAACTCAGGGGTCAGTAGGAGCCAAAAACCAATTGACCTCTGAAGATATTGCTCAAGCGGATGCGGTAGTAATTGCAGCGGATACGCACGTTGATTTGTCGCGATTTGCCGGAAAGCGGGTTTACGAAACCTCGACTAAACAGGCGTTAAAAGCAGGCAAAACCATCATTAATGAAGCTCTGGCAATGCCTGAACCAGCCCCTCAAACCGCCTCAAATGGCAGTGGTGACGACGGCAGAGGCGATTATCTACAATCGGTGCAACGTGCCAAAACCGAACAAAACGCAAGGCGATCGGGACCCTATCGGCACCTGTTAACTGGCGTATCTTACATGTTGCCTGTCATCGTTGCAGGGGGTTTAATTATTGCTCTCTCCTTTGTATTTGGGCTGGAGCCAGAAGAAGGTTCTATTGGCGCAGCATTAATGCAAATTGGTGGAGCGTCTGCCTTTGCCCTGATCGTGCCAGTGCTTTCTGGATTCATTGCCTTCTCCATTGCCGATCGCCCCGGTTTAGCTCCTGGGTTAATCGGTGGGATGCTGGCAGCTAACTTGGGTATGGGCTTTCTCGGTGGTATTCTCTCTGGCTTTTTAGCGGGATACATCGCCCTATTTGTGCGCGACAAAATCAAATTGCCTGCCAACCTGGAGGGACTGAAACCCGTTCTGGTCATTCCCCTGTTGTCCACATTAGCCGTAGGTTTGCTGCTGGTCTACGTGTTTGGTACTCCAGTGAAAGCCATCCTGGATGGATTAACAGCATTTTTGCAAGGCATGGGTCAAACCAATGCCGTCATTCTCGGTTTGATCTTGGGTGGCATGATGGCAGTAGACATGGGGGGTCCAGTCAACAAAGCAGCATACACCTTTGCGGTGGGCTTGTTAGCCAGTAATGTGTTTGCGCCGATGGCGGCGGTGATGGCAGCAGGTATGACTCCTCCTCTGGGGCTAGCATTAGCCACTCTGTTAGCTAAACGCCAGTTCACTCACGAAGAGCGAGAAGCCGGACGGGTCGCCACCGTACTCGGTATCTCCTTCATCACCGAAGGGGCGATTCCTTTTGCGGCAAAAGATCCAATTCGCGTCCTACCTGCCTGTATTTTGGGGTCAGCCGCAGCCGGAGCACTCTCGATGCTATTTGGTTGTACATTGCGTGCTCCCCATGGTGGCATTTTTGTTCTGGCAATTCCCAATGCGGTGAGCCAGGGGGGATTGTATGTTGTGGCGATCGCAGTTGGCACGTTAGTTACAGCTCTGGCAATCACCCAATTCAAACGTTGGCAACCCAAAGCGAACCAACCAGTTGTAGAAGAAGCGTAAATATAACGCGATAGCCGTAGCCACATTCGCTGGGGCGGAGGCGAGTCAGAAAGCGACAATAAGTCCGCGAACTGTACGGGCGGGTTTAGCAGCAAACCCATTTGCACCCTGTCCTGGATTTGACAGCAAACCCCGCCCCTATCCAACATCGAACTTATCTCGTTCCCATTTCTTGGGCAAACCAATTAGCGGCGTCTAAAACCCCCACGACGACCACCGATTCTCCGACTACCAAACCCACTCGGATTGCGGCGAACCGTGGGACGATTCTGATTGGTGCGTCGTCGCAGCGTATCCGAGCCATACCCCGATCCTGTAGCGCGATCGCCTTGTGTGCGGCGATTGGGTTGGGCAACAGTGGGCGATCGCAAGCGTCCTGCGGTTCTCAATTGGCGATTCCGCACTTCAGCCGGAGGAGCACTATAGCGAGTCTGATAGCGGTTGACTGCCTGGTTATAGGTTCTGCCATAGCCACCATAGCCAACGAGGATACCACCGGGTCGATAGACAGGCGGAATGTAGTAATGGGGGGTGAACAACAAACTCCCCAATGCTTGACCTGCCAATGCGCCAGCAAAGGGCGTCCAGAAACTGGTTTGGCGATCGATCACGACGACTTCGGGTTCCCCCGTTTGAGGATTGGTCGTTGTTTCAGTCACGTTATGCACGTATTCAATGCGAAAATCTTCGTCTAAGTAGAGTGAAGGCTGATTATTCTCCACACCCAAATAGCTGGATTGCCCATTGGCGATTTGCTCATCGGTGAGGCGAGCTAACGGCAAGTTTGCAGTCCGAAAAGTGGAGGATTGTCCCGCTGGGGTGTTGAGCAGAAATAAGGTATATTCCCCAGTGCTGTCATCATAGGAGGCTTGTTGCACTGGATATTGCCCGTTAGGTAGGTTGGCACTTTGAGCCGGAGTGGGGTTAGAAGGCTGGGCTTGGGGTGCTTCAGGATAAGGGCTTTCAGCGATCGGAGAACTGTCGTAGGGCAACGAACAGGCAGTCGTTAGCCCTAACGTTACAATCATGGAATAGACAATAATGGTACGAAACATAGTGTTTTATCAGTGTTTAAACAATCAATAATTTGTGAAAGACGTGTTGAAAGTGGAGCCACAATTTTTGATCAAGTTTAGAGCGGAACCAATTCAGGAAAGTTCAGCAGAAGTTGATCGGCAGTTAATACATCGCCTAACTGAGCCGGAGAGAAATGCACTTGAATGGCGCGCAAACGATCTTGATAGTGCAAATTAATAAGTGCTTTGAGTCCTGTCTTGAGAGCACTCATATCCGCCAAGTCAGTTTCAAGTTCAGGTGATTCACCTTCATACGCGACAGTCAACATCACCACTAGATGTTGAGTAACGGGTAACGTTAACAGATCATTGGATGCATCACCTGCTGAATCTTCGATCGCATCTCCATAGCGTTCAGCAGAGTCAGTAAAAAGTTCTGCGAGATAATCGGCTGCGTCCTCTTCATTCCAAAAAACATCTCCTTCATTGGACGCCGATCGCCAATACAAATCGTACTGCAATAGAGTTTGACAGATATCTACCAAACCCTCACCCAACGTCCGCAAATCACCCTCTGAAGCGATCGCCTCTTGCGATTTGCGATTGAGCAGACCCAGTAAGGGAGCCACTTCTTGAGCCGACAAGTGCAAAAGAATTCGACAGACCGCAAATCGATTCTGACCACTCAAACGATTGAAGCGATCGCGCCAGGAATTTGCCATTACTAAACCTTAAACCGACACTCTCCAGCTTAAGAAACCTTTCGACTGTCCCTAATCCACAGCAAGGGAGAGTTGATCAATCCGAATGGAGGAGATTTTGTCACCCGTTACCCAATGACTAACCCCGTTGCTAACGCTCCTGCGATTGCCGATGAAATGGCTCCCGTAGATGCTGTTAGAAACAACCACCAGGCAGCAGCAGCAGCGGCTTTGCGGGTGTCTTCGGCACGTTGTTGTGTGGTCTGTTTCACGGCTTCGATGCGATCTTGTGCCGTTTGTTGGATCGATTCGATCTGTTGCAAGGAGCGATCGCGCAGATACTTCACGGGACTAAGCAGTGATTGATTAAATCCAGTCAGGCTGTTGTGAGAAGTGTTGAGCAGGCGATCGAGGTTTTGTTTTAACTCTGGATGATCTGCTGTCAGCGCATTCAATACATCCGAGCCAAAGGAATCCCGTACTTTAGCCAAAGCAATAGACAACACAATGGGGGCTAAGTCAGCCCAATTTGGCATTTTGATACCGACGTGTTGCAGCAGATCAGGCAGAATACCAAAGACTCGTTCAATCGCCTTATTGAGAGCCGATTGCAAGACTTTAGCCGTTACCTGTGTTGGTAAAGACTTTCCAGAGGATGTTGATGGTATATCGTTTGTTGAATAGTCTTGTAAAGCAGATTGCCAGGTTGATTCAATTCGTTCAGCAATGCGATTTTTTTGTTTCTCTGTCAAATCGGATCGCTGTTCCAGAATAGTGATTAGTCTGGACTGATCAAATGCTGGTAGAACGGGTAAAGTGTGCTCTTGCTGAATCTCCTGCAAAAACGTTTTAACTTTGCGATCGATTCGTTTGGAGGTCAAACTTTTAACACTGGTCACCTGTAGATAAGTGTCAACATGTTGCCAGAGTTCCGCTGTAGCAACTTGTCGTTGTGTACGCAACTCATCACTTTCCTCAAGCTGCCAGCGTGATGTTTCCAGTTGTAATAGTGGTTGTAGTTGCTCTTCTAACTGTTCTTCAACAAGTTGTCGCAAGTCAACAGCGTTGAGCATGGTTTGCATCTCTTGACGCACAGTGGCAACAATCTGTTCTTCACTCAACGCAGAGGTAGTATTGTCTTCTTTGGTGAAAACAGCAGCGATCGCTGAAACGATGCGTCGAAAGCCTCCGGTCGTGATATCCAGCAGTGAACCGACCAGGGAACCAACGGCTCTAGAGCTAACCCAAATCAACAGTAGAAAATATGCTGACCAGATGACAATACCAGCGATCGCCCCAGAGAGTGGAGTGGTGACCTGACTAAATTTGGTGGCTAAAAAACAGGCTCCAAACAACACCGTATTGACGGTGAGTAAAATTCCAAAACCCGCCAGTGTGCCAATTCCTGAACTAGATTCTGATGTGTCAGCCTCAGCCGAAGCTTCACGAGTTGCCCAGCGGATTCGCCAGACAGAGATCCCGATCGCCACACCCAAATTCGTCAGCAGCAGTTGAAAGGCTAAAGCCGTTAACAATCCCACCACTAATGCGGTCAACAATTGCGTCCAGACAAACTCTGGTGCAACCGGGGCGATCGCATCAGTTGGCTGCACGAATTGGATCTCTGGTAAATGCAGCCGAATTTGAGAATAGAGTCGAGTCAGGTAAAGGAAAAACACAGGTTTATTTTGGATTCTGGATTTTGGATTTGCACTTTTGATGCGAGATAGTCTTACCCTAACGAGGGAATGAGCAAAATTTCATCTCACCAAAAGTAGAAAAGCAAAAAGATCTCCAACTTCTTGAAGAAGTTGGAGATCTTAAGGGCTTCTTAGTCAGTTAAGAAGCGATCGCAGCCAGAGTCGGTGCATCCTTGCGGACAACGCGGATCTGACCATCGTCATCCACATCTACAATTGCCGTTTGACCTGCACTCACCTGACCCGACAGGATGGCATCTGCCAGAGAGTCTTCGAGGAGACGAGCGATCGCCCGACGCAGAGGACGTGCCCCATAGCTGGGGTTGAAGCCTTCTGCCACAACCCGCTCCTTGAAGGCTTCGCTGACTTCGAGGGTGATTGCCTGTTCGTTCAAGCGACTTGCCGCATCGTGAATCATCAGGTCGGCGATTTGCTTCACTTCGTCGCGCTTGAGTTGACGGAAGACAATGATCTCATCCAATCGGTTCAGGAACTCTGGACGGAAGTAGTGCTTCAGTTCCTCATTCACCAGATTGCGAATGCGGGTGTACTGCGACGTATCTGCATCATCGCCGGAGAGTTCAAAGCCTAATCCACCACCACCTTTCTCAATCACCTTCGAGCCGATGTTGGAGGTCATGATCAGCAACGTGTTCTTGAAGCTGACCGTGCGACCTCTAGAATCGGTGAGGCGACCGTCTTCTAACAATTGCAACAGCATATTGAAGACATCGGGGTGCGCTTTCTCAATTTCATCGAGCAGCACAACGGTGTAGGGCTTACGGCGCACCATCTCGGTGAGTTGTCCGCCTTCGTCATAGCCCACATAACCCGGAGGAGAGCCAATTAGCTTGGAGACGGTGTGCGACTCCATGTATTCCGACATATCCAACCGGATCATTGCCTCTTCAGAACCGAAGATGCTGGCAGCCAGAGCTTTTGCAAGTTCGGTTTTACCTACTCCAGTCGGACCGGAGAACAGCAAGCTGGCGATCGGGCGATCGGGATTGCCCAAGCCGACTCGTGCCCGTCGAATGGCGCGAGACACGGCGACCACAGCTTCATCCTGACCAATCACACGCTGATGCAGCGTATCTTCCAGGTGCATCAACAGAATGGATTCAGACTCCGACAACTTGTTCACAGGGATGCTCGTCCAGGAAGAAACCACCTGGGCAATATCCTCAGCCGTGACCATAGGAGCACTGGAGGATACTTCCGTTCCTTCTGCACTACCGTAAGTTGAGGTGTTCTGGTTTTCTTGAGCCGCTTTAAGTTTGGCTTCCAATTCCAGTTCGCGATCGCGCAATTGCCCTGCTTTGTCGAAATCTTGAGCCTGTACGGCAGCGTTCTTCTCAGCTGTTACCTGCCGCAACTCCCGCTTCAAGTCTTTAGTAGGCGACTTTTGAGCATGACGGAACCGTACCAGGGAACCTGCTTCGTCAATCAAGTCAATGGCTTTGTCAGGCAAGAAGCGATCGCTGATGTAACGGTCAGACAGCTTGGCAGCAGCCTCTAACGCTTCGTCTGTAATCACCAGCATGTGGTGATGTTCGTAGCGATCGCGCAATCCCCGCAGGATATCAATCGTCTCTTCTACGGTTGGTTCACCCACCATGACAGGCTGGAAGCGTCGTTCCAGAGCTGCATCGCGCTCGATGTGTTTGCGATATTCATCCAGGGTGGTTGCCCCGATGCATTGCAATTCGCCGCGTGCCAATGCGGGCTTGAGCAAGTTGGCAGCATCCGTGCCCCCCTCAATGGAGCCAGCCCCAATCAGGGTATGAATCTCATCAATCACCAGAATGATATTGGTGGATTGGCGCACCTCATCCATGATCTGGGTAATGCGCTCTTCAAAGTCACCCCGGAAGCGAGTTCCAGCCAGTAAGGAACCCATGTCAAGGCTGTAGACCTGCTTATCTTGCAGAATATCGGGCACTTCCTGGTTCACAATGCGCTGCGCCAAACCTTCAGCGATCGCCGTTTTACCGACACCCGGTTCACCGACCAACACAGGGTTGTTTTTGGTACGACGACCGAGGATTTGTACGACGCGCTCTAGCTCGCGCTCCCGTCCTACCATCGGGTCAAGTTTGCCTTCGATGGCACGCTGAGTCAGGTTAGTGCCAAACTCATCCAGCATCTTGGTGCGCCGCTTGGAGCGATCGCCTGTGGGTCGAGTGGCAGTTCTCCCGGCGGCAACAGGGGTCGTTTCACCCACTGCCTGAATGATGCGTTTGCGAACATCAGCCGGATCAATTTTCAGATTCTCCAGAATTTTGACGGCAACGCTTTCGCCTTCCTGGACTAAGCTCAACAACAGGTGCTCTGGACCAACGTAGCGAGTGTCAAGCTGACGAGCTTCTTGAAAGGCTTGCTCAAAGACACGCTTGGTTTTGGGGGTAAAGGGAATCTCTGCCGGAACGAAGCCCGACCCCCGACCAACGATTTTCTCAACTTCAGCCCGTGTCGCGGCTAAGGTAATACCCAATTCAGCAAGGACAGTCGCCGCAATGCTGCCTTCTGCCCGAATTAACCCCAATAGAATCTGCTCGGTGCCGACAAAATTGTGTCCTAAACGGCGAGCCTCTTCCTGGGCAAACATGACAGCGGCGATCGCCTTTTCAGTGAAATACTCAAACATATGGGATTTCTCCGCTAGGCTGTGTCAACGGTAGACAAGTGCCCACCGCTCCTACGGTGTCATAGCGTCATCTGGGGTGCAGGGATGACCCTGGCTAAGGGCAAAGCCCTCATACTCCCTCGTCCACAAGCAAGTTGTGAACCAGTGGCGACCGATATGAACATTTGTAACCGTATTACATACCAATTTATCTAGAACGCGGATGTCCGAACAGGGAGGAAAACCGTAGCGATCGGGCGTAAAGGCGTACCTGAGGCAGATGTTGAGCCATTACCGCAATTTTTTCTAATTGCGTAAATTTTTGATGAAGGAGCGATCGCCTCTATTGGCGTACCTCGTTAGCGAGGGGATAGCGGAGGGGTCTAATAAAAATTCAGTCTAATGACTTCGGAAAATTCCAATATTTCGTGAATTTCGTAACAGAGCAACTCGGTTTAAGTTAATGCTGAGCTAGGTCATGTTCTTTACCTTGCCTCCTGATCCCTTAAGTACAACTCGTCGTCAATAAGGGTGGGAATTTGGGGTGCAGGGGCGCAGCCCCACACCCCCCTGGTTTTATTTCCAAACCCCATCTATGAATAGCAGTACTTAGAAGATAAACACCAGTTCCAACGCCCACTTCTTGCCGTCCCGCACCAGTTCTATTTGCCGAATGAACTCTCGGAAGTAGAAGCGGCGTTCGGTTTCAGACAAGTCCAGCCAAAACTCTGGGATAGAAACGGTTTGTGCGGTCGCTTTCAAGTCCACTGGAGGTAACTGAGCAAGGGTTGATTGCAGTTGAGCGATCTCCGATCGCACCTTGTATGCTCGCAATTCAGCCGTCTCTGCATCGAGAATGCCAGTTGTGGTCAGTTCAGGCAGTTGTTGCAGGACAGCTTGCTTGGCAGCAATTTGAGCGGCTAATCCCTGCTTCATCCCATCCATGCTGGGCACCTGCAACTCCGCCACGGCACGGGGCAAGTCTTCGCAGATCCGTTGGATCGTCTGGTCAAGCACCTGCTCATACGGGATGGCGCGGCACTTGGGTTTGTTAGGACAACTCACCGACCTCAAGTACAAGTACTCCTGCGTTTTGCGGGTGGCAGTTACTTTACTGATGGTCATCGGCGACTGACAGTCCGCACAGGTGACGAGTCCTGCCAGCGATCGCGGCGCACTGGCGGTTTTAGGAGCCATGCGGCTATTGCGGCGCAACAGACGATCGACCTGGGCGGCTTCCTGCCGCGAGAGAATCGCTGGATGGGTATCGGGCATGATCTCTCCTGTTTGATACGCCAGATCGCCCCGGTAGACAGGACTGGTCAGCCATCGCTTGCCCGTTGAAGCCGAAATTTTTTTGTTGTATTTCTTTTGCAAGTACCGCACACTGCCGCGCAACGAGCCATACAGCAGAAAGTGTTCAAAAAAATCTTTGACGACTGGAGCGGTTGTGCGATCGAGGGTATAGCGTTCCTTGCCACGACGATAGCCATACGGAGCTTTGCCCGGAGGGGGTAGAGCCTTAACACGGTTGCGGGCGTGTCCCTCGCGAATGCGCTGACTCTGCTGATTCTGCTGGAGGGCTTGGACGAGTTGCAATGCCTCCGATCGCCGCATCCACTGCCCTTTTTGGTCTGCATCCTCCAGGGCAATCACTGTGATCCCTAACGTCTCAAAGATCTGGAGGCGATCGCTCACCGCTTCAACCGAGTCGCCTAGCTCTGCCAACCGTCGCACTAAAACATAGGCTACAGGTTCGTTTTGACAATCCTGAAGTAATTTTTCTAACTGGTGGCGATGCGAAGCCGTTTCCCCATTGGAGTAACCGCCCAAATCTTGATACATTTCGTCTACAGCCTGACCCCAGATCGCTACATCAGGCACAGATTCAAACAAAGGATTACTGTAAGAATACGCAAAAACTTTCATGGAGCAGCATGGTGTGGCGATGCGAAACAATTCCCCCTTTGGGGTAAGCGTCTAAGCGGGGTCAATCGAATAAAACTATTGCAACAATCCTTAAATCTCAACATAACTTGCAGAAAACCTCTATTCTCTAAACAGGTTGAGAAACAACGTTGCTCTGGTATCCTCAAAGTTCTGCTTCAGATCTTGCGAAGTTTATACCACGAGTATTACAAGGTTTCTAAGGGTCTAGGTTTTGGGACGCTTTGTTCCATGATCTCGACCAATCACTAGATCTGACTCATCAAAACCCCTAAAATTATCGAATATTCTTGCCAGGACATGCCATGAGTTCCTTCCTCCACTCTTCAGATGACGTATCTCGTTCCGGCACAGTGACAGAATCTCAAACCGAAAACCTCGAACTCTCTTCACCCTCCGATCTCTTTCTGAGACACCGTCTCAAGATTGTCGAAGATCTGTGGGAGTCTGTCCTGGAGCAGGAGTGTGGACAACAACTCGTGACGTTGTTGCAGCAATTGCGGGGCATTTCATCGCCAGAAGGGCAAGCCCCTGAAGCGGTTGAGCCAGAAGCGTTGAAAGTGATTGAGAAGCTGGACTTGAACGACGCAATCCGTGCAGCACGAGCCTTTGCGCTCTACTTCCAGTTAATCAACATCGTTGAGCAACACTATGAGCAACGGGGGCAACAGCAACAATATCTGTCCTACGATAGCTCAACGGAGAATCAGTCCAGCTTTCCTGACCCACATCCGTTCTACAACGAAGAGGCGCAGAGTGGATTACACGCCGATTTACTGGAACGAAGCTGGCAAGAGCAGGGAACACGCCGCGAATCAGGCACCTTTCAGGCATTGTTTCCCAAGTTGTTTAACCTGAACGTACCGCCTCGCCAGATTCAAAACCTGCTAGACAACCTCGATATCCGGTTGGTGTTTACGGCTCACCCGACGGAGATTGTGCGGCATACGATTCGCGATAAACAGCGGCGGATTGCCAAGATTCTCCGCAGGCTGGATCAGGTTGAAGAAGGAATGCAAGACCTGGGGTTGTCCTCCTCCTGGGAAGCGGAAGCCCTGCGGGATCAGCTAACCGAGGAGATTCGCCTGTGGTGGCGGACGGACGAGTTGCACCAGTTCAAACCGACCGTGCTGGATGAAGTGGATTACACCCTCCACTACTTCCAGGAGGTGCTGTTTGAGGCAATTCCACAGTTGTATCACCGTTTGCGCCACGCCCTGCACGCCACCTTCCCCCGATTGCAACCGCCCCGCTATAACTTCTGCAAATTTGGCTCCTGGGTTGGCTCTGACCGCGATGGCAACCCTTCGGTAACGCCACAAATTACTTGGAAAACGGCGTGCTATCAGCGCAACCTGGTGTTAGAGAAATACATCCAGTCAGTGAAGCACCTGATCAGTCTGCTCAGCCTGTCGCTGCACTGGAGTGATGTGTTGCCGGATCTACTGGAGTCGCTGGAACAAGACCAGATCCAGATGCCAGAGGTGTATGAGCAGTTGGCGATTCGCTATCGGCAGGAACCCTACCGTTTGAAGCTGGCATACATCCAGAAACGGCTGGAAAATACGCGCGATCGCAGCCTGCATCTTTACAACGGCGACTACTTCCAGGATGAGATCCCTGAAGTCAACCCAGCGGCGATCTACCGCTCTGGAGCCGAGTTCCTGGCAGAGTTACAGTTGATTCAACGCAACTTAAATGAGACGGGTCTAACCTGCCGCGATCTGGAAAACCTGTTATGTCAGGTGGAAATTTACGGGTTCAACCTGGCACACCTCGACATTCGGCAGGAGAGCGGACGGCACTCCGACACGATTCACGAAATCACAGAGTACTTGCAGATTCTGCCGACTCCCTACAATGAGATGACCGAAGAGCAGCGATCGCTCTTCCTGGCAACCGAACTGCAAACCCGTCGTCCGTTGATTCCCACGGAGTTGCCCTTCTCCGAAAAGACCTGCGAAACCATTCAGACCTTCCGTATGGTGCGAAAGTTGCACCGGGAGTTTGGTCCTGAAATTTGTCAGACCTACATCATCAGCATGAGCCACCATGTCAGTGACTTGCTGGAGGTGCTGTTGCTGGCGAAAGAAGCAGGGCTGTATGATCCCGCAACCGGAACGGGCAGTCTGCACGTTGTTCCCCTGTTTGAGACGGTGGAGGACTTGCTACGGGCACCCGCTGTGATGGAGCACCTGTTCACACTGCCGCTCTATCGCGCTTACCTCTCTGGCGGATACGAGAGCGATCGCACCGATGATCCATCCCCGGCTCTTCAGGAAGTCATGCTGGGTTACTCCGACAGCAACAAAGACTCTGGTTTCTTGAGCAGCAACTGGGAGATCCACAAAGCCCAGCAAGCCCTGCAAAGAGTCGCAGAGCAGCACAACGTCGCCCTGCGGATCTTCCACGGACGAGGTGGTTCAGTGGGACGGGGTGGCGGTCCTGCCTACGAGGCGATCCTGGCGCAACCAGGACGCAGCATTGACGGACGCATCAAGATCACGGAACAGGGTGAGGTGCTGGCATCCAAGTACAACCTGCCTGAACTGGCACTCTATAACCTGGAAACCATTACCAGTGCGGTGATGCAGGCAAGCTTGTTGCGCAACGGGTTTGATGACATTCAGCCCTGGCACGAGATCATGGAAGAATTGGCAGCGCGATCGCGTTCTCACTATCGGGCGTTGATCTACGAACAGCCCGACTTTGTTGAGTTCTTTCACCAGGTGACGCCGATTGAAGAGATCAGCCAGTTGCAAATTAGCTCTCGCCCTGCTCGACGGGGAGGTAAGAAAGACCTGGCAAGTCTGCGGGCAATTCCCTGGGTGTTTAGCTGGACTCAGACTCGCTTCCTGCTGCCCTCCTGGTATGGCGTCGGTACGGCTATCCAGAGCTTCCTGGAAGAAGAACCAGAGGAAAACCTGAAACTGTTGCGCTACTTCTACTACAAGTGGCCCTTCTTTAAGATGGCGATCTCCAAGTGTGAGATGACCCTATCTAAGGTTGACCTGCAAATCGCCGGACACTACGTCCGGGAACTAACCCAACCAGAAGATGCCGATCGCTTCGAGCGGTTGTTTGAGCAGATCGCCAATGAGTTCTATTTGACCCGCGACCTGGTGTTGACCATCACCGGACACAAACGCCTGCTCGATGGGGATCCTGAACTTCAACGATCGGTGCAACTGCGAAATGGTACGATCGTCCCCCTCGGATTTTTACAAGTCTCTCTCCTCAAGCGGTTGCGGCAACACAAGAGCCATGCGGCATCGGGTGTGATTCGTTCACGCTACAGCCGAGGGGAATTGCTGCGGGGAGCGTTGTTGACCATCAATGGCATCGCCGCCGGAATGCGCAACACAGGTTGATCCCAATCACCCGATCTGCGGCTTTTTTACCCAAGAAGTCGCAGGTCGAAACCCAATTGTGTTGGGTATCTCCCTGGCTCAGGAAGACGTCTTAATGAGGCTGTAGAATACTGCGGATTCGGATTAGCAAATCCTCAAAATCGACTGGCTTACGAATAAAACCATCTGCTCCAGCATCAAATCCATCAGCAGGAGTCGGTTCACTAAAGCCCGTTACTAAGAGGATGGGAATGAATGGCAGCGACGAGTTTTGTCGAATGCGACGAGTGACCTCAAATCCACTCATCTCAGGCATCATGACATCAAGCAACACCAAATCGGGTGGATGAGACACAATTCTCTCTAAAGCCGTGTGACCATTATCCGCAATCTCAACCTCATATCCCTCATCTTCCAGAATTGTTTGCAACAGAAAGCAGTTGTCCGGTAGATCATCAACGACCAAAATCCGATCAGCGGTATTGATCAACTTAGGAGACGTGCTGTTCATCAAACAATCCTGGATTGGATAAAGGAGAACACTCCTATTGTCGTCACGGCATTGATTCACTCACTCACACCTAAGGATGAACTTTCTGCCTGAGGTATGTTGTGTTGATTCAATTTTTTGTTCTACAGCGACTGTCAAAACAGTTATGGCAGTACCCACAAAGATTAGAACGAATGCATCTAATGATTGGAAACTGAACCCGGCGAATGAATTCGCGGCTATCCGAGCGAAGTCCAGGTTTTGAACCTGCGTAGGCAGTTTTTGTGCTGGTAGCGTTCGACTGAGCTCACGCCGAAGTCTGCGGTTTTAACCGCCACTCCCCCAACCATCAGATGCACCCGATTAGGGCGGAATGCAAGGGCGGAACCCCTGACCGAGGGGCGATGCTCCAACCCTGTCAAGGTGGATCGGATGTACAGCAAAGATACAGCACCGCCCGCACGAAATTCTTAGATTGGATCAGCAATGCCGAATTCCTTCGTCAGGCTCTTAAAACCAAACTGATGTTATAGCCGTGGCGACACTCCTCACTGGGGCGGAGGTGAGTCAGAAAGCTTTCCCAGCACCGGGGTTTGAACCATTGCCTTTACCTTAGGCTCTCTGACCAAAGCTATAAGTTATCGCTTTAAGCCCAGACACGCTGCACTAAACGACCGAATCACTTCCGAAAACTGTCGATTGCGCTCCATCAACCCCATGTGTCCCGCAGGAGACAACACAGTTAGTTCGGCTTGCGGCACTGCCCTACTGATCTCTTGATTGGCAGAAGGTCGTGTGGCAATGTCAGACTTGCCTACTACAACCAATGTAGGGACAGTGATGAGAGGAAGTGTCTCCGCCTCGTGAAACTTCAGCATTGCTAACATACCGCGTGCCAGGATGCCAGGAGATGCTTTCAGTCCAATTAATGTAGAAAAATTAAGTTGCCCTCGGGTTTCTCTGCCCGTAAATCCAGAAATTTCTGTCGTCAATAAGGTGAATCCGTTTAAATAGCTGAGCCAACTGGTGAACCAGAGCAAGGGAGAGAGGGCGATCGCCACGTAGAGTAGCGGTTGTAGAAGAGGCTTTTGTAACGCTAACAATAGTTTATGAAAGACCGTTGTTTTTAAGGGATTCGTGTAAGTAGCATCCACAATGATCAAACCAGCCACTCGTCGCTGCAAATGCTCTGGGAACAAGCGACAGAACGTTAGTAGAATCATGCCTCCCATGCTGTGTCCCAACAGTACGACAGGTTGCTCACCGACCAGTTGAAGAACAGCTTCCAAATCACGCGCATATTTTTCCAGGGAGTAGTCTCGATTGTTAGGCTTTTTAGATTTGCCGAGTCCGGGCAAATCCCACACAACAACCTGAAACTGATCCGTTAATTGTTGCTTAACGTAATACCAAACGGTGCTATCTGGTCCCCAACCATGGGTCAAAACCAAGGTAGGACGGTGATGCGAAGCCATTTCCTCAGAACGAGAATGAACTCCATAAAACTCAACTTGAATCTCACTCCCATCGGGTCTAACCAATCGCTGCACGCGATCGCTGCGAATGGGCTTCGGTTCATCTCGTCCCGGACGATGGAGCAGCAAAATGGGCAAAAACCCCAACACTGACCAGAGCAGCATCAACAACCCCAACACTAACCAGCGATCGCTCACCAGTTCTCCCTCATACCATTGATGGAGAATATAACCTGCGCCACCCAACAGTGCGATCGTCAGCACACCTGACAAGCAGCGCAGAAGAAAATCGAGGGGCATGAACATGACGTACCAACCCTCCACCGGAAAGAATACAGGTTGAGGTTAAGCGAATTGGTGTCGTCTGCATAACCCTCCAAAGTTAGAGCCTCTGTCATAGCTCTGTTTCAGGGCTTCTCCTGTGGCTATCGCCAATGCGGCTACGGCATTCAATGCGGTGGAGGCAAGTCAGGAAGCCTTTCCAGCGTCAGAGTTTGAGCTATTGCCTTTGCCTGAAGCTTTCTGACCAAAGCTATACCTGTCTGGGTTTCACAAATTCACTTTAAAGAAGATTTCATTTGCACTGCGGAAACGATTGGTAAAGCCACGAGGAAGCCCCGTCAGTTGTGAACGGTAGGAGGCGATGGCAAGTTGTTTCTGCTCTTGAACGGGTGCGATCGCAAAATGGTAAGCGGCCGCTAAATCTTGCAACTTGAGCATGATAAATAGTGGTGCTCTCCAAAATAACCAGATCGGATACTGCAATAACTCAACCTCAATACCTGCTTGAGCGATCGCCTCTTGGACGAGTTCATAAGTTGCTTCGTGGTCGCGATGGCAATCTTTACGATGAGGAATGTAAACTTCTCCTGGCTGATATACCTTGAGCAAATCAGCAATCTGTACAACCGTTTTCTGTCGTTCCTCATCGTCCAAATCTGGCAAAGCACCATCTGGCTTATCCAGGAAGTGAATATGACTTAAATCAACTCCTAAGATTTCTAAGGCTTGGGTTGCTTCCTGTTTGCGAATTTGAACAAGGCTAGTCGTCGAATCTGTGAGTGAGCCACCTGCACCACCATCCGTTAGAAATGTGACTGCCACTGGTATACCATGCGCTCGTTTCAGTGCAATCATGCCACCGCAGCCAAACGTCTCATCATCTTGATGAGGAGAAAATACCATGACTGATTTATGGTTAAACGTCATGGGTTTGCTACCGCTCCGCAAAATCCACCAAAAGATTAAGTTAGAGTGCATATATTGCAGCATTTCTAACCAAGCATCTGGAAACAAGCTTTGCAATCGCTTTAAATAAGCTTTTATCGTCATAGTTTTTAACTCAAGTTACCCGTTCAACCGTGTAATTATGAAACTGCCTGAATACTGGCTATAGCACTCAAAGAGTTATGTTGTAGCCACATTTGATGGGGCAGAGACGATTCAGAAAGCATCCCCAGAATCAGTATTTGCGCCACTGCCTTTGTCCCAGGCTTTTTGACCAAAGCTATGATTACGGGAAAGTGTAGAGGTGTAACTCCCGACCGAGGGTGCCGCCTCCACATTCCTGCCTCATCATATGGATCGGTAAAAGCACGCCTCAAATTTATTATATTCAACGGAAATAACGCTAAAGCGTTTGATCTGATATCCTCACCAAAAATTGAAGAAATCAGGAGACACTCCGATTAGCTGCGGCAGTATAACAGTTGGATGCGGCTGAAATGAAGCGATCGCCCTTCACGTTCATGCTCTAAATCAGTATTCGCTCTCTTCCTGGAGTTGATAGAGCGTTTCTGCCTGTTGTTCATCTGCGATCGCTTCTACTTGATTTCCCATCTGATCATGGACTCGACTGCGAAACTCATAGGCATCGGCAGAGTTAGGATTCAAGCGGAGAGCATGATTAGCATTCCCCAGTGCTTCTGGGTATTGATTCATAGCCAGGTAAGCCTCCCCTCTGGACAACACTGCCCATAGATTGTTTGGCTCAATCCGTAAAACCTGATTGCAATCGGCTAATGATTCTGGATAGCGTTTTAACGTCAGATATAAATTGGCTCGATAGAGATAGGCTTCAGTATCTTGAGGATTCTGGCTAAGGGTCTGATTCACCCTCTCCAGGCTTTGCTGTGCAATTAACTCCATGCCCTTTTCATGGTCACTGGTGGCGGCGGTTGTATCGCCTATATTTTCATGTGCGGCTCCACGCAGATGGTAAGCTTCGCCAGAGTTGGGGTTGATTTGTATGGCTTGATTCGCGTCTGCGATCGCCCCTTGATAGTCCTCTAAAATCAATCTGGCTCTACCCCGTTGTAGATAAGCCTGCTCATCTCTGGGATTGGCTTGAAGTGCTTGATCTGCTTGCTCAATTTCTTGCGCCATGCGATCGCGATAAGCCCACTGGCGGTAGGTCAGACTCTCTACCATACTTGCCCAGACTGTCCAATTTGGCACATAGGCATACAAGCCACCTGCAAACCCACCTAACAAACTAACTAAATAGATCCCGGTCAAACTGGCTCTGACATGCCACTTCGCGGCATCCTCTCGGCGGGTGTCTAGCAAACCCACCACCATTCTGTACTTTTGAGCAAAGGGCAGCGATCGATAGGGAGGCTCTTGCAGTCGAGTAAAGAGAAACCGCAGCACCCCGTCACGATCGTCGTGGGGGAGTTGTCGCAGGTCTTTGCGGAATTGACTGTTGAGCTTAGCCAACCGAAACGTAGCGGGAATTGTCATGGCGATTAACAGAGCAAATGTGAGCATGAGGGGCTTCATTAACCCCAGTAACCCCAGGAGTACAACGCCAATGCTCTTAAACACCACCCCTATATAGGGATTGCGGGAAAACAGCAGTAAATCTGCAATCTGCCCTCCGTCGAGTGGGTAAATCGGCAGCAGGTTAAACAAGTTGAGGAGAATCAGCATCCAGATGGCTTCTCGCATCCAATTTGTCTCCTCAAACCAGGCAGCTATTGCGGTGGGATCGGTTAGATCAGTAATACCAGAGGCGATCGCCAGAGCAATTCCCAAAATCAATCCAGGCAGCGGACCCGCCAGTGAAATCCAAAATTTTTCGGTGAGGGAGGCATTATCCTTGCGAGCGGTTGCCAGTGCGCCGAGAAATGGAATAAACAGCATCACCGTATCGCGATAGCCGAAGACTTTCATCGCCAGAACGTGCCCGCCTTCGTGCAGCAGCAATACGGCTACAAAAATCAACAACTTCTGTGGTTCAAAAATGGGCGAATAGGAGGCTACAAATAACGCTAAAGTCCCCAATAACAGCCAATTCTTCCCACGTTGAGAAATGCCACTGTGTTGTTTTTGTTCCAACCGATGAAATTCTTCAATCTCTAGCTCCACGGTCGGGGTAGCTGCCGTAGTTGTAGAGGCGATCGCCTGTGCATTTGCCTGCTGCGACACGACGGGTTTGCGCCGAGACACTAAATAAACCAATCTGGCTGTTGTCCACCAGGTTAATCGATAGCTCTCTCCAGGTTTGACCCAACGCACTTCTCCAGTTTTGACGAGTCGCTCTATGCCTGCCTGGTTGTGCGTTTCTAGCTGCTTCAACAGTTCCTCAGCTGAGAGAATAAGCGATCGCCGAGTTTGATTCAGTTCTGCCAGTTTGTCTTGATGTATCTGCCACTGCTGAGCCATCGTAACCGACCCAACATGCTGGGAAATTTCCTGAGGGTTGGGGCTAAAAACCCCAAAAAAAGGGCTATTAGACGTGTTGAGCAGGGTTTTATCTTCGAGGACTGTGATGAAACTCAGGGTGAACGGTGTTGCGTTGTCTAATAATGAGCGCAGCACTAATCCTGCATAGGTTGACTGCGACGCATGTTGCAGCAAAACACCCCACTGTTTTTCCTCCTTCTCAGAACCCTGCTCAATCTGATGGCAACTCACCATCTTAAATCCGTGAGGTCGTAGCTCGGCGATCGCCTCCTTAAAGATCACCTTCAAGTGCTCTGGTACGTCTTTTGCCACAACAGGATGAATTCGTATACATCGCATCGTCGTGTGGCGAGTATTCCAGGCAGCGATGCAATGAGGTAGTGCAAACACAAGCAGCAGGAGAGCGATCGCGTAAACAATGGATAGCATGAGAGGTCAGGTCAGGAGGTGACAATCCAGTCTTCCGAGCCAACCTTACCTATCTAACAATTTGTTACAAAACGAAAGGAACATCTATTTAGACTCACTTTATAAAACAGCAATTGCAGATTAAGAGATCAACAAGTTCTTTTTTCATATACGATAAATTGCTTTTGTCATGTTAGAACCATTACAAGTGCTCTACCTAATCTCAATTCAGAATCTCAACTCTAATTGAGCCATGTTAGGTTTGCCATTGCTAATGCTGGCATATACGGCGTTTAAAGAATTCTCAATCGGGCGTGCTGTACCAGGCTTGATAACACTTGAAACGATATACAAAAAGTGTTCTCAAGAAGGGTTTTGATCGACATCCCGTTCTCACATTTCACAGATCGGGATAGGATTTTTGGCAGTTTAAAGCCATCACCACCGCCGTGAAACAATCTACATTCGACAAACAAATTCTTGCTTTACTGTAGTTTGCAACGGTGGGCTTTCCATGACTGCGAACTAATTTGCCAAGTTCTCAACTCCAACAGTTATAGCACCTGTCGAGATAGTTGAGACAAGGGGGTGAGCCTCTGCACCCCGCCCTAACCAACCCTTCGGTTGCTATATAAAACCAATGAAAGTTGCGCAAATTGTTCCTCGGCTACCACCTTACACGGATGGAGTCGGAGATTATGCAGTGAGATTAGCTGGGCAATTGCTGAAAGCACACCAGATTAACACACAATTTATTATTTTTAAGCCAGGTCCTAAAAACAGTTCAGAACTTGAGTATTTCCCCATCGCAAAACTCAGCGAACATACCACTCAAGCCCTTTTAGAAGCAATTCCCCAGGACATTAATAACATCATCTTGCACTACAGTAACTATCCCTACCTACAGAACAAGTGGGATGCCCCCTTCTGGCTTGTGGATGGATTGCGTGCCATCAAACAGCAATACTCAGTGAAATTAATTGTCATGTTTCACGAATTGCCAACGTTAAAATGGAGACACTTTAAAGTCCTGAACCCCATTCAGGCGATCGCCTCTCGACGGTTAGCAGAGATTGCTGACACGGTGATGACTGACAGTTCTAATTTCAAAAAACATCTTGCTAAATGGACTCAGTCTGATGTTCCTTGCATTCCTGATTTTTCCACCATTGGTGAGCCTGAAACCGTAGTTCCGCTGCATATGCGCGATCGACGTTTGATTGTGTTTGGAGGGCACGATCGCCAACGAGTGTATAAAAACCATTTACCTACATTGTTGCAAACCTGCCAGGCGTTGGGCATCGAAGAGGTATGTGATATTGGAGCCACGCTAGACCTAGATGCGTCCCGCTTTGGTAATGTACGTCTGGTGCAGAAGGGGTTTCAATCAGCAGAGGCAGTCCAGCATTTAATGTCAACCTCGTTTGCAGGGCTAATGGACTACACCCCCTTTCCGGGCGACCTGGGTAAATCGTCGGTGTTTGCAGCATTTTGTGCTCACGGGTTGTTGCCCGTTTGTACGACCTACAACCCCTCCGAAGCCGATGGTATTTACGCCAATCAGCAATATCTGGTGGCAGGCAAACAGCTTGAAGACTTCAGACTGGCACAACTTCAGGCGATCGCGACTCAAGCTCACACCTGGTATAGCCATCACAGTTTGGCAAAAAATACCGATGTTTTTGCATCCTATCTGCATCACCCCATTTAGGACGATCCCGTAAGCTCAACCCAATTGACTTTACCGCTATGCCATTTGCAGGATGTTAGACCATGAGAGACTTCATTCCAGTATCACAACCTTCGGTAACGGCTCTGGAAACAACTTATGTGCTGGATGCGCTCCAGTCAGGTTGGATTTCATCTCTGGGTCAATACATCACTACCTTTGAGGAGCAATTTGCAGAATACTGTGGCACAAAATATGCACTGACCACTTCAAGCGGTACAACTGCTCTACATTTGGCTTTAGAAAGCTACGGCATCAAAGCAGGGGATGAGGTCATCGTTCCTGATTTAACTTTTATTGCGACAGCAAATGCGGTGGCTTATACCGGAGCAAAACCTGTCCTGGTTGATATCGAGGAAGACACCCTTTGCATCGACCCGGTAGCGATTGAAAAAGCAATTACACCCAACACAAAAGCAATCATTGCTGTGCATTTGTATGGACATCCTGCCAATATGCCAGAAATAAACCGGATTGCAACTCAACATGGGTTGATTGTTATTGAAGATGCGGCTGAGGCGCATGGTGCCTCCATTCATGGGCGCAGAACAGGTGCATTAGGACATTGCGGCGTGTTTAGCTTTTACGGCAACAAAGTGATCACTTGTGGCGAAGGAGGAATGCTAACCACCGATGATGAAGACCTCTACTGCCGAGCCAGGTATCTTCGAGATCACGCAATGAGCAGTACAAAGCGATATTGGCACGATGAAATCGGGTTTAACTACCGCATGACTAATTTACAGGCTGCGTTAGGGTTAGCTCAGCTCCATCGAATTGACGATTTTTTGAGTCAGAAACAAGCCATTTTTGAACAATATCACTACTATCTAGCTGACATTCCAAACGTCAAATTAAACTTCACAGCCTCGTGGGCATCTAATGTGTTTTGGCTTGTGTGCCTGGAAATTGAAGGTTTAACGGAGCAAGAACGTGATCAATGGATGGTAGAGCTAAAGCAACGGGGTATCGATACCAGACCCTACTTTTGTCCACTATCAGCTATGCCCATGTACCACGACGCATCAGTTGATACCCCGATCGCCCACAAAGTCGCCCAACGGGGTATCAACCTCCCCTCATACTTTGACTTAAGTGACAGTGATATTGCTTACGTCTCAAATACGGTTCGTACTGGATTGGGATATGCAGCAAAACCTGACATTCAACTTGATGCGATCGCCCTTCCGTGCCGATGTAATTCGCAACACTCCCCCTGCACACACTAGCATCGCTTTGGTCAGAAAGCTTAAGGCAATGGATCAAACCCTGATACCAGGAAAGCGTCCTGACTCGCCTCCGCTCCATCGAATGCGGCAACGGTAGAGTTGACCATAGGGATTATAGCAGTATTCACTAAGGTTAGGACGGGGTGCAGGGGTGGAACCCCTGGCTAGGGGCGCAGCCCCCACACCCCCTTATGTCCTAATGCATATACGTAGGGCTATATGACAGCACATCGTACAGGGGTAAAGGAGTGGAGGAGCTACCGAATGATCCCCCAGCTATCCTTCTACTCCCTTACCCCTTTACACCTACCCGGCCAAAACCATCAACATGGGTGCATCTGACGGTTAGAGAAGTGACGGTTAAAACCGCAGCTGCCAGAACCAAGCCTGCCTACATAGGTTCAAAACCTCAGTCCGCCTGCACGGGCTTCGCTCCAATAGCCACGAATTCATTCGCTGGCTTCAGTTCCCCTATCACTAGATGCAACCCATCAACATCCTTTAAGTAGGGTTCATCTTAATAGGGATGAATCCTACTAAATATTTACATTTATCGTACCTGTATACATTTACGATATACGCAAGTGTAATTTCAGGTAAAAATTCGTTCTCAATTCAGTTTTTTCCAAATTACGATTGCACTGGTTGCCCCACTGAAGAAGTTGCTGATCTAGCAATATTTTCAGCAGTGTTAAGTAGGTGGTTATAAATAAGTGTAGGAAAGGGGGTTTAGGGGCGTTGCCCCCAAGAAGGGAGATACATCCCCCTCCATCCCCTCCTCTATCTGACGTTTAATTACGCCAAGCTACTTATTGTAGAAATGAGAAATACAATGGCAAAGCTAAAAGCTGAAAACATTTGTATTGATTATTTTGTCAAACGCTCACAGCGTTTAGTTCCTGCTGTTCAAGATGTCAGTTTTGAAGTCGAAGAAGGGCAGTTTTTAGCGATCGTGGGTCCGAGCGGTTGCGGCAAGACAACTCTGCTAAACGTGATTGCTGGTTTGTTGCCCGTCAAAACTGGAACTATTTCACTGGATGGTGAGGCGATCGCAGGTCCAGGTCGCGATCGCGCTATGGTGTTTCAATCGCCTGCTCTGATGCCCTGGCGGACGGTGATCAGCAATGTGATGTATGGGTTGGAGTTGCAGGGACATCGCCGTGACAAAGCCCATGATCGCGCCAAACGTTTTATTGATCTGGTTGGGCTAAAAGAATTTGAGGAGAGCTATCCTCATGAGTTGTCAGGCGGGATGCAACAACGGGTTAATTTAGCCCGCGCACTGGCGATTGAACCCAGGCTTTTGTTATTAGACGAGCCGCTCTCTGCATTAGATGCTCAGACCCGTGAGTATATGCAGCTAGAGTTGCAACGAATCTGGCAAGAAGCTGGCACAACCGCAATTTACGTCACTCATCAAATCGACGAAGCCATTTTTCTGGCAGATCAGGTGATGGTGATGTCGGCTCGCCCCGGACAGGTGAAAGCCATCGTGCCAATTTCGCTGCCACGCCCCCGCACCCTTGCGATGAAACGCCAATCCAAATTTAACCAGCTTGAGAATCAAATCTGGGAACTGTTGCAAATTGATCCTGGGGCGATCGATCTGTCCATTCAACCGCTGAGTGCAAATACATTGATTTGAAGATTTGAAACGGCTATGAGCAAATTTCGTCGGGAGCCACTGAACCCCACTCAATTAGAACAGGGTAAACATCCATGGCAGAGATGCTTGCAACGCCATGAAAACACCCTTCTAGCATTAATGACCCTGACGATTTTTTTGATCATTTGGGAACTCCTGCCTCACTTGGGAATCGTCAAACCGCTCTTTACCAGTTCCCCCAGTCGTATTGTCAAAGCAGCACAGTGGTTGTTTGCCAACGGGTTCTGGTACGACATTCAGGTGAGCGCGACCGAGTTCATCGCTGGGTTTACTCTGGCGGTTGCGGTTGGCATTCCATTGGGAATTTGTCTCGGTTGGTATCGTCGTCTATTTGCAGCCTTTGATCCATTTATCTCAACACTCTACGCCACACCCCGTGTTGCGTTGCTCCCTCTGCTGATTTTGTGGTTAGGCATCGGCATCAGTTCAAAAATTGCTGTTGTTTTTCTAGGAGCAGTCTTTCCCATCTTGATCAATGTGTTGTCAGGTATGAGAACCATTGATGCCAATTTACTGAAGTGCGCCCGTTCGTTTGGCGCAAATGACTACCAAATCTTTACGACTCTGGCGGTGCCTAGCTCCATTCCCTTTATCATTGCGGGAATGCGCCTAGCCGTCGGTCGAGGATTGGTTGGGGTTGTGGTGGGAGAACTGGTTGCAGCCCAAGCGGGGGTGGGTCACATGATCCGGAGAGCAGGGGCAACTTTCCAAACGGATAAGGTGTTCGTTGGCATTTTTGTTCTGGCTCTGACAGGTTACGTTTTAACGGAATTACTCAAACTTCTAGAAACTCGTTTTGAGCGATGGCGATCGCCCTAATTTTCCCTTCATCAAATTTCTCTGCTCACCCATCACACTTCCCAACTCACTATGAAAGCAAAATACTGGTGGTCTGCAATTCTGACACTCTTTGCTGTTGTAGTCGTATCTTGCACAAATCAAGCTACTACTTCAACTGACACTGCTACTGCAAATACATCTATTAATATGTGCTACAGCGGCATTTCAGGAACTCAAATTGTGACCTGGTACGCTCAGGACAAAGGGCTATTTGAAAAGCACAGTGTCAAGGTGAGCCTGTCATCCATTGAAGGGGGGTCAGATGCGACTACTGCCGTGCTGACTGGCAATACGGAAGTTTGCCAAATTGCAGGCTCAGCAGTCGTAAATGCGGTCGTTGCGGGTGAAGATTTAGTGTTTGTCGGAGGAATCATCAATACCTATCCCTATTCACTCATGGTGACCCCCAACATTAAGACAGCTGAAGATCTGAGGGGCAAAGCCTTAGCTGTGAGTAAGCCCGGAAGTGCTTCCGATGCAGCAATTCGTGAGATTTTGAGGACGCTGAACTTAAAGCCCGATGAAGATGTCACGATTTTGGCGGTTGGTGGACAGGGAGAACGATTAGCCGCTATGGAAACAGGGCAAGTTGTGGGTACGGTAGTATCCGTCCCTGAAACAATCGAAGCCAAGGAAAAGGGGTATCAAGTTTTAGTTGAGATGTCTAAACTTGATATTCCCTATCAACACACTGGAATCGTGACGACCCGGACGTATATTGAGTCAAACCGAGCGGTTGTTTCAGGTGTAATGAAAGCAGTTACTGAGGCGATCGCCCTGATGCAAACCGATAAATCTGGCACGATGGAAGTGATGGCAAAATATATGCTGCTTGACCCTCAAGAAGATGAGCCATCCCTGGTAGAAGCTTACGACGTTTTAGTGCAAAACTACCTGCCTCAGATACCCTATCCCAGTGTTGAAGGCATTCAGACCCTGCTGACGCAGTTAGAAGCTGAAAATGCCAACGCTGCGAATACAAAGCCAGAGGATGTAGTGGATTTGACGATTGTGAAAGAATTGGAAACCAACGGTTTTATCGCAGGCTTGTATAACAATCCCCAATAGCCACATCTCATTTGCAAACAATTGATCATCCACGATGGATACCATTAGCCGATTTTCAACAAAAGCAGAGAAATACATTCGCTATCGCTGGGATTATGTCCCCGATGCGATCGCTACGATTGTTGACAGATGTCAACTGACAGCAGAATCGGCTGTGGCTGATGTGGGGTCGGGTACGGGCATGGTGAGCCAACACTTTGTAGAGCGGGTCAAGCAGGTGTTTGCCATTGAACCGAGTGATGAAATGAGGGCGATCGCCGCTGAACAGTTGGGGCATTATCCAAGCTTTTTCAACATCAACGGTTTATCAGAAGCAACCACCTTACCCGACCAATCCGTTGATTTAATTGTCGTAGGGCGAGCGATTCACTGGTTTCAACCGACTCAAACCCGCCAGGAGTTTTTGCGAATTCTCAAACCGGGAGGATGGCTCGCTATTCTGCAAAATCCGTGTACGGATCAGGCATTGCTGAAGGTGTTTAAAGCGTTACGGGTCGAAGAAAATGGGTGGGCTGTCAAGGCAGACAAATTTGAGCGAGAACGGGTGCCACTGAGTTTCTATTATGGGCATGAAAACGTTTTGAGATTAGCCTTTCCCAGCTTTAGAGATGAGACATGGGAAGAGTTTTTAGGGCGATTGTCGTCACTGTCGCCTGCACCAAACGAGGATCATCCCCTATATCAAACGTTTGTCAGTTGCGTCAGGAGTATGTTTGAGCAGTTTTGCTCTGGCGATCGCATTACAGTTTCTTTTGAGACGGAGTTGCATCTCGGACAAATGCAGGATTCTACTCAAGGGTAGACCTTTAGCATCGGTTGCTTTGATTCAAAATGGGTGTCCTGTTCTACCAATCGGATGAATCAACCCTTAGAGCATTGGACTGAACACCATGATGACTCAAACTCATACCTTCATTGGTTTTGCCAAAGATGAAATTGAGCGATCGATTGCCCATCGCTTCAGATATGTGGTCAACCGATTTCCTGACCATATCGCCATTCAGAGCGATCGCCACCAACTGACCTACACTGAGTTTCATCACAACGCCAATCAAATCGCTCATGCCATTTTGCGTCAACGAGGACAAGGTGAGGAACCGATTGCCCTGTTATTAGAGCATGATGCGGCGATGATGACTGCAATGCTCGGTACACTGATATCGGGCAAAGCCTATGTTGCGTTAGACCCGTCCTATCCACAATTCCGGTTAAGTCAAATCTTGAGTGATTTGCAGGGTGAATTAATTCTCACAAATAGCCAAAATCTCGCTCTGGCACAGGAATTAGTATCCACACAAACCACTTATCAAATTCTCAACATTGACGAACTGGATACAGAGATTTCTGATGAGGTTGATGTACCGATTAACGGTGATACCCTCGCGGGAATTTTTTATACCTCCGGCTCAACGGGAAAAGCAAAAGGGGTTGCTCGTCCCCATCGCGAAATTCTACATCGCATCTGGTTGGAAACCAACGACTACAAAATTCACACAGGCGATAAAATTTCGCTTCTGTATTCTTGCAGTTTTGGGGCTTCTATCTCTGATATTTTTAATGCTCTTTTAAATGGAGCAACATTGTGTTTGTATAACGTTAAAGGGGCAGGGCTAGATACTTTAGTAAATTGGCTCACGCATGAGGGAATTACCATATTTCATCTTCCGGTGATGCTATTTCAACAGTTATTGGATTGGTTAACAGGTGAAGAAACATTTCCCAAGTTACGCCAGATCATTCCATCGGGTAAGTTATTCAGGCGCGATGTAGAGCGGTTTAGACGCTACTTTCCAGAAGACTGCATCCTCATCCAACGGCTCTCTTCAACCGAAACAGGCATGATTCGCCGTTTTATCATCGATCGCCACACGGAAATTAATAGCCCTGTCGTCCCAGTTGGTTACGCCATTGAAGATAAAGAGGTTTATTTAGTAGATGAGACAGGTCAACCCGTTGACATCAATGAAGTAGGAGAAATTGTCGTTAAAAGTCGTTATCTTTCAGCGGGATACTGGCGCAACCCCGAGTTAACTCGTCAGAAGTTTTTACCCAGTCCCACTGGAGATGGAACACAAATCTATTTCACCCGCGATTTGGGTCGCCTGCGTCCCGATGGTTGTCTGGAGTTTTTAGGGCGCAAAGACTTTATGCTCAAAATTCGAGGCTATCGGGTTGAGCCATCCGAGATTGAAGTCGCTTTGTTAGAGCTTGGTTCGATAAAACAGGCTGTGGTTGTTGCTCAACCAGATGCCAATGGCGAACAGCAATTGGTTGCTTATTTTATTCCTCAGGCAGAGCCTGCCCCCTCAACCACCCGCCTACGACGAGCACTCACTCAGACGCTGCCAGATTACATGGTTCCTCTGGTGTTTGTTGCGCTAACCGAGATGCCCCTGACCGCTAGCGGCAAAATCGATCGCGCTGGACTGCCCCCAGTGGATTGGACACAACGCCATCTGGATACATCATTGGTTGCTCCTACAACATCATTAGAAGAAAAATTAACCGTCATCTGGCGCACGTTGTTGAAATTAGAACAAGTAGGAATTCATGACAATTTCTTTGATTTAGGAGGGCATTCCCTTCTGGCGGTACAACTGTTGAGCGATATCAAACAGCAGTTGGGCTATGACCTCCCCGTCGCAACACTATTACAGGCTCCCACCATTGCTGAATTGGCAGTCCTTTTGGAACAAGGGACGCGATCGCCCTGGATGGCTCTTGTCCCTGTACAACCTAACGGCACCAAACCTTCTTTATTCTTTCATGGCGGTGCAGCGGATGCTCTGAAATGGTCTGGCGTAGCTCGTTTGCTGGGATCTGATCAACCCTTTTATGCCTTTCAACGCCCTGACTTAGATGGCAAACCCGTCACTCAAACCACGGTTGAGGCGTTAGCGGCTCACTGTATTGAAGAGATGCGTACGGTTCAACCCCACGGACCTTACTTCATTGGGGGACACTGTTTTGGCGGAGTGGTTGCCTTTGAAATAGCTCATCAATTGCTTGCTCAAGGTGAAGCGATCGCTCTTTTTGTCTTAATCGATTCCTACGCTCCTAAACCACTGCCCACCTCCTCCTGGTTTAGGCTACAAAATTCAGTCCATAAAACGCTGTTTGAACTGCAAAAATCCTACTACTACCACGGCAATCTGAGAGGATTGCGTCAATTGCCAGAGAGGATTAATACAGTGTTGAAACGAAAATTGCAGCAGCGCGATCGCCAAACAGTTTTAACTGAAACCAGCAATCCTCAACCTGAAACCAAACAACATCGTGCGGAGGCATCCAGCGCACCTCACCTAACTACCAATCTGGGAGAGACGCTCTCCCACGAAATGCGATACATTCGGGCGGAGGCAATTAATCGAACCGCTAAAGCTCAATACAGACCTAAAGTTTACCCTGGTTCCATCGTACTTTTGCGGGCAACTCGACAAGTCCGAGCATGGCATTTTGGCTCTGCTCTGGGTTGGCATGATTTGACCAGCCAAGCCATTGATACTATTCAAATTCCGGGTTTCTTTGGCAACCTATTTAACTACAAAGCGTTGCCGAAAGTGGCATCTGCCCTCAAACAAGTGTTAGAGACAGCCCAAAACAACTCAGCATCAGGTGCATCTAGTGATTGAGGGACTGAACCTGGCGAATGAATTCGCGGCGATTGGAGCGGAGTCTGCCGACGCGGACTGAGGTTTTAAACCTGCGTAGGCAGGCTTTGTTCTGGTAGCGTTCGGCTGAGGCTCACGCCGAAGTCTGCGGTTTTAACCGCCACTCCCCTAACCGTCAGATGCACCCAGAGGCAATGATTCGAATCCTGATTCTAGGAAAGCCTTCTGACTTGCCTCTGCCCCATCGAATGTGGCTACGGCTATACCTGTGGAGAATGCCAAATTTTGACAACGTCTATCGTACAAAAGTACTATAATATGACAAAGCAATTGCCGGATATCCATCGGGAATTGTTTTGTAATGGTGGATGGCTTCTCTCATGACTGTTTTACAGGCTTTGATGGAACGGGCGAAGCAAGGCGATGCAGCGGCGATCGCCGTTCTGATGAATGACGCGCTGATCTCGGAAAAAATTCGGGTCAAGGCGATTTTACAGGATGGGTGTCTTCAGTTAATGTTTCGAGCACCTCGCCTACTCAATCAACACGCCACGATCGCCTTTACCCGACGTGGCATTTTGCGCCTTCGCCCTGCGTCTGTTGTTGGAGTTCGGTTGTATGCGTGGCAAGTTGATGAAGACTTCCCGGATTGGATTGCTGAGTTTTTGCTAGAGCCATCCCCCCAACCCTCCGTTGAAACCGTCACCACTCCGGTATCCGCCCCAGTGGTTACCCAACAGGTTGAGCCAAAAACGCCTGAACCAGTTGCTGTGAAAGTAGACGCGATCGCACCTCCTGCCTCTCCTCTGCCCACAGCCATTCCGGAACCTGTTTTAGTTCCGCCTTCGTTAACTCCATCGTTGACCGTTGAACCCCCTCCGGAATCAGATAAGACAAACCGTGACTCGCACAACTCTACAGAAAGTACTCCAGAACCAGTTTTGGAGAAACTTTCAGTAGATACGATACAAATTACGCTCGATGAGGGGTATCGTCTGCCCGTCGCGCAACCTGCTACAACTCGCTCTAGCCTGAGATCCCAGCGTAAAAAGAAGGAGCTAACAAAAGTTGACTCCGCTGTGCAAGTGAGTGTGGTGTTGATGTTTGTTGTTATGTTCTATTTTTTAATGGCATAGTGTGACCTGACAGAGTAGAACCTGACAGAGTGGGATGCAGAAATTAACTCCAATTCAGAAGTCGATAGGTTTTACTTTCCACCAGAATGAAAATACCCAAGCCGATTAACACAAATGGTACGATCGCATGACCATGTCGAGTTAACACATGAGCGATCGCTGGGAAGTGGGCGAGTCGATAGGCAACAGCACACCACACAGCAATTAACACAAAAAAAACAATCAGTGTTATACCTAACACTGTTAAGTTAGAGTTGGCAAAAAGTGGAATGTATATACCAATATTGTCTCCACCATTGGCAATAGTAACTGCTGCCACACTATAGCTTTGAGGAGCCAGCACCTTTGCCAAATTGAAGGAGAGGGATGACTTTTCGGTGGGATGCATTAGCTCGTCGGATACGGTTTTTACTGCATCATCGTCATCTGGACTGAACCACTGCTTTAATCCAATGGCGATCGGCAAAAAGCCTAATAATCCAATCCATTCTCGCGGAATCAACAACCCTCCAAAGAAACCCGGCAAACTCGCCAGAATTAAAACCGCAAATCCGAGGTATTGACCAATAATGATGTGTCGGGGGCGAAATGTGGTGTTGACCTGAGCAAAAAACAACATCAGGATAACGATGTCATCAATATTGGTAGCAATAAAGGCAGTTGTTCCGGTAATGACAGCTTGTGTAATCCAGCCCATAGCATCTCATACCGATTTAATGTTTGATTGTGGCAGATCACGGGGTAGGGGCGTTTCGCGAAACGCCCTTACGGAATCCTGTGCAGCGAAGCCAATTCAAATTGGTATCATTTTCTTCGTTCGTCTAGTCCACGCAGGACATTGTCAGTCCTATCAGTGTTAGCAAGTTGGTTAGAGAGCTTTCAATTGCGGCGGTTGAGCCGCGAAGTATTGTTGAATCGACGCTGCATCATCCTGTCCCAAAACAATCTGCTGATAAGCAACCTCTAAATTGTTAGGAAATAGCCCCTGAAACAGATAATCTGCATAAGCAGCAGGAACCGTGGTTTGAGCAATGGCTTCCTCCTGAGACAACCCTGCTTCTCGCCACCCCACAGCCAGAGCTTCCAGGTCAGCGAGATAGGTCTTCTGGGTCACGAGAGTGGTGCGATCGCCCATGGGTCCATGTCCCGGCACAGCTTTCGCCGTTCCATAGCTGCTGATCAGCTTATCCAGGTTTTCTTGCCACAGCCGAATATTGCCATCTCCCAGATAGGGAATTCGCTGAGAAAAGAGCAAGTCTCCTGCTACCAGCACATCGGCATCGGGAATGTACGCCACCATATCCGTGCCACCGGAATGACCATCAAACTCCATCAACTGCACCTGGCGATCGCCCAGCCAAATTTCCTGCTTACCATTCACCACGACGTCTGGAGGAGTGACATTCGGATCCATTTCTCGGTTGCGGGTGAGCATAAACTCCCGAATCAACCCCCGTCCCAGGATTGGAAATCCTTGAGCTTTGACGGCGGCGTTTCCACCGGAGTGGTCAAAGTGGTAGTGGGTATTGACAACGTATCGAATGGGTTGGTCGGTGAGGGTTGCTACTGTGGAAAAGAGAAGGTTGGCAAGAGCTTCGTTCTGGAATGGATCTAACACCAGAACACCCTCTGATCCAATCACAACGGTGGCATTACAAATCGCGACCCTTTCTGGATCGGCAGGGGGAAAATCCGTGCTGGAGATGAAACTGTAGACCCCATTGGCAATTTCTTCTACCTGCACTCCTGCGACATCCAGGGTTAACTCGGATGGGGTTTGGGCAGAGATTTTGGGTTGTACGCTCACAATTCCAAGCAGTGTGACTAGAGCGATGACCAGCCCTACAATCCATTGGCGAAGGTGTTGCATGATGATTTGTGTCAAATTCCTGTGCGAACTCAATAGATGCCATCAATGCTACTCTGGGCTTCCTGTTTCGGCTATCGCCGATAAGGTGATTATTCACGATGGAGGTAGAGCATCGTCGTCAGCGTCGCGCAATATGGAAGGCGAGAACCTCAATTCTGTTACCCATCCGATGAGTTGTCGGGATGTAATGGGTCTTGCTCCATGCGAGGGGATTGTTTTGAATGTATTGCCGAATGAATAGTAAGGCTTCTTCGTCACGGATGATGCGATCGTAATAGTCGCGTTGCCATAGGGGAACGCCGCTCATTTTACGTAGTTGATTGATTCGTCGCGTTGTAATCGATTTGAAATTGAGAACGATCGCCCCTACTGATCCTTTGGTTAATCGGGGTGGTTGGGGTGCGGCATTTGGCAAATTGTTTTTGGGTCTGTGCGATCGCCTCTGTCCGAATGCCACACCCGGATTGGGTGGTCGGTTATGACCGAAATGCCATGACGATGGTTGGGTATCTACGGAGCGATCGCCCCTTGCCTCCAGATCTGCGACTTCTTCAAGAAGTCGCAGATCTAAACCCTTACTCACCACACCCGATCGGTGCCCCAATCTCTTCTCGAATCGCCACACACTGCGCTTGAAACTCCTGCGCTCGATCGGGTTGACCCAATCCCCGATAAACCGTATTTAACCAACCCAGCGTAAACCCCTCACCCTGTCGATCGCCTACCTCACGACGGATAGCAAGTGCCTGTTCCAGATAACTTAATGCCTGCTCATATTGTTGTTGATTAGCGTAAACACTGCCAATGTTGTTGAGGGTGACTCCTTCGCCAAGGCGATCGCCCACTTCACGAGCAATGGCAAGAGCTTGTTGGTAATAGTCTAAAGCCTGTGAATACTGCCTCTGCTCCCAATAAATTCCGCCGATGTTGCTGAGGGTGACTCCTTCACCACGGCGATCGCCGACTTCTTGAGTGATAGCAAGAGATTGTTGATAATAGTCGAGTGCCTGCGGGTATTGCCCTTGATTGCGATAGATTTCTCCAATGTTGTTGAGGGTGACTCCTTCACCCCGGCGATCGCCCACTTCACGAGCAATGGCAAGAGCTTGTTGGTAATAGTTGAGTGCCTGCAAATACTGTCCTTGATTTTGATAAACAAAAGCGATACTACCCAAACTAACTCCTTCACCAGAGCGATCGCCCACCTCCCGCCGAATGGCAAGAGCTTGTTGGTAATACTCCAGTGCTTTCGCGTATTGCCCCTGATAAGCATAAACCGTTCCAATGTCATTGAGGGTAGTGCCTTCTGACTGGCGATTTCCCTGAGCTTGAAACCCTTTGAGAGCCTGTTCATACGTCTCCAATGCTTCGGGGTAACGTCCTCGTACTAAGAGAGCAACACCTAATCCATAAAGGCTTTGGGTTTCAACGGATTGTTCGCCAATTACGCCTCCGGCAGCATCTAAAAAGCGTTGATAGGCTTCGTTGATGGTGCTGATGTCGTCAGTGGAAAATAGTGAGGTTCCAGCACCTTCTAACCGGGGGATGATGGTGTCAAAGATTTCTCTGCCCTGACTCATGGCAGCGACCGCTTCTCCGGTGCGGCGTTCGGCTTCTTCCGCACGAGCGGAGGCTTCCTCCAGACGCTCGGTGGCTTCGTCGGCACGGGCGGTGGTGGTGGCTAAGCGATCTTCGGCTTGTCGGGCTTGGGCTTCGATGGTCTGTCGTTGTCGGTTGGCGTTTGTCAGATCGGTTTTGGTGGCGTTGAGTTGGCGGGTGGTGGCTTGCAGTTGTTGTTGAGCGGTGGCGCGTTCGCGTTCTGCCCGTGCGGTGATTCGCTCTAGTTGGTCTTGAGCTTTTTCTGTTTCTTGTTCAGCGGTTTCTCGCTCTGCGGTGACTCGCCTCAGTTCTGCGACTGCCTCGGCTTCGTTCTGTAGGGCAGTTGTGAGTCGGGCTTCGGTGGCATCGGCTTCAGCAGAAAGTTGGGTGGCGCGATTTTCTACAATGTCCAGTTCTCGAAATGACCAGAGTGCAGCTCCCGCTGCAACCAGGAGTGAGATTGCCAAAATCTCTAAACTAATGCGATTGCGGCGATTGGCTTTGCGGGTAGCGGCTTCTAAGATCTGCTTGGCTTCGGTTTCCTGGGCGAGTGCCGCTTCCATGTCGCGGGTGGCGAGTTCTTGGCTGGCTCTCAAGAAGTCGTTGTCGTCCTGGCTCAGGTTTTTGCCCTGCGACCACTCCACGGCTTCCTGCAATGCCTGACCGCGCAACAGGCGTGACTCGTCGGTGCGGTCTGAGGCAAGCCAGATGCTAATGGCTTCGGCATAGGGGCGCAGTTTTGCCAGCGCCTCTTCCACCCAAGCAGCATCAAACACCGCTGCATAGATGGGGTTATAGAGCTTGAGTCTTTGGTGCTGTTCGACCACCAGACCGGAGAGGCGCAGTTCCATCTGTTCTTCGCTGCCATCAGCGGTAATTTCGCCCTGTTGCAAAATCTGCTGATAGAGTCCGAGCAGTTGTCCGGTGCGTTGCTCGCTGGCACGCAGGCGATCGCGAATGGTTCGCAAATGCACAGGTTCGTCCTGCGATTCCCAGTTGGTGATGAGGCGATCGCGCACGAGTTGAGCCACAACAGCGGCTTCCTCATCGGGGGGAATGCTGTCCGGTAAGGTCAGCACCAGTTGACAGAGTTTTTGGGTGAGGAAGGGTTGTCCCCCCGTCCATTCTAAAATCGCGGCTAATACGGCTTGGGGATGGGTGGTTTTTGCCGCCAGTCCAGGTGCCAGGGGTGCGACTTCGTGGGGTTGGAAACCGTTGAGGGCGATCGCTCTGCCAATGTTGAACTGGGTGCGGCTCTTGTCGGCAATCAGATCCGAGGGAGTGGCAACCCCTAAGAGGACAAACGATAGCCGTTGATAGCGGGGATCATCCACCCGCCGATTATAGAAGGAACGGATCAGGGCAAAGAAATCGTCCTTAAAGTCGAGCTTAAAGATACTGTCGATCTCGTCAATAAAGAGGGCGATCGGTTGGGCAATGTCGCTGAGGAGGACGGCATCAATAAACTTGCCAAATTTCTGCACCGGGGAGAGCAACCGTTCCTGCTCCCACCACTCCACCAGGTCGATGTGGGTCAGGTGCAGCTTGTGGATCAGTGTGTCGATCAACCCGCCATACCACTGCTCGTCGGTGATGTTCTTCGTACCAATTCCCGTAATATCGATGTCGGCGCAGGCAAAGCCCTCCTGCTGCAACCGTCGCATCGTTCGCACCCGCAAGCTCGACTTGCCCATCTGGCGCGAGTTCAGCACATAGCAAAATTCCCCTGCTTGCAGGGCGGTGTACAAGTCCTGGTCTGCCTGCCGTTCGACATAGCTGGGGGCATCCACGGGCAGACTGCCCCCAACCCGATATTCGTATGGGGTCGAGTGGTTGTTCATGCCCGTCCCCCCAACCGTTTCGCGAAGTACAGGCGATAGAGGTGACACAGGGCAATCACTTCATCATCCTGCAAGCGCACTAAGCCCATACTGTGCAGCCGAAAGCCCAGCTTTGGCTCCAGTCCGACGGCTCCCGGTGTGCTCACCACCTGCTTCATGGCCGTTGCCAGTTGCGGGTCGCTGTGCAGGTTCTCCAGGTGTCGCCGCAGGTGATCCCCGTACAGTCCTGCTTCGGTGGGAGCCGTTTGCAAAAAGCGTTCCAGCGTCATGCCTCGTGCCATCTCATACAATGCCTTTCGCACCAGATAGGGATGCCCCGACACCATCTCAAGCAGTTGGGCGATCTGCGGCTCTGACCATCTCAAGCCGTGCCGCTGCACCAGATGGATCACCTGTTGGGAGGTGAACTCCGGCAACTCCGTCGGCAACCCCACATTAAACGGCGAGTGCTCCACATTCAAGGGAATGTAGACCTCCCTGGAGTGGGCAATCACCAGTCCTAACCGCTGCCAGGTGGGGTCGTTTTTGCTCATCTCGTGCCACGCCCGCAGCAAGCCAAAAAAGTCCTGCGCCACATCCAGATGTTGAAACACCTGATCCACCTCATCCAGTCCCAGGGTCAGCGGTTGCTGAATCGTCGGCAACAGGTAGCGTTGGAAATAGTTGGTGCAGTTGCTCTTGCTGCCCAGCATCGGCTTCCACACGTCCGAGAGACGGTCATCCAGATTTAGCTCATTGGCGACACTGGCACAGAGCCACTGCAACAGGCGATCGATGCTGGTGAGGGAGTCGCCATCCACCAGTTGCAGGTTGAGGCAGACGGTGCGGTGTCCATGCTCGCGCGATCGCTGCAAAATCCGCTGCATCAAGGAAGTCTTGCCCCACTGTCGGGGAGCTTTGATGCGAATCAGTGCCCCCGGTTTGACAATCTCGCCATAACAGTTTGCCTCAATCGGCGGACGTTCCACGTACAGAGGGGAGTTTAAGCCAACGGAACCCTCCGGCAGGTCGAGGCGATCGGGCGGGATAACGGTGATGGCTTCCGAGAGATCTGGGGATGGAACTGGCTCTGGTTCAGGGGATGGCTTTTGCGGCCGGGCAGCAATTGTCTCTGCGGCTTCCCGAATCCCCTTGGCGATGTTGAGAAACGCCTCATCCCGATTGTTCCACTTAGTAACAGGCTTGGCATCCTTGGGAAATGCCTGCAATTTGGCAAAGGGCGCACTACTCCAGTCCACAGGCTTGAGAATAATCGGAATGACACACGCCTCTTTGGCTTCGTGCCGCTCCATTGCCCGTTGCATCTCGATGCCGTAGCAATAGTCCGATGCAAGAAACTGGTCACTGATCAACAACAGAATAATATCCGCCGAGTTCAACTTATCGTCGATCGCCCCTGCCCACTCGGAGCCTGCCGTAATCTTGCGATCGTGCCACGCTTGAATTACTTCCTGCCGTCGCAACAGCGACAGATGGGAGTCCAGTCTTTCTCGCAACTTTTCATCTCGGTGCGAGTAGGAGATAAAAACTTCGACGGGCTTAGTCTGTTGACTCATAGCAAGCAGATAATATTCCGTGAGTTCAGAATATCAATATTTTCTGGTTGCGACTATTTTATCCAGGCAATCTTCAGGGTTCAAACTCATGCCGAATTGACTTGGAAACACAACGGATTCTTGTATCAATAGTTCGGACTGTTTTGAGAGGGCTTGCCCTCATCCCCCAACCCCTTCTCCCTTTTTGGGCTACGGTGTATACATATCTCTTGTCTCAACCTCAAAATCCTGCATTTGCCCCCCAACCCCCCAAAATTGGGGGACTTCCGATCCGCCTCATATGGCTCAAAGTCCCCCAGAATGGGGGATTTAGGGGGCTGAGAGAACTTTTGTATGCACCGTAGCCCCAATTGGGAGGGAATTTAGGGTGAGGGTCAATGCTAACGGCACAATGCAGGTTTTCAGATTTTTCATAAAAACTGTCCAGAGTATTCTTGTGTGAGCTTGGTAGTCTTTGGGATAACCCGGTGAGTCAATACAGTTAGGCCCTAACATTAACGTGAATTTGGGATAAGGATTTTGGCGGTTAAAACCGCCGCTATCGAAGCAAAACCAACCTGCGTCGGTTCATCAAACCCTTCATCTTTCGTAGTCCGCGTCGATTGTTTCGATCCCCCTAAATCCCCCTTCAAAAGGGGGACTTCAGACTCCTGCTTGGGTTCCCCCCTTGTTAAGGGGGGTTGGGGGGATCAAGCAATAGCAGATGTTTTAGAGCTTAAGATTGACTTCATAAATTAGCTCTTAAACCGAACTGACGTTGAACCGTTGTTGCTTCGGCTTCTTGATATATAAGCTCCGTTTAAGCAAAAGCTAGAAAGATATAAGCATTAGCTGCAATCGTTCAAACGAAAGTAACTCTCGTTCAAACAAGTATAAGTTTCGTTTAAGCAAAAGCTAGAAAGATATAAACAATTGCTGCAATCGTTTGAATCAGAGTAACTCTCGTTCAAGCAAGTATAAGTTTCGTTTAAGCAAAAGCTAGAAAGATATAAACAATTGCTGCAATCGTTTGAATCAGAGTAACTCTCGTTCAAACGTGTCTAACGTTGATTGCAATGGTTGCAATAATTGGGTTAACCAACCTATTTCCCGGATGGGGAATGATAGATATCATCGCTGATGGTCTAAAGTATCACAGGCTAACTTTCAACGATCATGAGCGATCATCCCCATACCCTCCTACCATCGCTCGATCGCCACAGGTTCCGATTCAACCACTCCTACCTGCCCCTCAACCTGATAGCGGATCACCGCTCGAACCCGGCTCCCTCTGCTATACCCCGTTTTGTTAGTCAGGTGGAGATCGACGCTGGCATTCTCCATTGGATGCAAGCAAATAGTTTGCGGGGACTGGCTCACCATCTGCCGCACATTGAAACAGGCGTGACAAATTTCAACGGATTGAATCACGACCTCCACATGCGTTCTGCGAGCATTGTGCAATTGCAGAAACACATCGGCAAAACCAATATCGCGATCGCCAGAAGGAACCTGCCCACGCGGGGTTGATCGTTCTTCACGGGCTGTCAGAGTAACAGATGCGATCGTAATACCATTGATTGAGTGCATACCATTCATTAAGTACGTCATCGGTGCCTCGTCGGGTTGTCAGTGCAACTGGGGCGATCGCTGGAGGGGCAAAGCATTAATGTCTCAAATTTAGATTTGAATCCATTAATCCTGGCATCAATGCTTCGCCCGTTCTATCAGGTGGTGGTGTAGTCCCAATCCTCAAAGTTATTGACGATCTGGTTGCGAGTTAGCTCAACCGTGTTACCCCAGGGGTTATAGAGCCGGAACCGCTGCGTCGATGCGTTATATCCCACCATCGTGTAGACGTGATTCGCGACAACACCCGATTCCACGCCTGAGTCTTTTGTACTCAGCGTCACCATGCGCCCTGCGTTAAAGGTACTGATGATGCGATCGAGATCGTTTGAGGTGGTGATAAACAGACTCCACCAATCGCGCCAGGAAACATCTCGATTTTCGGTATTGCGTCCGGTGATATGGCGCAATCCATTGCCTGCCCAACCGCCGTTGATACCGCCGCTATTCGTGGATACCGCCGTTGTTGAGAGCGTTAAACCGTTGTAGGAGTTGGTATTGTCTTGACCAATCCAGCCCGATTCATTGAGTTGAGCATAGGCTTTTTCGGCGAGGGCAACCCACAACTCATTGTTAGCTTCGGTGTTGACGCCACCCCCCCATCCGGCAAACACCGCATTCCCCGAACTATCTGTGGGAACAAATCGATCGACGGTGAGGTAATCCGCTACACCATCTCGATAGAAACGCACGGTAAAGGTGCCGTCACCATTATCGATAAACATATTTTGAATCGTACTGGGCGATCGAAATGCCGCTGCGCCTAGTGCTGCCATGAAATAGCAGTCGCCAATATCGTTTTGATCGACATCTTCAAAGCTAATGCCGTTTTGGAAGAGGGAGCCTTGTAGATAACGGTAGCCGTGGGTTATGGTGCGATTGTAGGAAATGGCTGTGGGGCGATCGCTCCCTAAGAACCACTTACCAATCAACCGCTCCATCTGGTTGCTACTGCTCCCCGCAGACAGGTTGCCGATACCAGAACGAGGGTTTGCCGGATCACCATTTACAACTTTGTTGGACAAATTTCGCACATAATCAGGCATTGAGAAGCCCGTCGAAGGATTCACAACCTTTCGCAGATCTTGCAATTCTGTGGAATCAATACTGCTCTGGTCTTGCACCTCACGGAACATGGAGATCATGTCATTGCGGCTGAGGGAACCATCTGTCCAATAGAGAGCACGCGCCTGACCAATCACCCCCGCATCACTGAGGTGTTCGTTGTACCAGTCTCCGGTTGAAACGCTGAGGTTGTAGTTTGCCTCACCGCTAAACTGATACACCTGAACGAAGTAGTTGCCAGCATTGAGGGGCGTGCCAATCCACTCAGAAGCTTGGCTACCAGCCGTAGATCGACCCAACACTTCATCTGTGTCAATTCTGCCGTTACTGTTGCCATCCCAAATTAGGCGGACATCGGCATCACTGGATAAGCCACTCAGTGTGATGTTAAAGCGATTGGCTGTCCCTGCCAGATTAAACTGATACACATCAGCTGTATCACTACTGCCTACAGAATTACTGAAAACGCGCGTACCGTTGAGCGTGCCCAGACTCGTCTCAGCAGGCAATAGGTTACTGGGGAATGTGTTCGACATCCTCAACGTGTAGTTGGTGTCGCCATTGAATTGATAAACCCGAACGTAGTAATCGCCAATACTTAGCGAGGCAAGGTTAATCGATTCATCTCCTGTACTACCCCTCGATGAAGACGCAACGATCGCCCCACTGCTATTTAAGAGTTGCACATCTGCATCCGCAGACATACCTGTGAGTGATAAATTAAACCGTCCTGCGGTTGTATTACTAAACCGAAAATAGTCTTGTGAGTCAGTGCCACCAACAAACCCATTAGAGCGGACTGAACTACCAAGGGTTCCTAAATTGTTAGCTTCACTCATCGAGTTATCCGCTAACGGTAAAAACACCAGGTCATTAAAAACTAAATCTGAAACAACCAAATCAGATATTGGTAATGTATGGCTAACGTTGTTAGCAACTATCGTTGAAGTCTCTAAAAAGCCTCTTTCAGAGCGATCGCGAGGATTTGACTTGCTAGATGAAAACTGGTTTGCCGCACTGGCTCGAAACCCTCTTGCATGGCGTTGTGAGGTGCCGAGATCAGAGGACAGATCGAGAGGTAAGGCTGATTGAGAAGAACGATGGGATTGAAGAGAATTAGCACGTAAGGTATTAGAACGCTCTAGAACTCGAAATTTAGATTGCATAGTTGCCTGCCTTCACAAAATGAAACAAGTGCAATGGAGAAAGCCAGGTCAATCAAGCCACATCAAAACCCTGGATATCTGGATAGAGATCCTCGATTTGGGTTGGTAGCTGCTTCAAGATGAATGGTGTCAGGGGGCTGAATGAACTGTGATTATTTCTCGCAAGTTCGAGAAGGCTTTATGCAAAAATGCCACTTTTTTTTGGATTGAAATGGTCTTCCTAGGGAAATTGAAACCGTAACCGTCCCAGACCCCTAAATTCCCTAACTTCGGGGGACTTTGAGCCTTTGTTAGGGGTCTTGATGGGTGCATCTAGTGATTGCGCGACTGAACCCGGCAAATGAATTCGCGGCTATCTTATGGACAAAGCAAAGATGTGTGTACACCGTAGCCCCATTTTGGAAGAGGGATTTCAAGCCACTCTGACTTCCCTTCTCTCAAGTGAAGAAAAGAGGGTGTTGCTGATCCAACATATAAATTTCGGAGGGGCGTTTCGCGAAACGCCCGTACAGCGATGGCTGGTTTTCGAGAATCATATCTGCATTCAGCAATGCCGAAAAGAGGTTGGGGGATGAGGGTTGAGTGAAGCTTGCGAAAAAGTTTCCCTGAATATGGACTAGGGGGATCTTAAGCAAGTTAGTTATGCCTCAGTTAAATTACGGAGGCACGATTATTTTGTCCGTAAATCTGGGAATTCTATAAAGTAGTTGTATTGTAAATTACATAGACACTTCAGCAATACTTATTTATCAGAGCGCACAAATGACATTTCCCTCAGGAGAGGTTATCGTGCGATTAAGAGTGTCTATCTTGGGGTGATTTTCTATGCAAGGATTCCAGGATGCATTTATTTCCTATGGTCGAGCAGACAGCAAAGCTTTTGCTGCCCAGCTTCACCATCACTTAGTAGAGCAAGGGCTAACCGTCTGGTTTGACTTTGATGACATTCCATTAGGAGTGGACTATCAAAAACAAATCGACGACGGCATCAATCGGGCTGACAACTTTCTCTTCATCATCTCGCCCCATTCCGTCAATTCGCCCTACTGTCGCCTGGAAATCGAACTCGCATTGAAACGGAATAAGCGCATTATTCCTCTCATGCATGTTGCCGAGATCAGCCGTGAAACCTGGCAACAACGTAACCCCACAGGCACCGATGCAGATTGGGAAACCTATCAAGCCAAAGGGTTACACTCCAGCTTCATCAATATGCATCCCGAAATCTCGAAGATCAACTGGGTCTACTTCCGGGAAAATCAAGATGACTTTCAGGAATCTTTAAAGGGGTTACTGACCATCTTCGATCGCCACCACGACTATGTGCATCAGCACACGCAATTCCTGGCGAAAGCACTGGAGTGGGAAGAAAATCAGCGGCGATCGCAATACTTGTTAGTGGGTGAAGACCGTCAACACGCCGAAACCTGGCTGAAAACTCGTTTCACCGACTCCCAACCTCCCTGCACTCCCACTGAGTTGCATTGCGAATTCATCACTGAGAGCATCAAAAACGGTGAGAACCTGATGACTCAGGTGTTCTTGTCCTATGCCACAGAAGATCGCGACATTGCCAAAAAGATTCGCTCCAGTTTGCTGCGGGAGGCATTCACCGTCTGGATCAACACTACCGATATTCAGACCGGAGTTGATTTTGAAAACGCCATCAAACGAGGAATTGAAGAAGCCAATAATATTGTATATTTGCTCTCTCCGCGTTCCCTCACATCCTATTACTGCCAACTCGAAATTGACTACGCCTTGTCACTCAACAAGCGAATTGTGCCAATTTTAGTGGAGGCGATCGACCCCCAGCAGCTACCCCCTACACTCCGCAACCTGCAATACATCGATCTCACCGACAACCTGTTAGAAACCGACTATCAACACGACGAAAACCAACTGCTACGGGCACTACGACAGGATGTCGCTTATCACGAAGACCACAAGGTCTTGTTGACCAAAGCATTCAAATGGGAGCGACACAACTACAACCCCACCTTTTTGTTACGGGGCTATAACCTGCGCCATGCCGAGGCGTGGCTTAAGCTGGCAAAACACCATCCGCGATCGCCCAGCACCCCACTCCAGGAAAAGTTCATTGCTGAGAGCCAGCGACAACCCCCCGGCATCGCAGTTGATGTCTTTATCTCTTACTCGCGTGCCGATTCCGGGTTTGCCCGTCAACTGAATGAGGCATTGCAAATGCAGGGCAAAAACACCTGGTTTGACCAGGAAAGCATCGCCTCAGGCACTGACTTTCAACAGGAGATTTATCGCGGCATCGAAACAGCAAACCATTTCCTCTTCATTCTGTCACCCAGTTCCATCAACTCGCCCTACTGTGCTGATGAGGTTGAATACGCTGCCAAACTCAATAAACGCTTTGTGACAGTCCTCCATCGCCCCATTAACCCAGCCAATCTGCATCCTGAATTAGCCAAAGTTCAGTGGCTCGACTTTAACGGACGAGATGGTGATTTTTCGTCTAACTTCAAAGACCTGCTGCGCGTGTTAGACACCGATGCGGCTCACCTCAAAGCTCACACCTGGCTTTTGGTCAGGGCGATCGAGTGGGATAACAAAGGACGCAGTGATAGCCTGTTATTGCGGGGGGACGATCTGTCAGAGGCAGAGCAGTGGTTGGACAAAAGCAACACCAAGCAACCAGAACCAACGGAACTCCACCAAAACTACATCAGAAAAAGCCGCGAAGTTGAAGCTGCCAATCAGCGTCTGGCACAGGCAGGAGCACGAGCACAACAAATAGTGCGGGTAGGGTGGGTGGTCCTGGGGGCAACGGTGGTGGTTGGCGCGACGGTATGGGTCGGAGCACGATTGGTCGCCCAAAAAATGGTCGATAGCGCAGTAGAATTGTGGCTCAAAAGCACGGTTCCCGCTATCTCCCGTGAAATTGGCACGCTGTTTAGCCAGGTGGGATCAACCCAACAGATCATCCAAAAAGCATTTACCGATGATCTGGTTGATCTCAACAATAAGGAAGAACTGGAAATCTTTTACATGACGCTGGCAAAAGCGCATCCCAATTTGAACTGGATTCAATTTGGCTTTGCCAATGGGGATTATTTCGGTCTACAACACACCCAGGAAGGCAACATTAATATCATTAACCGAGATTACGATCCTCAAGCGCAACGAGCAACGCGCACGGTAGAATCCTATCGTCGAGTTGACGACACCTTTGAGTTCGTAGAGACGCTCTCCACACCCGAAAACTACTACTCTCCTCAGCGTCCCTGGTATCGATCTGCTGTCGGCAATCCGGGTTATCAAACCTGGACGGATGTCTACATGTTCGCCTCGACCCAAACGCCTGGGATTGACTCCTCTGTGACTGTACAGAAGCAAAATCAGTTATTGGGAGTGATTAGCATTGCGATCGAACTCAGGCAATTGTCAGTTTTGCTAGAACGGTTGCAACAAGGGCAACCTGGGGCACTATTTATCATCACTCCCAAAGGTGAGTTGATTGCATCGAGCGATCCTCGGGATCTTGGTTTTACCTCAACAGAACGGGATATCCCCGATCTAGTGACACTGGATGAGGTTGAAAACCCCCTTGCTCAATATGCCAGTCAAGTTTTTCGGAAGAATCAAGTTTCGTTAGAACACATCAAGGCACAACAAATCTTTAAACATGAAGACTCAGAGTCAGAGGTGAAATATCGGGTTGCCATTAATCCTATTCGTAATCTCGACTGGAATCTGGTCGTAGTGATGCCAGAGTCAGTATTAACAGAGGAATTTGACTCATACAACCGGATTACAACGATCGCGATCGTTCTGTTAGTGCTCCTGATGGTCACAGCCGTGTTTTTACTCTCTCGACAGAAGCCCAAATCTACCGACAATAAATCTCTGGGAGTCGCTTCAGACAAAATGATTGGCTAACGAGTGATGTTCATCTTCTGAAGTGCTGGAATTGAGTTCAATGTATCTATCTCTAAAGACCATCGGTGTGCGTTAAAACACGAAAGTCTTCACGTTCAAATTTACCAACCTCTGCCTTTAGTTAGAGATGAGGAAAGAGAGCAACCGATAAGGTTATGAATTAATCGGCATGTAATTACAGAGTGTTGGTAGTCCAAATTTTAAGCCAACTAATACCAATTCTTTATAAAGCGACATAGAGCAAAAAGTGTAAGCTTTTTGTCCTTCAGGACTCAATTCTATGCACGCTTTGATTCAGTTGGTGTTAGCCAGGAGTGCCTCGATTGAGCACTCCCATTGTTGGCTATCCAAATTCTGTATTTTTAAGGGTCGAGCTTAAACCGTTTATCGTTGAGCAGCTTAACTGTAGTTCAGCTTTAGGCGCATTGGCTTCACTAAACGAATGAGGTAGCCAGACAATATGGCAACAAAATTTCCGAAATTTAGTCAAGACATTGCTCAAGATCCAACAACCCGTCGAATTTGGTATGGCATCGCCACTGCCCATGACTTTGAAAGTCACGACGGGATGACTGAGGAAAACCTTTACCAAAAGATTTTTGCCTCTCACTTTGGTCACGTTGCAATTATTTTTCTATGGACTTCTAGTTTATTGTTTCATGTCGCTTGGCAGGGTAATTTTGAAACCTGGAGCCAAGACCCACTGCATATTCGCCCGATCGCCCACGCCATTTGGGACCCTCATTTTGGCAAACCTGCGGTTGAGGCTTTCACACAAGGTGGAGCCTCCTACCCGGTCAACATCGCCTACTCAGGGGTTTATCACTGGTGGTACACCATTGGGATGCGAACCAACGGCGAATTGTATACGGGTGCGCTGTTTCTCCTGGTGTTAGCATCCATCTTCCTGTTTGCGGGGTGGTTGCATCTTCAGCCCAGGTTTCGTCCTTCTCTGTCCTGGTTTAAAAATGCCGAGTCTCGGTTAAACCACCATTTAGCAGGTCTGTTTGGTGTTAGCTCTTTAGCCTGGGCAGGACACCTGATTCACGTTGCGATTCCCGAATCGCGAGGACAGCATGTAGGCTGGAACAATTTTCTATTCACACCGCCCCACCCAGAGGGACTCAGACCCTTCTTCACCGGAAACTGGGGAGCTTACGCGGAGAATCCGGATACCCTTGACCACGTGTTTAACACCGCCGATGGAGCCGGAACTGCAATTCTCACGTTTTTGGGAGGCTTTCATCCCCAGACTCAGTCGCTGTGGTTGACGGATATGGCGCATCACCATTTGGCGATCGCCGTTATCTTCATCGTTGCAGGTCACATGTATCGCACCAACTTTGGCATCGGTCACAGCATCAAAGAAATGTTGGATGCCAAAAACTTCTTTGGTCAGCGAGTTGAAGGGCAGTTCAATTTACCCCACCACGGCTTATATGACACCTACAACAACTCTCTGCACTTTCAACTCGGCATTCACTTAGCGGCTCTGGGAGTTGCCTTATCTCTGGTGGCGCAGCACATGTATTCCATGCCGCCTTATGCTTTCATGGCAAAGGACTTCACCACACAGGCTGCACTTTACACCCATCACCAGTACATTGCAGGTTTCTTAATGATTGGGGCATTTGCTCACGGTGCCATTTTCTGGATACGGGATTATGACCCCGCTCAGAATAAAGGCAACGTGTTAGAGCGGGTGCTTAATCATAAAGAAGCGATTATTTCGCACTTAAGCTGGGTGTCGTTGTTCCTGGGATTCCACACCCTGGGGCTTTATGTCCACAATGATGTCGTGGTTGCTTTTGGCACACCTGAAAAGCAGATCTTAGTTGAACCCGTTTTTGCTCAATTTATTCAAGCGGCTCATGGCAAAGTGTTGTACGGCTTCGACACGTTGTTGTCCAATCCTGACAGCATTGCCACAACCGCCTGGCCTAACCACGGCAACGTCTGGCTTCCAGGTTGGTTAGATGCCATTAATAGTGGGGCAAATTCCCTATTTTTGACTATTGGTCCGGGTGATTTCCTCATTCACCATGCGATCGCCCTGGGTCTGCACGTCACCACTCTGATCTGTGTGAAAGGGGCACTGGACGCACGCGGATCGAAGCTTTTTCCAGATAAAAAGGACTTTGGCTTCACCTTCCCTTGCGATGGTCCCGGTCGAGGTGGCACTTGTCAAACAGCTGCTTGGGAGCAATCCTTCTATCTGGCAACCTTCTGGATGTTGAATACGCTGGGCTGGGTGACCTTCTACTTCCATTGGAAACACCTCGGCATCTGGCAGGGCAACGTCGCTCAATTCAACGAGTCTTCGACCTACATCATGGGTTGGTTGCGCGACTATCTGTGGTTGTATTCGGCTCCAGTCATCAATGGTTACAATCCCTTTGGGATGAATAATCAGGCTGTTTGGGATTGGATGTTCCTGTTTGGACACCTCGTTTGGGCAACTGGGTTTATGTTCCTGATTGCCTGGAGAGGTTACTGGCAAGAACTCATTGAAACGCTGGTATGGGCACACGAGCGGACTCCACTGGCAAACCTGGTGCGCTGGAAGGATAAGCCTGTGGCTCTGTCGATTGTTCAGGGATGGTTAGTGGGGCTCGCGCACTTCACCGTTGGCTATATCCTCACCTACGCGGCGTTCTTGCTGTCATCGACGGCGAGTCGATTCCCGTGACCTGACTCCTAACGCTTCTGTATGAATGAATCGTTGTGGGGCTGAGGCTTCACAACGATTCCGGTGTTTATATAGCCGAGGGTTGGTTAGGGCGGAGTGCGGGAGGGAACCCCTAGCTGGCAGCACAGCCCCCATACCCCCTTGTCTCACCTTGTCTCAACTCTCTCGACAATTGCTTACCACACTGTTTTTACACAATGGAGCAAGACTAGCTCAAAGGTAGACGCTAGATCGATGAAGTTGTTTTTGAATACAGATAGGGACGCAATGGCTCGATCGCCTCGTCATCCTATCAGACCCGTCTAAAGTCATCATCCTGATTAGGAGTTTCATTGAGGGGCGATCGCCCCTACACAATCAACCATTCCCTTCCCATTGAAAGTCAGCCCTTCATCTCTGAATTTATTGCTATGACCAGTTCACTCCCATCAGGAAAATTTGAAGAGTTTCGCGATTCTCTGCAAAATCCGCTATCCCCTCCTCAAATCACGCAACAGCTTTCAGAGAATGTCATTTTGACGACGGTTGAAGATCTCTACAACTGGGCCCGGTTGTCTAGCCTATGGCCTCTGTTGTATGGCACTGCCTGCTGCTTTATTGAATTTGCGGCTCTGATCGGTTCTCGCTTTGATTTCGATCGCTATGGACTGATTCCACGGGCATCTCCCCGTCAAGCCGATCTGATTATTTTGGCAGGCACGTTAAATATGAAAATGGCACCTGCAACCCTGCGTCTGTATGAGCAAATGGCAGACCCCAAATACGTAATTGCTATGGGAGCGTGCATGATCACAGGGGGGATGTTTAGTGCTGACTCTCCCACTGCGGTGCGGGGAGCCGATAAGATCCTGCCGATCGATGTTTATATTCCAGGTTGTCCGCCTCGCCCAGAAGCGATTATGGATGCCATCATCAAATTGCGCAAGAAGATCTCAGCCGAAGCCCTGCAAGAGCGAGGCATCGTGGGGCAAACACACCGCTATTACACCCGTCCTCACCAGTTAAAGCCGATTTCACCCATTTACACGGGTGACTACTTGCGTGCTCCCGATCGCCAACAACCTCCACAACAGATTACAGAGGCGATCGGAATGCCTGTTCCTCCAGCTTTGGCAACTGAACCTGCGAATGAGTCAGACAAGGTTAGAGATCGAGAGCGATTGCCCTTAAACGCCGAACGAGGCATTGGCACCTCCGATTTAGGAGCGTAAATCAAGCCACAACTTGTTATACAAAACAGCACTGATACTGAGTACCAGTGCTGTTTTGTATAGCCGTAGCCACATTCGATAGGACAGAGGCGAGTCAGGAACCCCATCGAGTGTGGCTACGGCTATAAATCCCCAGTCCTAAAGAGATCTCAAAGCTTTCCAGACATCCTCCTCAACGAATTAAATTGATCAGGTTACAATGCTGATGAGCATCAGTCATGGATGTATCTATCTCAGGGTAGATTGAGTAGTCAGGTAAATAAGTTTTTAGCGTATTAAGAGCCTATCTGAAAACCTCAAACATGGTTTCTGAAACTCAGGAATGCGAATTAAATAACATGGGTGAATTCCTTGCTGTATAGGTTTGGTAATGCTAAACCCATACACAAAAACTGCATTTTATTTAATTCATCATTCCTAGTACTGCTATGCACAGATAGGGTTTGGAAATAAAACCAGGGGAGTGTGGGGCTGTGCCCCCAGCCAGGGGTTTCACCCCTGCACCCCAAATTCCCACCCTGATTGACGACGATTTGTACTTAGGTGAGGTGGCAATACCCACGCTACACAACTTTAAAGAACATCATTGCTTCGATGTTTCTTAGTTATTCTTACTAAATCATGTCATCCGTACCATTTCCTGATCCTAACAATTCCATAATGGCTTCTAGCTCAAACAATACCGTCGAACAGATTGCTACCCTTCAAGCTCAGAATGCTGATCTACAACGACAGGTTCAGGAGTTAAAAGCGGCTCTCGCTGATAGTCAGGCGCGTCATCGGGTTGCCGAAACCAGACTAAGCAGTATTCGCAATAATGCTGGAGCTGCTATTACAAGTTTTCGTGTTTATCGAGATCGAGAGTGGGACTATGAATATCGCTCTGTTGGAGCAGAAACAATATTTGGCTACACGTCACAAGAGTTTGAATTAGACCCAAATCTTTGGAAATCGCGAGTATTTGCAGAAGACGTAGATAGGGTCATTGCTCCGGCGATCGCTCGAATCTTTGCAGGAGAGTCTTTTCAGATGGAATATCGGTTTCATCATAAAGACGGGAGCTTGCGCTGGATTTGTGACACGTTGATCTCTCAACCAGACGATGAGACAGATAGTTGGTTTGTAACAGCGATCGCGTTAGATGTGAGCGATCGCAAACAAACTGAAACTGAATTGCAACACAATCGTGACTTTATTGAACGGGTGATGGATGGCTCACCACAGTTGCTCTACATCTTTGATCTGGTTGAACAGCGAAATCTCTATATAAACCGCCAGATTACAACCATGTTGGGCTACATCCCAGCAGAAATCCAAGCATGGGGCAGCCTTGTTTTTCGGGACTGTGTGCATCCCGACGACCTTCCACGGGTTCAACAATCGATGCAGGGTTGGAGCAACATTCCCGATGGACAGTATTTAGAGATCGACTATCGGATGCGACACAAAGATGGTTCCTGGCGGTGGTTGCGATCGCGCGATGTGGTGTTTGAGCGGGATGAAGCCGGACAACCGACGAAAATTTTAGGAACAGCCGTTGACATTAGCGATCGCAAACAATTGGAGTTGGCCCTGCAATTAAGTGAGGAACAACTGCGCCAGATTATTGAAAATATTCCCGATATCTTCTTCTTAAAAGACTTTAAGACGCGCGAAGTAATCTACATTAACTCTGCCTACGAGACGTTTTCAGGGCGATCGCGTCGGGCCGCATACCAGAACAACGATATTTGGTTAGAGACAATTCATCCAGATGATCAGGCGTTTGTTCTGGCTAAATATCAACAGGCAAAACAGGGCACTACCTTCTTCAACGACGAATACCGCCGGATTCGCCCGGATGGGTCTATTTGTTGGGTGTGGGATCGCACCTTTCCCATCCATGACGATCAGGGTAATATTTACCGTTTTGCAGGCGTTGTGCGTGACATCACTGAACGTAAACAACTTGAACTGGCTTTACAAGCTTCGGAAGCCAAATTACAAGATATTTTGAACAGTGCGATCGCAGCCATTTGTAGCTTGCGAGTGTATGAAACAGGTGACTACGACTATGAATATATGTCGTCAGGCTGCGAAGCCGTGTTTGGTTACACAAAGGATGAATTTTTTGCGGATAAGAACCTGTGGCGATCGCGTGTTTTTCCAGAAGATTTATGCCGAGTTTTACCCCCTGAGCAGATCACTCAAGAAATTACTGATACTGTGGCTTATCGGTTCTATCGCAAAGACGGTAGCCTACGTTGGATTTCTAATCACATCAAAATCAGGCGGGATGACACAACCCATACCTGGTTAGTCACAATTGTCGATATTGATATTCACGATCGCAAAACGGCTGAAATTGCCTTACAACAATCAGAAACGAAACTCAGCAATGTTCTCAATAGTGCGGGTGCTGCCATTACCCAGTTTCGCTTATTTGCTGATATGCATTGGCAGTATGAATTTTATTCACCTGGCAGTGAGGCAATTTTTGGCTATTCGGTTGAGGAGTTAATGCATGGCAATATATGGCTCTCCTGTGTGCATCCAGAGGATGCCAGGAATGTCCATTTGCCTGCTCTGGAGCAGATGCTTGCCGAGAAATCAGTCACTATCGAGTTTCGCTTTCGGCAAAAGGATGGCTCTTGGCGATGGATCTCCGAAACGGCAACTTCAAGGCGCGACGATGCAGCGGATTGTTGGTTTGTCACTTGTGTTGCCACTGACATTAGCGATCGCAAAGCTCTGGAGTTTGCCCTGCAAGTTTCTGAAACCAAGCTCAATGATATTCTCAATAGTGCGCCTGCTGCCATTACCAGTATGCGTCAACTTGCTGATCAAACCTGGATAACTGATTATCGCTCTTGTGGATATGAGCAGGTGTTTGGCTACACAGGACAAGAGCTAGAAGCCAATCCAGGATTCTGGTTGTCACGAGTCATCCCTGAAGATCGCGGTCGCGTGATTACATCCACCACTAATTTGAAAGCACTTGAACCCAATCAGGCTACAGAATATCGGTTTCAACACAGAGATGGTAGTCTGCGGTGGATTGCTGCAACTCAAGCCATTCGTTGGGATGAAAGGGCTGAATGTACGGTTGTCACCATTATTGAAACAGACATTAGCGATCGCAAATTCGCTGAACAGGCATTACAGAAAGCAGAGGAAAGCTATAGCCTTGCGACTCGTGCTGCCAAAGTCGGCGTGTGGGAATGGAATTTACGCACAAATGATTTCTATCTTGATCCCACGATTAAGGGATTATTAGGCTACACCGATGACGAGATTCCCAATGACATTGAGTATTGGGCGACGTTCGTTCATCCCGACGATCGCGATGCTGTCATGGTATCGGTTCAAGATCACCTGGATGGCAAAACTTCTGAATACGCTTACGAACATCGAATGCTCCATAAGGATGGCTCCATCGTTTGGATTTTGGCACGAGGACAAGTGTTGCGAGACGAACAGGGCAACCCAGAACGGATGGTCGGAGTTGATATGGATGTCAGCCATCTGAAGCAAGCTGAAGTTGCATTACAGCAAAGTGAAGAACGCTTTCGTGAGATTGCTCAAACCGTGAGTCAAGCCTTCTTTGTGCATTCGGCGGCAACGGGCGAGTATATCTACATCAGTCCCGCTTATGAACGGATTTGGGGGTACAGTTGCGACACACTGTATCAAAACCAGAAATTCTGGTTAGACACAGTTCATCCTGATGATCGGCCTCAAGTGCTGGCATCTGTAGCCCACCAATGTGAGGGCAACTCCGTGCAACGAGAGTACCGGATTATTCGACCGGATGGTGACATTCGCTGGATTTCTGCCCAAATTACGCTCATTCGCGATGAAGCCGGAACCCCGCTCCGCTTTATCGGATTGGCAGAGGATATTAGTCATCGCAAACGAGCTGAAGAAGCCCTCAGACAAAGCGAACAAATTTTTCGACAAGCCTTTGAAACAAGTGCATTTGGCATCAGCATTCGCTCCCCTGAAGGCAAGTATCTGCGAGTTAACCAGACCCTTTGTCAGATTCTGGGATACACCGATGTTGAACTGCTGCAATTAACCTATCGTGATGTCACGCATCCTGATGATTTAGCGATCGCCCCTCAGCAGACCATCAACAAACTAGTCACTGGTGAAATTCCTTACTACCGTTTGGAAAAGCGGTTCTTACATAAACAAGGTCATATTGTATGGGGGTTGATCAGCATGTCAGTGGTACGAGACTTGCAGCAACAACCCCTGTATTTTGTGACTCAAGTCCAGGATATTACGGCTCGCAAAGCGACTGAACTCGAAAACCTGAAGCTGCGAGAGAGACTACAGTTTCTGATAGCAAAAACTCCTGCTGCAATCTTCACCTGTAAAGTTGAAGATGACTACGGAGCCACCTTCATGAGTGACAACATCCAATCTATTTTGGGGTACAAGGCACAAGAGTTTGTGCAAAACTCCGAATTTTGGATGAGCCATGTTCACCCAGATGACACCTCTACAATCCTTGCAGGGTTAGATCCTTTATTTGAACACGGATTTCACACCCATGAATACCGTTTTCTTCATCAGGACGGCACTTACCGTTGGATGCGAAATGGTTTGAACTTAGTCAGAGATGCTAATGGAAAGCCCATTGAAATGGTGGGATATTTTATCGATATCACCGATCGCAAACAAGCCGAGGATGCATTGCGCCTGAGTGAAGAACTCTTCCGCCAGATTATCGAAAATATTTCAGATGTCTTCTTCCTTAAAGATGCTCAAACCGGAGCACTGATCTATATCAACTCAGCGTATGAAACGGTCTATGGGCGATCGTGCCAATCGCTATATGACGATCCTGGTTCCTGGTTAGAATCTATTCATCCCGACGACTCTGCTTATATCCAGGCGAAATATCAACAAGAATTAGTAGGGCAAACTCTTTTTGATGATGAATATCGCCTCGTCCGTGCGGATGGCTCAATTCGTTGGATCTGGGATCGCACATTTCCGATTCATGATAAGCAGGGAAAAGTTTACCGTTTTGCTGGTGTAACCCGTGACATTACCGAGCGCAAGAGATTAGAACTGGCACTGCAAGCCTCAGAAACAAAGCTCAATGACATTCTCAACAGTGCGATCGCCGCTATCTCAAGTTTTAGAGTGTTCGCGAATCGAGACTGGGAGTATGAATATTGGTCAGATGGGTGTGAAGGCATTTACGGCTATACATCACAAGAATTCATGGCAGACAATCACCTGTGGTTGTCTCGTATCCATCCAGACGATATAGAAAAGGTCATCCTACCCAAATACCAGGAAATTTTTAATGAATCTACCTTTTTGATTGAATTTCGGTCTTATCACAAGGATGGCTCCTTACGGTGGGTTACTGGATCATTCACCTCCCGTCGGGATGACAAAAACGATTGTTGGGTTGTGACCGTCGTTAATATTGATATCACCGATCGCAAATACGCTGAGATCGCTTTGCGTCAGAGCCAGGAAGAGTTACGCCTAATCACAAACTCTCTGCCTGCCTGTATTGCCTACATTGACACCGATCGGCGATATCGCTTTGTCAATCAAACTTACAACGAGTGGTTTTGTCTTTCTCCCGAAGAGATACTGGGCAAACAGATTGCAGAAGTCATTGGTGAGGCAGCTTATACTTTAGCCCAACCCTATATTGATCAAGTTTTTACAGGGAAAACCGTTGAATATGAGATTGAGTTTCCTTATCCCAGTGGCAATCGCTATGTCAATGCAATGTTAGTTCCTCGCATCGATCACATCACAACAGAAGTTCAAGGCTATTACGCTCTAGTCACCGATATTAGCGATCGCAAACAATTTGAAAAACAGTTACAGCGATCGCTGCGTGAGAAAGAGATCTTGTTAACCGAGATTCATCATCGGGTCAAAAATAATTTACAAGTCATTTCTAGCTTGCTCGATCTACAGGCTAATCGCTCTCAAGATCTACATCTAAAAATGGCGTTGAAGATTAGCCAGGATCGAGTCCTGTCAATGGCGTTAGTCCACGAAGCTCTCTACCGCCTGGAACAATTTGCTGCGATGAATTTTGCCGCCTACGCCGAAGAGTTAATAAGACATTTGTTCAATACCTATCGCTCCTCAGAGCGGAGAGTGATTAACCATATCAATATTGATTCGAGCATTAACATTAGCCTGGATCAGGCAGTGCCTTGTGGTTTGATTCTCAATGAGTTGGTGACAAACGTGATGAAGTACGGCTGTAGTGACGTTAATACTACTAATTTGTATGTCAGCTTACAGCGAATTGCCAACACTAAAGTGCAACTCACCGTCGGGAATGAAGGCAATACCCTGCCCACAGACTTTAATATCAAGAGAGATGTGTCAATCGGACTAACTCTCGTGCAAGTTTTAACAGATCAACTGAGTGGCAGATTTGAGATTGAAAGGGGCGATCGCACCTTGTTTAAGGTCATATTTCCACTCGATACCATCTCCAGATAAAAGATTTCCCATGGCAGGGATTGACACCTCTACACTGCCGTAAATCAGTTGGCTTCGGCTATCAACCCAAACTCTAAAATCAGCATGATGACATCTACCATTCACCAGGAACCTGCGCTGCAACCCCTCGACGAATATAATCAAGCTCTGATGGCTCAGGTGCATCCGCCCGATTGGGTCAACCCCACTCCAGCCAGTCAATATGACCTGGTGGTGATTGGAGCGGGCACAGCGGGATTGGTGGTTGCGGCAGGAGCCGCCGGATTGGGGTTAGGGCTTAAAGTGGCTCTGGTCGAAAAAAGCCTCATGGGTGGTGATTGCCTCAACATCGGTTGTGTCCCCTCAAAGTGTGTGATTCGTTCATCGCGAGTGGTGGCTGAGATCCGAAATGCTGCCCCCTTTGGCATTCACCCCCCCGATGGACTTGCCATTGATTTTGCAGCAGTAATGCAGCGGATGCGACGAATCCGCGCTGAAATTAGCCCCCACGACTCGGTAGAGCGGTTTCGCAACTTGGGAATCGATGTGTTTTTAGGTCGGGCTGCGTTTGTGAGTTCAGAGGCGATCGCGGTGAACGGGAGTCAGTTGCGGTTTAAGAAAGCCGTGATTGCCACAGGTGCGCGGGCAACCCAACCTCCCATTCCTGGGTTGGCGGAGGCTGGTTTTTTAACGAACGAAACGGTTTTTTCCCTGACGCAACCCCCACAGCGGTTTGCCGTCATTGGCGGTGGTCCCATCGGTTGTGAACTGGCTCAGGCATTTCAGCGATTGGGCAGTGAAGTGACGCTGTTTCATCAGAACGGACACATTCTCGATCGCGAAGATGACGAAGCCGCTGATATTGTCCAGCAGCAATTTCTACAAGAGAAGATTAATTTATTACTCGATTGCATCGTCGAGAAAGTTGAGAAGACCGACGCAGGCAAGGTGTTGCACTATCGGCAACAGGGGGCTGTCAAAACTGTCACGGTGGATGAAATTTTGGTGGGGGCTGGGCGATCGCCCAACGTCGAAGGACTCAATCTGGAAACCGTAGGCGTTCAGTACGATGCGAAAAAAGGGGTCATCGTCAACGACTATCTCCAGACCAGCAATCCCCGCATTTACGCAGCTGGCGATATTTGCATGAACTGGAAGTTCACCCATGCCGCCGATGCCGCAGCCCGCATTGTCATCAAAAACGCGCTGTTTTCGCCTTTTGGCTTGGGACGGAGCAAATTGAGCAGTCTGGTGATGCCCTGGGTGACGTACACCGACCCAGAAATCGCCCACGTTGGTTTGTATGAGCATGAAGCTCGTTCTCAAGGCATAGCTGCCGACACCATCAAAATCCCCCTTTCATCGGTCGATCGCGCTCTCGCCGATGGTGAAACGGAGGGGTTTGTCAAAATCCTGCATCAACGAGGGTCTGACCGAATCCTGGGAGCAACTATCGTGGCACGTCATGCCGGAGAGATGATTAGCGAAGTTACCCTGGCGATCGCCACAAAACAGGGACTCAACGCCCTTTCAGGGGTTATTCATCCCTATCCAACGCAAGCGGAAGGTATCAAGAAAGCAGCCGATGCCTATCGCCGCACTTTACTCACGCCTCGGACGCGATCGCTGTTGAAACTCTTGACCAGACTCAGTTAGCCAGATTAATACCGCATGCTTGGCGTGATAAACAAGTCGATCGCTTCGCCTATCCCCAACCCCAACGTAGTCACCATGACAATCCACAAAAACACATTAAACTGATTGAAATTTGCTGTTCGCATCTCAAAGAGAGCATAGAGCAAGGTAAACAGTGGCAACAACGTCAGAGTCAGAATGATTGGCTTGATCAAAGCTAATGCAACGATCAAACTAAATAGAAGGCTGATGCCAATGACAAAAATAACTTGTTGATTAGTAAACCAAACTAGAAACTCTAGAATGGGATTTTTCTTCCAAATGACCGCAGTTGTTAATAATACAATCAGAGTCGCAATTAACCAAAAGACGTGATGTGCTGCTAAATACCATCCTAATAATACGTACTCTCCGCCCAGTAAGCTCAGAGAAAACCAGGTTCTTTGGGTAGACACTTGAGTATTCATATTAAAAATTTTTATTCAAGAAATTTATGCCTGTACGGCTTATAGTGCGATCGCTGATCTCACTATAACGAGCATTCTTTAAGAAAAGGTCAAAACCTTGCTTTAAAAAACTTGTTTAAAGATTACCTTAATTTAAGACAGCAAAGTAATACTTAGTCGATTCACCATCGACATCAAATGTATCAAAAACAACCATATAGCGATCCTAAATCGTTTGTGAAAGTGCCCGCCCAAAGGGCGGGCACTTTCACAAACAGCTTTTTTCACAAATCAAATAGGATTGCTATAGAAGCCTAACTTTGATAATGACTGAGAGCCTCTCCCGTATTAAAGAAATGCTCAAGATCGCCATTCCTTTACGCGATGCCGATCTGGTATTTTATCCGGCTCTTTTTAACGCCGAAGAGAGCGATCGCTGGATGGCTGAATTAACCGAAGCGATCGCATGGCAACAAGATCAGATGACGATATTTGGGCGGGTACTATCCTTACCTCGACTCACCGCCTGGTATGGTGATCCGGGCAAATCCTACACCTACTCTGGCATCACCATGACCCCAACTCCCTGGACCGAGGGGTTACTGGCTCTTAAAGCGAGAGTGGATGCTATCTCCGGTGTGACCTTTAACAGCGTGTTGCTTAACCTCTACCGCGATGGCAATGACAGCGTGGGTTGGCATAGCGACGACGAACCGGAATTGGGGCAAAACCCGGTCATCGGCTCTCTCAGTTTTGGGGCAACTCGCCGATTTTCGTTGCGTCACAAATTCAACAAAGAGCTGAAACACCAACTGGGGCTAACTTCTGGTAGTTTTTTGTTGATGCAAGGAACGACGCAACATTACTGGCAGCACCACATTCCCAAAACCAAACGGTGTGCAACTCCTCGCATCAACCTCACCTTTCGCATCATCCATTAAGGCTCGTGGATTTATAGCCGTAGTCACCTCAGTTAAGACCGGCACTCAACAGGACAGACGCGATTCATCACGTCTCTCTCGGCAGGACACAAATTCAATGTCCTAACGGTTTTGGCGATCGCTATAGCAAATTCGCAACCTGTACGGGCGGGTTTGGCAAACTAATCTACATCAGGTCATGAGGGTGACCCGTCAGGCATTTGCCCCCCTTGACGACTCCATCTCCTTAAATTGGGGTGACGAGTTCCGTCATGAGTTCCCCAACGGAGACGATGCGGTCTGCACGTCCCGCATTGCTTCCCGAAAAGATCAGCCCTCCTTCAATGTCTCCGCGTGCTGCCTTATCCAGGGCTTGCACAATGCAAAAATTTTGCTGATTATCGCGGCATTTGCAGGCATGAAGGCAACTGGCGAGGCAACGTCTTTCGAGATCAGGAGAATTGGCGATCGCCTTTTCTGCAAACGCATTCCGCAAGGCTCGTCCCGGCATTCCGACTGGGCTGGGAACGATCACCACATCCTCAGGCTTCGCGTGCAAATGAAACTCCTTATAGCGAATGTCTGCATCACACTCATGCGTCATGATGAAACGAGTTCCCAATTGTACTCCGCTCGCCCCCAATGCCAGAGCGCGATCGATATCCGAGCGATCCCAGATTCCGCCAGCGGCAATTACTGGAAGGGGTTGCTGTAATTCCTGTCGCACATACGCCACCATATCTGGAATCACGACCTCTAGGGCCGCCGCCTCAGTCCCCAACTCCTCTAGTTTTGCGCCTAGATGTCCACCTGCCGAATTGGGATTTTCGACAACGAAGGCATCCGGCAAGCGTCCGTACTGCCGTTCCCACTTACGGCAAATAATCCGAGCCGCACGGGTACTGGATACAATCGGCACTAACGCCACTGCTGGGTAGTCAGCCGTCAGTTCTGGCAACTGCAACGGCAACCCTGCGCCTGAAATGATCAAATTGATTCCCTGTTCAGCCGCCGTTCGCACTAGCAGTTCGTAATCCTGAGCGGCAACCATGGCATTAATTCCCAAAATCCCATCGGGACTGAGCCTCCGGGCAAGTTGAATCTCATCGATTAAAGCGAGACGATTGGCTTCAAAAAACTGCTCTCTGCGCTTGCGAACATTACGTTCGCTAATGTCGAAATAAGGCGAGTTTAGCCCTAACGCCGCAGCGGATATCACACCGATGCCACCGGCGTTGGCAACTGCCGCGGCTAGCCGCGCACCTGAAATCCGAACCCCCATTCCACCTTGAATGATGGGATAACGAGCAATATGTTGACCGATTTTAAGCGTAGGTAATGCTTGCATGATGTCTTGAAGATGAAAGGGGTTGAATACAAGAATTGGTATTAAGGAATGGGAATTAAATAAGTTCGATATTGGGTAGGGGCGGGTTTTGCCGTCAAATCCATTGCAGGAGAGAGATTAGTCTGCTAAACCCTGGAAATAAAACCAGGGGGGTGTGGGGGCTGCGCCCCCAGCCAGGGGTTCCACCCCTGCACCCTAAATTCCCACCCTTATTTACGACGAGTTGTACTAAGTAGATGGTCGTCAATAACCAGAGTTTTTCGTAGGATGGGTTAGCGATTACTCCGCCAGGGGGAACTGCTTCGCATTGCGTAACCCATGCCAGCAAAGGGCTTAATGCGTTACGGCTACGCCTAACACATCCTACGTTCAATTAGGGCTATCTACTTAATTCAGGCTCAACCCCTTGGAACAACGGATTCTAATGAAAGAGCGATCGCCGGATCGTGATATTTCCCCTGTCGATGGGTTAACCGTACTGCTTCTGCCAACTGTTGCACTGAGGTGTTTTTTAAGCAGTAGCCATCGACCCCCACCGCTAGCGCATCAGCGATCAGCGATCGCTGATCAGCCGTCACCAATATCAAGATCTTCGAGGGAATCACATAGGAGTTGGACTGAACCTTGCGGGCAGTGCGAATGAATTTGGTCAGATCCATGTCAGGCAACGTGGCATCGACAACCGCCACATCCACATCGATCGACTCCAGCAAGACCAATCCTGTCTCCGCATTGGTGGCTTCACTGGCGACCTCAATATCCGGTTGCGATCGCAGATCCACCCGCAACTGAATTCGGGTTTGCTCATCCGCTTCAATCACCGCTACCTGAATCACATCATGGGGATTGTGTTCCTTCACGTAGCCGTCACCCACCGATAGGTCACTGGGGGCACCGCAAGCAGAAACTGTACCGACGAAATCAACATCCGCAGAACTTTCTCGTTTTAGCTGCGCCATCTGGTCAGCCGTGAGAATTCTCGATTCATCGAAACCAAATTCAATTTCGGTGTGCAATCCTTTTTGCTTGACCCGATTCAAATTGTAGAACCGTTTATTAATTGTGGTTTTAACAAATGCCCAGAGACAGCCCAGCAAATAGCGACGTTTGAAAGGGTCTTTTTCAAACCAATATTCCAGAAACTTCCAGGAGTAGAAACGCGCATAGTTGCGAAGGACTCCCTTTAAGACTTCCTCTCGCGTCATGTTGTCTGGCTTGATAATCGGTGTGACAAAGTTGTAGTGAGAATAATCACGGATTTCAACTCTATCTTGTAAGTCTTGAAACAATTCAGCAAACGGCCAGGGCGTGTACATGTTCCAGTTGGTCATGTCGGCTTTCCAGTCCCGCGCCATGCGATAGGTTTCCTCAATCGTTTCTGAGGTTTCACTGGGTAGCCCCATGATGAACTGAACCTCTGCCAGAATGCCATTATCGCGCAGTAATTGCACAGCTTTTTTGTTATCGGCGATCGTTGTTTCCTTACGAAATAAGTTCAAATTGAGTTGTGCAGCCGCTTCTGTTCCTAAAGAGACGTGAACGAGTCCAGCTTTGCGATACAACGGTAACTCCTTTTCATCGCGCAGAATGTCAGTAACTCGTGTATTAATGCCCCAATGCACATTTAAATTACGCTCAATTAACTCATGGCAAAGTGCAACAAAGCGAGATTTATTAATAGTTGGTTCTTCATCAGCCAGAATAAAAAATCCAACATGATGTTCTTTAACTAAGTACTCGATTTCATCAACAAAGTGTTTGGGAGAACGCGATCGATACTTACGCCAAAACTTCCATTGAGAACAAAAGCGGCAGCGGAAGGGACAACCCCGTGAGTAATTGGGAACCGCAACTCTGGTATTCAGCGGAGTGTAAATGTATTTATCCCATTCCAACAAACTCCAATCTGGGGTTAGGGTATTTAAGTCTTTAATCGGTGGGTGAGCCGGGGTAGCAACGATTTTTCCATCATCGAGAAACGCAATCCCTAAAATGCTGTGGCGATCGCGCTCATCAGTGCCATTGGCGATCGCTTGCAGCAGGTTCACGGTGATTTCTTCACCTTCTCCTCGGATAATGTAATCCACCCAGGGAGCTTCCCGCAGCACTTCGCGATACATATAGGTGGGATGAATTCCTCCCATGATTGCTTTGGCATGGGGGCAAATTGTTTTAACCAGCCTCAGGGTTGCCTGCGATTTGTAGATCATCGGCGTAATCGCTGTCACCAGCACCACATCCGGTTGGTAGGCTTTAATTTGGGCTGCCAACTCCACGTCATCGATATGGTTGCTCATGGCATCGATAAAGCGAACCGATTGAAAGCCCACTGTTTTTAATGCACCACCGACATAGGGCACCCAACTGGGGGGCCAGTTTCCGGCAATTTCCGCGCCACCCGAATGGTAGTTGGGTTGAATCATCAGGATACGCATTGTGTTGTCTTCCTCCTCTCCAGCGAGTTCAGGTTCAATGAGCGATCGCCTGAAAAACATTAATAACTATATAGCGTTTGAGTAATTATAAGATGAATTTTGCTTTTTATTTACTTTCTCCCTCCTGCCATTCCAACAGACCGAGGGTTTGGTACGTAATGCCAATCTCCTACAAGATTCATATGTCGGATCAGCAACACCCTCATTTCTATAGCGATCGCCATCCATAAAAAAACTGAGGGATGTAACACATCCCTCAGCTAGAGAACCTGGAGGAGAACTTCTTATTTCACGGCTTCTGCTAGAGCCGACTTGGCAGTGGCGATCGCCTGATCTCGCACATCCCCTTTTGCCATTAAGTTGTCTGCATGAATGACTTGGATATCGGTAATGCCGATAAAGCCAAATGCCAGACGCAGATAGGGTTCTTGCATGTCATAGCTATAGTAAGGCGTGCCTTCGGGATAAGTGCCACCGCGTGCGGTGATGATGACCATCTTTTTACCCTGAACCAACCCTTGATAATTGCCACTCTCATCCACCGCAAATGTGCGCCCAGCACGGATAATTTGATCGAGATAGGCTTTGAACACGGCTGGAATTGCGAAATTGTACATTGGTACACCGATCACATAAAAATCAGCCGCCAAAAACTCATCCACGAGTTCATTCGAGATCCGAATTGCCGCTGCCATCTCAGGGGTGTGATCCGTGGGGGCAGAAAAGGCCGCCGCAATCCAGTCTTCGCTAACAAACGGCACAGAATAATGTCCTAAATCACGGTAAGTCACAGACGTATCCGGATAAGCAGCCTGAAACTTGGTAACAAACTCTTTCGTAAGCATGCGAGAAACGGAACGCTCACCGCGTGGGCTGCTGTCGATATGGAGAAGGTGAACCATTGGTATAACTTCCAAAAGAGGGTAGTGATATGGATGTAGTTTGAGAACCACTCAAACGAGTATAGATAAAATTTAGGCGTAAACCCTCTAGAGGTAAACCACTGCAAAAAACAAAAACAACAATAGACAAAAAACAACAATAAATGATGAAACAGAGAGGCAACAGGGTGACCTGATCAACTGAAAATATAGTTATGTGATCAACAAAGCAGTTCTAGATCACTATCAAACCTATAAGTTGAGTAGGGGTGATCATCAACGCAAGAATTGGGCATTTTTAAGTTTGCCATTCCACTAGAATGTGTTATCAACCATTTTTCTCCCCAGTCCCATCATGCCCTTTGAACAACTCATCGAACCCGACGTTAAGGACTTAGGCGGGTTTATTGCCCGCCGCAGCTTGCCCTACCCCAATCGTCAAATGGTTGGTCCTTTCATCTTTTTTGACCATTTGGGTCCATCTCTCCTCCCGGTGGGCAAAGGCATTGATGTCCGACCACACCCCCACATCAATCTGGCAACTGTCACCTATTTGTTTGAGGGTGCATTGATGCATCGTGACAGTTTGGGAACGGTGCAGGAAATTCAACCGGGGGCAGTCAACTGGATGACCGCAGGAACGGGGATTGTCCACTCTGAGCGATCGCCCGATCGTGATCGTGCCAACGAAGCTACGATTCACGGTATCCAGACCTGGGTTGCCCTCCCCCAAGACCAGGAAGAAACTGACCCCTGGTTTCATCACTATCCTGCGGATACCTTGCCGACCTGGCAGGAAACTGGAGCAACCGTGACGCTGATTGCTGGTCAAGCGGCAGGTTACACATCTCCGGTAAAAGTGTTTTCACCGATTTTGTATCTGGATATTGTCCTCACGCCGCAGTCTCACTGCACCATTCCCGCTGACTACAGCGATCGCGCCATCTACAGCGTTACAGAAGGAGTCGAAATTAATCACAAACCACTACCTCCCTATCGGTTGGCAATTCTCACACCGGGGGCGATCGTGACTGTTTCTGCTAGCGTTGCTGCTCGTTGCATCGTCATCGGGGGAGAACCCCTCGGCACCCGCTATAAATGGTGGAATTTTGTTTCCAGTCGCCCAGAACGAATTGAGCAAGCCAAACGGGACTGGCGGGAGTGCCGCTTTGCCACCGTTCCAGACGAAACCGAATTCATTCTTCTACCAGAAGTTGTAACGGAAGCCAATCCTTTTTCATGAAAGCATAACAACACCAGGGCAGTGAGCACGGGTAGCCGTATTACACGCTCCCCTGCCGTTGCTTTCATTCAGTGAAGTATGCTCAGGAAAAAATCATATTTCTTTAAAACATTTACTTTAGAGTAAAGAGAATGGCAGCCGTCATGACGGTTAAGGCAAGCCGTGGTTGGGAATGAAGTTTGTTGATCAAGCAATTCAAGTGGTGAATCAAAGCAGGCGGCACTGGTTGATGCCTTCGTCGTTGCAGCTTCGCCTAACAGCAGGAATTACAGTCGCTCTGGCAGTGGGGTTAGGTGGTGTCGCCATTTGGATCAGTTGGACGATGCAACAACTGCTGGTCGCCACGCATATCCAGAACGTGAAGTACATTACCGATCGCTTCCCCCAAGACGTGGCTTTGTATCATGAAATGCTGCCCCTTGAAGAGGCTGTACAACGAGCCATTTCACAAGCGGAGACTGAGGTCATCCACAACTCATCTAGCTTGATGATCTGGGTGACCCATCCGGATGGCGAAATTATCGCCCGATCGCAATCGCTGAATCAAGCTCCCCAGTCCTTTCAAGACATGCTGATGTCGCTCTCAGAGATGCCCATTGAGCCGCAAGTCTATCGCATCAGTGATGAGGGCACCCTGCCAATGCGCTATCTTTTGCTGCATAGCAGTCCTCTGGCGATCGAAAATGGCTCAATTGGGCGGTTTTATCTGGCTCAAGACATCACCGAAAAACAAAAAATGCTGATTACTGCGATTCGGCAGGTCAGCTTTGCCACCATCGTTGCAATTTTGCTATTGACAATTGTCATTGCGATTTACATTCGGCGATCGCTCCAGCCACTGCGAAGAATGAGCCAGTTTGCCGAGACGATTTCGATTAACGAGTTGAGTCAAGCACACCTCGATCTAAAGTCTGCGCCCTACGAAGTTCAAGAACTGGCGCAAATGCTAGACAAAATGCTCTCTCGTCTGGCTCGATCCTGGGAGGAGCACCGTCAGTTTGTTAGCAATGTTTCCCATGAACTCCGCACGCCATTAGCGGTTATATCGGGTTATCTACAAAGCTTATTGCGACGTAGCGGTAGTTTAAGTAGCTCTCAAAAAGAAGCATTGGAAATTGCGGCAGCGGAAACCGATCGCACCGTTCGACTGCTACAAGACTTGCTGGAGTTAGCACGCGCCGATGGTGGCTATCTACCGTTGCGATTAGAGACGATTGTGCTGAATGATCTGATTAAAGAGATTGTGGGGATGGGCGAGAAATTTAGCGATCGCGCCATTCATATCGAAGCAGAACAATCGCCTATTTACGTCAAAACCGATCGCGATCGCCTGACGCAAGTTCTGGTCAATCTGATTGACAATGCGGTGAAGTATTCTGACTCCGATGAATTAATCATCGTCAAACTCGCTCAAACTGAGAAACAGGCTACGATTCAAGTGTTAGATCGCGGTTGTGGCATTCCTCTACAACAACAGGCACGGATTTTTGAACGGTTTTATCGCGTTGATGAGGCACGCGCCCGCTCGACTGGAGGAGTGGGGCTAGGATTAGCCATCGTTAAGTCGCTCGTCGAAGGTATGGGAGGGCAGGTGACCGTTGCCTCTAAACTGGGTCAGGGCAGCACCTTTACAATTACGCTTCCTGTGAAATAACCGAAATCGTGTGCCTTCTCCCATAACCCACCCTCACATCAATTCGGGGCTAATCCTACAACCCATTTCGAATATTCAGTCTTTGTTCGGTTCGTCTAACCCTTGATTTTCGGTAGCCGCGAATTCATTCGCCAGAGTCTTAACCCGAACTGACATTATATATAGCTATCCTATTTAATCCATGAAGAAGCCTGAGATAGGGTCAATGGTCAATCGTCATTGGTCAATGGTCAATCGTTGCTGGTTCTATATAAGGACTGAGAATTCCTTCATCAACTCTCAGCTGAATTTCAGTTTTGTCTTGCAATTTCTTAGATAAAAATCATTTTCAGCAAAATAAGCCAGGTCAATATAGGGTCATGGTTTGAAGCCTCCCGCTCTTATAAGGAAGTTGAATTATGAAACTCAACCGTTTGGCATTCAGCGTCACTTCTGCGCTCCTTTTTGCAGTCCCAGTTGTTGGCGTTCCTGCATTTCAAAGCAGAGGTAATGCTGAAACATTGACCCCCCAAGTCATCGCACAAAGCCAATCTGTTGCGATCGCAACAGGTACTTTTGTCGCTGGTGAAGCACCCACCACTGGCACAGCCCGCATCGTGACTGAAAATGGGCACCGTTATTTAGAACTGGATGCAGCCTTTAGCACCAGCAATATGGGTCCTGATTTGCACGTTTTGTTAGACTCAACCAACCGTCCCCCACAGTCCTACACCAACTTAGGAAGTGTTATCAATCTAGGAGGTCTACGGGAGTATAGCGGTGCTCAACGCTATCCCATTCCAGACAGCATTGCCATTGAAAATTTTGACTCTGTTGTCATTTGGTGTCGCATGGCAAATGCAACCTTTGGTTATGCTCCTCTCAATCCTGCAACCAATGCCAGCATTCGCCAGTGATGACAACTCAACAGTCTAATCTGTAGCAACCATGAAAGAATTGGGTGAGTGCTAAGCATTCACCCAACGTTGATCAAGATCTACAGCCGTAGCCACATTTGATGGGGCGGAGACGAGTCAGAAAGCTTCCCCAGCATCAAGGTTTGAGCCATTGCCTTTGCCTTCTTTCTGACCAAGGCTATAATTTGCGAGCAATTTACGGACGGTTTGTTGACAGCAAAGACGACCAGACGGATTGCTCCCAACGTCCAAAGTGAATGGTAGAGGCAATGAGCCAGTTATCCAGACACTCAATTAGCCATTTCAAATCTTCTTTTGCAGATTTTTCATAGTGCTTAAACAGAGCCGCAAATTGTTTTGCAACATGCTCTCGCATTGCTTTTAGATTTTCTGGAAACGCTCGACAGAGCAACACGATCTTGAGCAGAAGCCCAGTCGCAAATGTGGCTCCTAAGTTAGTAATCAAATCCACAAACATGAAATGATTTTCAATTTTTTGAGCAGACGGAGGAACAATCAATGCATCGATTAGATCGCGGCAGAGGTGCATCAGCAAACCATGGTTAGGTTTGGAGTTGTCGCGCTCAAACTGGCTGGTATTGAGCTGTTTGCTTAACCAATGGTTAAAGTTATGCTCTCCATAGCTGGGTTGCGGCGTGTGTTGAATAGCCTGAATCAGATAATCTCCTACCTTTTGTTTTGCCATTCGGTGAGTAGGCAGTTGATTGAAGGTCGTTAGAAACTGTTGAGCGGTATCCTGGTAGGAGCGAGATCCTTCAACTTTCCCAGCAAAAATCCGAATTGCATACTGCAAGTCTTCAGGCGACAGGGATGTTGGCTTTTGAGGAACAACAACCAACCGACGAGAGGAGTTGTGGCTCTCTTGACGGCAACTCTTCAGGTAGTTGAACAAGGTCGTCTCAAACTCCTTTTCACGATTATATTGAAGCTGCCTGAGCGCATCGTATCCCGAATCCTGGCTATCCCACTGTTTTAAGTAATAGGGATACAGATAGGGATATTGGGAGATCAATCCTCCAATCAACTCCACTTCCCGCGTGCTGCCTGGAGGAATGAAATTGATCACTCGCTCACAGTCAAGCAGTTGTTGATATTTTTCAGATTGTGTGAACCGTTGTAACTGCCTGCGCAGGACAGCGGTTGCAGTCGAGGTCGCAGGTCGAGTTGCGGCTTCATCAATCAATTGAATTAATTTGGAGGTCAACTGCCAATGCCGCTTTAACCACCAATAGTTGATGAGAATGTAGCAGGAACGATTGAAGACGTTGGCAAATCCCTGTTCTGCCCGATGAGACTTCAGAATGCGATTTAAGGCTTCTCGAATTCTCGGTTCAGGGTAGTGATCCCCGTCCAAAAATAATGCCTTAAACCGCTTCAGCAGTTCATTGCCATGGGATGTTTCTCGTAACTCCAATAAATGTTCAAATATGCAATTTGCATCAGCGTCGAAACCGCTTTGACTGTTATACATGGTAGGTAGATGACGCGCCCAGACAGAGAAGCGCAAAGATAAAACGAGCGATCGGGAAATACCGATTTTGGGTAGAACAAGATGGGTGATTACTTGTGAATCACCTCAATTCCTTCGAGAGCAGCGTTTAACCTTTGAAAACAGTAATTCCAGCAACCTAAGAACAACAATGCAACGTCTGATTCAAATGACGAAGCATTGATAGTGGCTATAGCCTCTGAGACGTAATAGTTAGTATTCGAGAAGTCTTTATCTAAGTAGATACTACAAGATTGGTAATTTAGTCAAGAAAAAATATTGGGATCGGGTCAGTATAAACCGAGATCTATGGGTTTGACTGCTGTAAATATTGCATCACCAATCTCTGTAAGAAATAGCACTTTTCATCCGTATCAATGAATGCTCGGCGTTTGAGCGATCGCAACACATTCATCAATTCCCCAGCAGACATCCGTTGCCCTGTCGCCTGTTGTAATTCCGAAAGGGATACAGGCTCCTCACAGGTCAGCAGGTAACTGACAATTTGGTGTTCTGCCGGAGATAGCCGTTCCAATTGCTGCTCCAATCGAGAACGCATACTGTCGGGGATCAACGCTAAGGGATCCTTAAATTGCTCTAGAAATAAAGCTGTATCTCCTTTACAAAATTCTCGAATGTCGGTGGCGATCGCACTCAAAATGAAAGGATGCGCCCAATACCGATAAGTCATCTCCCGCCATTGATTGTCTTTGCCTGAGCATCGTTTGTCCATCAGTAACTGCTTGGTTCCACTCACACTCAAGCCTTTGATGACCTCAGAGTGAACGTATCCATGATTGCCCTCTGCTTCTACGATTTCTCTCGGATTTTCCTGTGTCGTTATGATTAAACAGCTTTCATGAGCCGTGGCTCCCACCTGGCGCAACAGAGCACCATAGGCTTCGTAGCCTGCTCTGTAAGAGCCATCATGCACACCAGGGTTTAACACCGCTTCTAACCCATCTAAAATGACCAAACAACGGTGCTCTGTGATGTAGCGCATGAAGTGACTCAGATCAACGCTACGCTCTTGCTGATGGGAAAGATGGTACGTCAATTCGGCTAACAGATCGGCAAGTAACGGAGCTTGTTGCAGCGATCGCCAGATCACAAATTCATACTGCTCTCGCACCTGGAGAGCTAACTGGAGGGCGATCGTTGTTTTGCCAACGCCACTGATGCCATAGAGGGAGATCAATCGACACAGATTAACTCGAATAACATGATTGAGCGAGTTTAGCAGTTGAGCATAGCCATAGAAGGAAGTGGCGGAGGGAGCATCTCCCCAATCTTCAATCGAATGTCTTGGCTCAGGTTGAGGCACGGAATAAAGGGGTGCCGTTGGCAGTAGCTCAGGTTGAGGCAAAGAATAAAGGGGTGCCTCTGGTTGCTGCCACTTTTGTAGTGCTCGATGAACACAATTTTGTAAGGTACTTTTTGAAACCTTTTCATCGAACACTTCTGACAACAATTTCCACAACTGATACGCCACATTCCGCTTGAGGTGGTCGAGCGAACAGCGATCCGAATGTTCCCGATGAATGGTTTGATAATCTTTGCCAACCCAGGTGCCTAAAAAGACAAATCTCTGTAAGTCGGTGAGCCGTTTACCCTGTTGAGACAACAACTCATTGACAAACCTCAATGCTTCTTCAGCGTCCATGATAAATTTTGGTAGAGATGCACACTAGCCATCAGTTTAAGGCTGAACTTTGCTGAACTCTACTGATATTTTGCTGAACTTTTTCGAGAACCTGGATTCTCACTGGGTTAGCAGCAACTCCACTGAAATTTGCTGAACTTTACGGAATTGACTTTTTGGATCAGCCTGAAAAACTCTGAAGTCCGCTGAATTGAAGGGCTGTGAACTCCTGAATAGACTGAAAACATGCCCCAGGGATGGAGTTTCTGTCGTCACTCAGGAGTCAATCCTATGTTGCCCTTCAAGAATTGGTTTAGCCGTTTGAGCAACCGTGATACATCTCACGCTAGCCCATCCACAGTTAACACACCTTGCATTGAAAATGAGGCGATCGTTGTTGAAACGATCGAACCAGGAAAAACAGGTTGGGTTCGCTTTCAATCAATCTTGTGGTCAGCCTATTGCCCCAGTGGGTCAGTTCTTCATAGCGGTGAACAGGTTTACGTCGTCAGTCGTGATAACACAACGCTGTGTGTTGAACCTACCTGTGCAGCAATTGATTTGGATGTAGTTTCAATGTTTTGGTTAGGTCTTTAGAGAGTACTAGTGGCGTATTTCCAGAACACTAAAACCACTAATTGAGTTGTCTTTTTCATATTAGGACTTACGCACTTGAAGCCTAAAGCTTGGATCCCCCCTAGCCCCCCTTGAAAAGGGGGGAATTCCAGAAGCCCCCTTTCTAAGGGGGTTTGGGGGATCTGACTGCGCTAGTCCTGCATATCTTGAAAATGTGAATTAACTCTTTTCGGATATGAACGCATTTGAATTTGTACTCGCTCTAGCAACTGTCGAAACAGTTAATACAAGAGCGTTTGGGGGCTGCGCTTCCAGTCAGGAACTCCACCCCTGTGCCCCGTCCTAAACAACCCCTCGGTTGCTATACACCATCTATTTATCACTCTTAATCATGCTAGATAGTAAAGGTCACTTAGAAGTACGGTGGGTTCCAGAAAAGCCACCTAGCCCACCCTCTCCTGATAACGGTTTTGGGAAAAATGTGGCGATCGCTTTGGTCACAATCGTTCTCTTTATAGCTGTTCAGAGAGCATTTGAGGCTTCAAGCTCAACCGTAGAAGATCCGTCACTTGCTCCAAATCCAGAAGATGTGTCTCAAGATGAACGTCTAGAAGTTGTAGAACAATCCGTTGCTGTATGGGGACTACCAACCAATGAAGAACCTAACAACTCATTGCAGCCCCTAGAGGAGAAAACATCTCGTCCAATACCCAGATCTCAAACTCAAATTAACGACTGCAATGGCATGAATTATGATGGAGCCAACTTTCGAGATGAACCAGCCCTAACCCCTTTGACAATTCGGGGAATTGCTCCCCAAGGAGCGTGGGTTACGTTGACAGGAGAGACAACCCAGATTGATGGTGTTACCTGGTATCAGGTCATTAATCATGCAGAACTATTACCCTCCCCTGAGCCAGGTGCCCAAAACCGAACACGGGCTAATCAAGTGGGTTGGATTGCGGATTGTTTCCTGGACTGATGAATTATCAGCGTTGCTGAATGCAAATATAGCTCTGGTAGAAAGCTTAGGACAAAGAAAGGTTACGGCTCAAACCCTGATTCTAGAGGAGTTTTCTGACTCGCCTCTGCCCCATCGAATGTGGCTACGGCTATACCTGATTATCCAATGACTAATTGCTTACGAATGGCTCGATACAGCGTGTCACGTTGACGATAGGGGCGACCGACCGATTGAATCGCCGTTTGCAACTCTTCTACCGTTTTGCAGGTTCCGCCTTGGGCACCCGCCATTGAGGTGATGTGTTCCTCCATCAAAGTGCCACCGATATCATTGCAACCCCAGTTCAAGGCTTCAGTTGCCCCCTCTAAGCCCAACTTGACCCAACTGGGCTGATGGTTGTCGATCCAGTTGCCCAAAAAGATGCGAGCTACAGCGGTCAGCAAAAGAGCATCGGATAGAACAGGTTGATCGCGTCCGACTCGTTTCCGCAGTGGTTTGGGCGCGTCCTGCCCGACAAACGGCAAGAGAATGAACTCTGTAAAGCCGCGATCGCCCCGTCTGGCATTTTTTTGTTGGAGCGATCGCAACAAGCCCAAATGTTTCATCTGCTGTTCGGGAGTTTCAATATGCCCTGATAGCATCGTGCTCGTGGTCGGCATCCCCAACTGGTGAGCCGTTTCCATAATTTCCAGCCATTCAGCCGTATTGATCTTCTCAGGGCAGAGTATCTTTCTCACCTCGTCATCCAGCACTTCCGCTGCTGTTCCCGGCATGGACTCCACACCTGCATCCTGCAAGTCTGCAATCACATCCACGATGCTCAGGTCATCTTCTCGTGCGATAAATTGCACCTCTTGTGGGGAGAAGGCATGGAGATGGAGTTGCGGAAAGGCTTCTTTGATCAACTTCACCAAGCGGACGTAATAAGCCAGAGATTTGCCGTCGATTTTTGCCTGGGGATTCAGTCCCCCTTGCATACAAATTTCGGTCGCACCCCGATTGACCCCATCGGTTACTTTTTCTAGAATGGCAGATTCATCCAGCCAATAGGCTCCGGTTTCTCCCTCGTCGCGACGAAACGCACAAAAGCTACAGTGCTGTTCGCAAATGTTGGTGAAGTTGACATTGCGGTTGACCACATAAGTCACGGTTTCGCCCACTTGCTGTTGGCGTAGTTGATCCGCAGCCCGACGAATCGACGCGATCGCCTCAGCGTCTTGTTGTTGCAACAAAACGACCCCTTCCGCTTCGGTCAAGTCAAACCCTGCTAAGGCGCGATCGAGAATCGAATCAACCGTTTGAGTCACCACAGCCCATTACCAATGACATCACTCTTCATTGTGCCAGCTAAATGGAATTGACCCGATAATTCTATAGATTGAGAAACAAGGTTGGGTTAAGGGTCAATGGTTAGGGGTCGGGGGTTAGTAGTCAAGGGTCAATGGTCAATGGTCAATGGTCAATGGTTAATCGTTGAGCGTTAATGGTCAGAGGTCAGGGGTCAGTAGTCAGGGGTCAATGATCAGGAATCACTCACTCAAAACTCAGGCTTCGGCAGGCTCAGCCAACTCGAAACTCCACCCCTCTACTCGCACTCCCCATTCCCTACTCCCCAACTCCCTTACTCCCTAACTCCATCACCCCTCTACTCCCAATTCCCCAACTCTTTCCCTCAGGACTTTGCCTCATTCAGGGCTTGCATCAACTGTTCTACAAAGTTGGTATAGACCTTGCCTTCAGCAAACTCCTTAGTTTCCAGAATCTTTTGATGAAAGCCGATGGTCGTAGATAGTCCTGTAATGGCGCATTCGCGCAGGGCACGGCGCATTCGACGAATCGCAGAGGGGCGATCGGGTCCCCAGACGATCAATTTGCCGATGAGGGAATCGTAATAAGGGGGAATTTCGTAATCGGTGTAGACGTGCGAATCCATCCGGACTCCAGGCCCACCCGGAGGGAGGTAGCCGCTGATGCGACCGGGGTTGGGGCGGAAGTTGTAGTCGGGATCTTCGGCGTTGATCCGACACTCGATCGTATGCCCACGAAATTCTACCTGTTCCTGTGTCAACCGCAAGGGTTCTCCTTGAGCAATGCGAATCTGTTCAGCGATTAAGTCTAGCCCCGTGATCATTTCAGTAACGGGATGTTCGACTTGAATCCGCGTGTTCATTTCCATGAAATAGAAGTGACCCGACTGATCCAGCAGAAACTCAATCGTGCCTGCTCCGACATAGTTAATCGCCTTGGCAACCCGCACTGCTGCATCGCCCATCTTTTCCCGCAATTCGGAACTGAGGGCTGGACTGGGTGCTTCTTCCAGGAGTTTTTGGTGGCGACGTTGAATGGAGCAGTCGCGTTCGCCCAAATGAATCACATTGCCGTAGGTATCCGCCAGGATTTGAAACTCGATGTGACGGGGACGCTCAATAAATTTTTCGAGATACACACCAGCGTCACCAAAGGCAGCTTCTGCCTCACCTTGAGCCGCCAAAAACGATTTCACCAGGTCTGCCTCGGCACGCACCAGACGCATCCCCCGACCACCCCCACCCGCTGTGGCTTTGATCATCACGGGATAGCCAATTTGTTGGGCGATCGCCAATGCCTCACGCTCATCACTCAAAAGCCCCTCGCTCCCCGGAACGGTTGGCACCCCAATGCGCTTCATGGTGTCGCGAGCCGTAGACTTATCGCCCATCGCCCGCATCGCATCGGGAGAAGGACCAATAAAGGCAATCTGGTGGTCGGCGCAGATCTCGGCAAATCGAGCATTCTCTGCCAGAAACCCATACCCCGGATGGATCGCAGTCGCATTGCGGGTTAGAGCCGCTGCAATAATATTGGGAATGTTGAGATAGCTTTTGCTACTGGGAGGTTCTCCAATGCACACCGCCTCATCTGCCAACTGAACATGAAGGGCATGGCGATCGATCGTCGAATGCACCGCAACCGTAGCAATACCCATCTCTTCGCATGTGCGGAGAATGCGGAGCGCAATCTCACCTCGATTAGCAATCAAAATCTTGTCAAAACGCATCGTCCAGGTCTTTTCTGGGTGAGGGGCAGGTAAGACAGCCTGTTCCGAGTCACCCTGAGTCGTTAAATCTCAGCCGGACTGCAATAGAAGTTAGGGACGCGCAAGTTCAGGCAATTGCGGCGATTCGGAATGTCGTACCAGAAGTTTATCCTATCACGGAGGGGGAAGGAGGAAGGAAAAGAGAAGGATAAAGGATAAAAGATGAAGGATAAGAAAAAACAAAAGCTAAAGAATAAAAACCAATCGGACACCCTGAAGCCCACTTGATCTTTACCCTTTAGCTTTCTTGTTTTTTAGCCTTTAGCCTTTAGCGTTCTGCCTTTTGCCTTTAGCCTTTATTTTTCTAGTTCTCAGCGGTAGCGAGTTCAGTGCTGCCACGAGTGCGACGACGAGTCAAGCTGTTAAACAGCATTTGCCCGATCGCCTTGACCAGATTGCCTTCCAACTCCTGGAACAGCTTCATATTCATACCAAAAGCGGCATTGGCTTCATCCACAATGCGATCGCCTGTCGCGTCATCAATTGGCATCTCATCCAGAGCTTGACGATAGTTGGCTTTGAATGCCTTCTCATCAGAGATATCAGCAAACTCGTAAAACGCAATGCCTTCACCTTCAGAGAGGTTCATTGCCCGTTGAGCAATGTTCTTGAGGATTTGACCACCCGACAAATCACCCAGGTAGCGGGTGTAGGAATGGGCAATCAACAACTCAGGCTCAGTGTTTGAGATCTCGCGGATGCGTTGAACGTAGGCTTGAGCCGCAGGAGAGGGAGCAATTTGCTCTCTCCAGTTGTTACCGAAATAGTAGTGGAGGTCGTGTTCGAGACTGGCTTTGCGGTTCAGTTCAGGATAATAAATTTTGGAAAGAATAGGATGCTGACGATGGCGTTCCATCTCTTCTTCCATCGCAGAATAGACGAAGTAGAAGTTGGACACCAACTTACGGTAAGACGTTTTTTCTACAACACCTTTCAAGAAGCATTTAACGAAGCCAACATTCTCAGCCATGGTGTGAGCTTTTTTGGTGCCTTCCCGCAACTTAGTTGCCAAATTACTGCTCATGCTATTAAGTCCTAACTACTAAAATGTCTCGACACTAAAATTTTTTGCTGGAGTATCGGTGCTTACTAAAGACCAGAAACCCACCTAAATTGTTACAGTAGTCTGATTTGATGAGAGTTTTTGTTAAAAATTCTTACACAAGTGACAAAAAAGACGGGTTAAACCCGCCAAAAGCCGCAACTACGTTACAAAATCACAGCTCTGATTGATACATTGCTACAGGTTGATTTGTAACAGTTTATGTGCAGTTACAAATAGACGCGATCGCCCCATCATTAACGAGTCGCTTCCAACAACCGGGAAAAGTAGAACCGAGTTTTGGTCATCGCCTGTCGCTGCACCGTCCAGCCATTAGCTTTCAAAATGTTAACGATATCTGACTCTCGATGCAGGTAAGCGCGAGTGGCTTTGCTGGGACCTGGAAAAAAGTCACCAATCTTCTTCAACACCGTGTATGCCAAAGTTTTGGGCGCAAAGCTGAGAATCAACCGCGACTCTGCCAGACTGCTGAGGTGAGCGATCATCTGTGCCGCTTTATCCTGAGGGTAGTGAATCAATACGTCCAGGCAAATTACAGTGTGATAGCTACCGCTCAACCCTTCTAAATCTTGCACGGTGAACGTGGGGTTTGTCGTTTGTCCCAACGCCTCAGATGCTCTCGTTTTTGCCTCGCCTACCATCTTTTCAGAAATATCGCTGGCGTAGACGATCGCCCCGGCTTGTGCCAACGGAATGCTGAGACTACCGACGCCACAGCCCGCATCACACACGGTTAGCCCAGCCCAGTTGCCATCTTCCTTTAGCCACGACAAAACAGTATCAACGGTTCGTTGATGACCTTGCCGGATATCCAGTTGCACTTTATTAACTTCACCATCGCCATAAATCCGCCGCCAGCGATCGAACCCCGTGGCGTTGAAATATTCGCGGACGACGGTTTTGTCATCTACCCCGTTCATAGTTTGAAATCTTTCTTAAAACGTTCCTCTGATAAATCTTAAAGCACAAAGGGGACAGACAGGGGGAAGGGAGTAGGGAATGGGGAGTAGGGAGTAGGGAATGGGGAGTAGGGGAAGGGGAGTGGGGGAGTAAGGGAGTGGGGAGTAGAAGGGTGGAGTTTCGAGTTGGCTGAGCCTGCCGAAGCCTGACCATTGACCATTGACCATTGACTATTGACTATTGACTATTGACCATTGACCACTAACCATTGACTATTGACCACTAACCATTGACCACTGACTATTGACCATTAACCATTGACCACTGACCACTGACCACTGACCATTGACCATTGACCACTAACCATTGACCACTGACGTCCTCCATTAACTCGTTGCCAGGTCAATTCCCCTGTCGCTTTGTCAAATCCCCACCGCAAAAAATTAGCCACCTGCCCCGGCTCCAACCCCGGTAAGCCGATCGCCCTTCGAGGAGCCTCAGTTGCCAGAGCGATCGCCTCAGTAGGGTCACAAATGTCCCAGTTCACCAGATTTTGCACTCCGGTTAATAGTGGCAGGGTCGTGCCAGAGAGGGTGCCATCTAGAAGTCGAGCCGTACCCTTGGTGACTTGAATCTCCCGCTCATCCCAGGGGTAAATGCCATCGGGCAGTCCTAGTGGCGCGAGGGCATCGCTGACCAGGAAAAAGCTCTGGGTAGCAGACGCTGGGGGAATGGTGCCCCGTCCCATTCGCAGCATCAGATCCAGCATCAGCGGAACAACGTGTTGACCGTCCGCAATGAAACCGCAGGAAACATCTGGATGGGCGATCGCGGCGGCTAACAAACCCGGTTCCCGGTGGTGCAACCCCGGCATGGCATTAAAGGCATGAGTCACCATCGTGGCTCCCTGCTCAAAGGCAGCTTGTGCTTGGGTGGCTGTGGCTTGCGAGTGCCCCAGGCTGACGGTGATCCCCAGCGATCGCAAATAGGGGATCACCGTCCCTGTAGGATCAAGCTCTGGAGCCAGCGTCATCACCTTGACCAGCGAGGCATAATCCCCCAACACCCGTTTGACCTGCTCAATCGTCAGGGGCAGCAGATGGGCTTCGGGATGCGCCCCCCGTTTAGTTGGGTTGAGGAAGGGTCCCTCCAGATGAACGCCAATAATCTGGGCTGAGGTCGATGAGGGCAGATTTGCCAGAGTAGAGAGCGATCGCTGAATGTTGTCCACCGAGGTCGTTACCAGCGTTGGCAAAAACCCATCTACGCCTTGATCCCAGAGAAAATTGCAGATCTGCGGCAACTTGTCGGCATTCTCAGGACTCAGATCCGGAAAGGCTAACCCTAATGCACCGTTGATCTGCACATCGACTCCACCCAACGAAACCCAGTCACCCTCAACATCCAACACTTGTCCGACCGAGGGGGATGGCTCAACCTGACTCTGCGTCATTGGCAGAATGCGATCGATGTGTCGTTGACCGTTTAAATCAATCTGCTGTAAGCCTTCATAGCCCGGAAGGCGGGCATTGGCGATCGCCCCAAAGGGAGCAAGGCGTCGCATTGCCACTGGAGTTGCTTCACTCATTCCTCAGTCAACCTCAAACAGAAACCTCGATTCTAGTCCCTATTCTCGGTTGGTTCCGTCCGTTTAGGCTTCAGAATTCTGGTTTTGAATGCCCTGAATAAACTGCTCAATATCGGCAACTGCATCTTCTAACTCTTCTACGGTCAACGATGCTGAAGCCGGAGGTTTTTGCGGAGCGGTTTTGGCATGACTTGCGGGTGCAGGCTTGGCTTCAGACACTTCCTCCTCAGGGCTAGAGAGACTCATTCCAAGCTGGTCAAGCGACTCCATGAATGCTTTAGCAGCGGCACGTCGTAACTCTTGCTGGCTTTGATTCATAAGGCTTGACTCCAAAAGGAAGAAGGATCAATAGGATATTTCTCAGTGATGGTGACTAACTTCAAGCGGAAGAGTGGGACAGAGATTGACTATCAGGTGCAACACCTCAATTGCTCTGAATATTTTTCGGAGGAGATTGTTTACTTTATGCACTGAACCAATCAATCTTGACAACAGGGAACGACCACAAATCGAGAGAAAGAACTCCTTAAATTTACTCCACTGCCCATTCGCTACAGCCTGTTGCTGGCTGCTGCATGGCTCTCGATGCAGTGATATCTCACAATCACAAAGTACCCAGATTGACTGCTAAACTGTTCAAGCGATCGCCAGCGTGCTTCTTTTGGCTTCTCAGGTCAACCGCTCACGACGAAGCCCCTCAACCCCGTTCCCATCCCAGTTGGGATGGTTACAGATACAAACTTTGATATCAGAACTTTGGCATCAGGTTGTCTAATTGACCGTCTCCAGATGAGAATTGAACAGGTGAGCTTAGCATTTCGATAGCAAAAAACGGAACGGGAGACTGAAGTGAGTCACGGATTTGATTACGATTTGGTGATTGTAGGTGCAGGGGTTGGTGGTCACGGCGCAGCCCTACATGCAGTCAGTTGTGGTCTTAAAACCGCAATTATTGAAGCCGGAGACATGGGAGGAACCTGCGTCAATCGAGGCTGCATTCCCTCAAAGGCGTTATTAGCTGCTTCAGGACGGGTACGAGAGTTGCGTAACGCTGAGCACTTAAGAGCGTTGGGAATTCAGGTCGAGCAGGTAAGCTTTGAACGGCAGGCGATCGCTGACCACGCCAAAAACCTGGTTTCCAAAATTCGCGGCGACATGTCCAACAGCCTCAAGCGGCTAGGAGTTGACGTCATTCAGGGACGCGGCAAGCTGGCAGGGGCTCACAAAGTCGCGATCGCCACAGCCTCAGGTGAAAAGGTTGTCACGGCTCAAGATATTATTCTCTCGCCGGGGTCAGTTCCCTTTGTGCCACCGGGGGTTCAACTGGATGGCAAGACCGTTTTCACTAGCGATGATGGCTTAAAGCTGGATTGGCTACCGTCCTGGGTTGCCATCATTGGGAGTGGTTATATCGGCTTAGAGTTTGCCGACATCTACACCGCTTTAGGGTCTGAAGTGACCCTGATCGAGGCACTCGATCAATTAATGCCAGGGTTTGACCCCGACATCGCAAAACTGGCTCAACGGGTGTTGATCGCGCCGCGTGACATCGAAACCAAAGTAGGGACGCTGGCGATGAAAGTTACCCCCGGATCGCCGGTTGTAATTGAGTTGGCAGATGCCAAGACAAAGGAAGTGGTCGATGTATTAGAGGTCGATGCTTGCCTGGTCGCAACGGGTCGGATTCCAGCGACTCAAGACTTGGGCTTGGAAACCGTCGGCATTGAAACCGATCGCCGGGGCTTTATCACCGTCAACGACCAGATGGCAGTCCTCTTAGATGGACAGCCTGTGCCTCATCTCTGGGCGATCGGGGATGCAACTGGCAAGATGATGCTGGCCCACGCTGCCTCCGCTCAGGGGATCGCCGCCGTGGAAACCATGTGTGGGCGATCGCGCACAGTAGACTACCGCAGCATTCCCGCTGCCGCCTTTACACACCCCGAAGTCAGTTTTGTCGGCATGACGGAGCCTGCGGCTCAAGAACTGGGCAAAGCAGAGGGCTTCCAGGTGGCAACCGCACGCACCTACTTTAAGGGCAACTCGAAGGCGATCGCCGAGGGTGAAACCGACGGTATGGCAAAAGTGATTTATCGCCAGGACACCGGAGAATTGCTGGGCGCACACATTATCGGGTTACATGCGTCTGACTTGATTCAAGAAGCTGCCAATGCGATCGCCCAACGCCGCTCCGTTCACGAACTTGCCTTCCTGGTTCACACCCATCCCACCCTCTCAGAGGTTCTGGATGAGGCATACAAACGGGCATTGGCAACACATTAGTCGGTGTCAGTAGTCAATGGTCAATCGTCAATGGTAGATGGTTCTAGTCAGAGACGGATTCACCATTGACCATTGACCCATCACAATTGAGCAATAACCAAGACTTCACAATCTACTCCACTGTTCATTCTTTTTCTTTAGACTGATGCAAATTCGTCGTCGTCCACCCAATCCGGCTGTTGCAGTCGAAAATTTGCGCTATCAGGTGAAAATGCCTGGTGCTGAGCCACAACACATTCTGGAAGAGATCGTTTGGCACAAAGAAACAGAAGTCGAGCAGATGCGCGAACGGACTCCGCTCCGAGAACTGCAACATAATGTGAAAACGCTGCCGCCACCTCGCGATTTTGTAGCGGCGTTAAAGCAATCTACCCGGAAACCTGCTCTGATCGCCGAAGTTAAGAAAGCATCCCCTAGCAAAGGGGTGATTCGGGCTGACTTTGACCCCGTGGCGATCGCCCAGGCTTATGAGTCGGCTGGTGCTGCTTGTATTTCAGTCTTGACCGATCAACGGTTCTTTCAGGGCAGTTTTGTCTACCTGCGCGAGATTCGTCAGGCTGTGGATGTGCCTTTGTTGTGTAAGGATTTTGTCATCTATCCCTACCAAATCTACCTGGCACGGGCAAATGGAGCCGATGCGGTGCTTCTCATTGCCGCTATTCTCTCGGATAAGGATCTGCAATATTTTTTAAAGATTGCTACCTCTTTGGGGATGACAGCCTTAATCGAAGTGCATACTTTAGAAGAGCTGGATCGAGTACTGGCACTTGAGACAGTCGCCCTGTTGGGGATCAACAACCGCAACTTAGAAACGTTTGCAGTCGATCTTGAGACGACTCGCAGTTTGTTAGCCGAGCGGAGTGCTGTGATCCAGGAGCGCGACATTGTTATAGTGAGCGAATCTGGGCTGCACCAATTCAGCGACTTACAACAGGTTCAGCAGGCAGGAGCTAATGCGGTATTAATCGGGGAATCCTTAGTACGACAACCCGATCCCGCTGCTGCGATCGCCACGCTCTTTGCTGGATAATCCAACCCCTTCGTGTTCCGTTAGTTGACCCATTATCCAAACTTACTTAACCGTTAATTCAACTCAAAAACCAGATGGAGCCAATTCCCCTCCCGTCTCACATTCATTACGAGTTACTGTTACAACTTTTAGAACGACAAACAATGCATGCGGTGAATCATCAGTCGCCGATTCACGAGCAAGTCCACGATCTAATCGTCACCCTGCGTAAGGCGTTAAGCCAACAAAGGCAGTTGGAGGAAAGTTGCCAACGGGCAAAATTACCAGTTGAGTATCTGTGGTCGCTGAATAGTGCCAGTACTGAAGTTCCGCCCAAAGTGCAGACCTAGTTTCACGAAGCAACCAGTAGGATGTTGGCTGAGAACTATTTTCAGCGATAGCAACGACAACAATTGACCGCATCAGGGGATCAGCATTCTGAATTAATTGGGTGACGAGTTTCGATTGAGGAAATCGATCTTGTAGACTGGATTCAAGCTTATTTGCTTGATTCATCGGTTCAAAAGAGCCTGTTTCAGGGGAGGTTTTGAATGCCACAACCCGACATCCCTCATGCTCTCTGTTCAACCGACGAACAGCCTCCTTTGGATGCTATGGCTCAGATTGCCTCCCCTGACCAGGCGATCGCCCAGGACTCAGCGGAGCTAAATCCCTTCCCCGTCGAAGCATTAGACGCTACTTCTGCTACAACGCAGGATTCAACCACCCGAATTCGTGATCTAGAACACGCTCTAGATCAGGCTTTGGCATGTTTGGCAGACTTTAAAGGACAAATTCAAAATCAAGCATTTTTAGAAGCTCAACTGATCAAGACCGAAGAATTTGCCTCTGTGCAACATCAGGCGATTGCCTGTTTAAAGCAACAACTCCAACGCTCTGAACAAAGCCTAAAAGTTCGAGATCAAGTCTTGTTAGCCATCCTTGGCTTAGCTCAGTACTCCCTCTTACAGGAGCTTGTATCGGGCGACTCCCTGGGGGAAAGCCCCCCCAAAGTGTTACCAACTCCAGAGGCACCCATCCAACTCTCCTTACCGTTGGATAATACTGCCGCCGATCCCACGGAGGCTCAAGAGCAACTAGCCATTGCTCAACAACAGATTCACCGTCTCACGCAACACATCGTTGCGCTAGAAACCGAATTAAAACAAGCAGCCCACTTTTTAGAAGAACGTCAGGTTTTAGAGCTGACCCTGCGCCAAACTAAAACTCTGGCAGCCGAACGGGATACAGCGATCGCCGCATTGCGTAAAGAATTGGCGATCGCTCAAATTAAGGTCGAAGAACTGGAAACCGAACTCGCCAAGCAACACAAACTCCAGGCAAAATGGCAGCAAACCTCCCAGGAGCTTGAGCTAGAGCGCGATCGACAGGGCACCCGTATAGCCGACCTGGAACGAGACGTGCATGAAATGCAGGAACAAATCCTTCAGCAGGCTCGACAGGCAAGTGAATATGAAACCGCTGTTCAGCACTGGAAGGATCGCTATCTGGCACACCAGCGTCAGATGGCCCACATGAGCGACCTGCTCGAACAAGCTCTCCCCAATTCCTTAACTGACAACGACACCAATATCCCCGTCACCCCTGCCCTGATCGAGTTACTCGCCCTATTGCAGTGGGTCGGCAGCGATCAAACCTCTGAACCAGAACCCCTCTCTGCCCTTCCATCGCCTCGCTTTAGCAAAATTGATCTGCCAGAGTTTCTGATGCGTCGGCGCAATTTCCGGACAAGATAAGGTGTTGGGAGTGGGGAATGGGGAATAGCAAATCTTTGCTCTCACCATTCACCCTTCTTTTTTGCCTTCTCTCTTCTATCTTCTCTCTTCTATTTTCTGCCTTCTCTCTTCTCTCTTCTTTTTTCTCTCTTCCCTCTTCTCTCTTCTTTCTTCTACCTATTTCCTATCGTCCTAAACGATTCGGAATTCCCTCACACCCACCGGGAATAGTGGCTCTCGTTTTTGAACCTCCCCAAGCACAGCAATAATATCGCTGCTCATTCGAGATCCGTTGGACGCTGGTGAGATCTGCATTTTCGACCACCGCACCAGTGTGGGCACCCGTCGTGTAATCGGGAATATCAGCCCGACTGCGGGGTGTGGCGGTGTCCGCAGAACCGTAAAATAGTGTGGCTCCCATAATGTCAGCCCCGGACAGGTTAGCATCGACTAGAACCGTACGGGCTAGATTGGCTTTGACCAAACTGCATCCGTTCAAATTGGCACGAATCAAATTCGCGTCACTCAGGTCAGTCCAACGCAGGTCAGTGCCTGCCAAATTTGACTCAGCCAACATCACCCCCAGATCAATCACCCGTACCCCAAAATCTCGATCTTCTTGATAGCCACCTGAACCATCCAGGATGGCACGACCAAGCAGGCGATCGCGCTTCAAAGGGGTAAGCAATCGAGAACGGGACAAAAACCGAATCACCTTGGCTTTACCGGGAGCATCAATGCTGCTGAGAATCGCCGCTGTGCGTCCTTCCGCGATCGCCCGCTCTTGAGGCCAATCCTCCAGCAACCCTTCAGCATCCAGGACTAACTCAGAGATGCCCTGAAAGTAGGAGTCGATGGTCTGCTGCTGGGTAATCAGGTTTTGCTGAATCGTGAGATCTTTGGAAATAACGTATTGTCGCCACGCAATATAAACGGCTAGAACGGCGATCAAAATTTGACCGACCGCACCCACGACTTCACCCGTCGCACCCACGGCATCCCAATTTAAGCCGTTATACCAACTGCCCAACCGCTCTCCAATGGGGGTAAACCGCAGAACACAGATGGCTGCCACGATCAGTCCCAATAGGGCAATGAGCAATTGTTGCTCTGTGACAAGTTCAGTGATGACAATTTGTAGGGTCCGCGCCAAAATTCGCAGCGAGATTAGCGTGGCAACAATGGTGCCTCCAATGCTGATCCAGAGGCTATTGGTCAATAATCCTACAAACATGACCCCAATGGCGACCAGCACAATAAATGCAGCAGAGGGTGGGGCAGGATTTGACGGGGTTGGAGGTTGAGAGATAATCGTTGAACTGTTCTCCTGGCGAGTCACCTCACCATACGGTTGACTGGAAGGCGGAACAGCGATCTGACCATTTAAGCGATCGCTCTGATTATCAGGGATAGGATTCGCTTCAAACTGATTAGAACTATTGGACTCAGAAGAATTTGGCACGGGTGTCATAGGCAATGGAGCAGGGTGTAATCAACCCTGCCTTCTAGGATAAACCTGACCCCTTCGTCCCATTCAAATAAATCCTCAAGAACGTCAAAAAGGGCGAATTAAATTCGCCCCTTGATCTCTTATTTGCAGTCCGCTCAATACTAGAAAAGCAAATTTCTGTTACGAATGATACGAACTAGCTTTACTTGGGCTGCAAAGTAGAACAATCTAGTTTAGGGAGTGGCAACACTTCTGAGGTGCCACAGGCTTCTCGCTTCACTAAGCCCTGATGTACAGCGTCATACAAACGCTCAATGGCGGTCATATCAGTTGTGTGAAAGCTTCGCATCGCGATCACCTGACGAAGCAGACCCTCTGATTCAACGCTGAGCCAGCCCGTTTGTAAAGCTGATTGTACAAGTGTGTCGATCATAGGAAAGGATGCATCCTTGCCAATTATTAATGCTTTTCTACTCTTATAACTATCAATGATTCTTCCGTCTTTTAGGTTGATTGAGATCGGTGTGGTATTGTGATATTCATCGATTGTTTTTGTGATTTAAATCACTGACAATACCTTGTTTTCAGATATTCCTTGAGGTAAGGAAACCAATTGGCGTATTAAAAGTTACGATTCCATTGGCAATCTTGGTGGTGGGAAGGTGTGAAATGATGACCTTGAGGAGTTGGCTACATGGTTAATTTAGAGCTTGCGAAGCCTTCTGTAGCGTCCATTGAGGAGTTATATCAACCATCTGTAATGCAGATGGCACGGGCGGGGCACTTTCGGGCGATCGCCTATTGGATCAATGCCTATCTGGTTCCTCAAGGCATTTATGTTTGCGTTGCCGCTGCCTCTCGACCGGGATATCTGCTGATTCTCGTGGAGTTTCAACATGCGCCCGATCGCGAACGATTGGTGCGCTTCATTTGTCATCGATTGTGTAAATTAAAGTCTGATTTGATTGCGGGTGCTCAAATTGTTGCCTGCTATGCAGGTGGCTCTCACATGCTCTGGCAACAAAGTGTCCGGTTGCTTGCACCGGGCAAAAAGCGACGTTCTCGTCCCAAAGCGATCGCGGTTCGCCGAGTGGAACCCCTCCTCCCCACTCTGCCTAAGTTAGATCTGGTAAAAACCGCTCATACTTTGCACGAGCAAGTCCGCCAACTCAATCTTCAAGATCATCTCACCAATCCCCGATTACGCCTGTTGGTTAAATCTGCCGCTGCTGCCTTCATTCTGGGCTGTGCAGTTGAGGTGGCTAACTCCACGTTGCGATCGCCAGAAACCGTTACGGCTGAAGGCATCACTCGCCCTGCCGTTGTCGAAACAGCCCTCGAACAGGTTCCCGTCACTCAGTTTGAGGCAGAGGGAGATGAATTAAACTCAACTGTGACGCTGGCATTTAGTAATGAAGAGGCGTTGGGCGCGATCCGAGAAACCTCCCCGACAGAAAGTGCGGCTCGCAACCGAATCTCCCAACCCGATGTGACGCTGGCTTATTTAAATACCCCACCCACAACACCTGCTGTCGGTGCAGCAGATCCGTCAGCAGCAATCCAAGCATTACAAGCGGATGGCGTGGATGTCGTTAATTTAGCTAATAACGCCCTGCTTCAAAGAGATGACTCCGAGTTGACCCAGGCGATCGAAACACTGGAACAAGCTGGCATTCACTCTCTAGGTGCAGGTCGCAATCAGCAGGAGGCTCGTCGCCCTGAGATTATGGATGTGCGGGGGCAACGGATTGCCTATCTGGGCTACTCAGACAGTGACCAGCACGCCGCAGGAACCTGGAAAGCAGGGGTCAATCCGGGGTTGAGTGACCAGGTCAGTGCCGACATCCAGGCTATCCGTGACCAGGTAGATTGGGTCGTGGTCAATTACCACTGGAATCAAGAGTTGACAGAGCAACCCGCTGATTGGCAAATGAACCTGGCACGAACGGCGATCGACCAGGGAGCCGACTTGGTCGTTGGGCATCATCCGGATGTCCTCCAGGGGGCTGAAATTTACAAAGGACGGGCGATCGCCTACTCCCTCGGAAATTTCATCTTCCCCAATAGCGAGAATCCCGCTTCGCAGCCCAACTACGACACGGCTATGCTAAAGGTATCGCTGCGGCAAAACCAGATGCGTCTAGAGTTTTTGCCTGTGCAGGTGAGCCAAGACAAGCCTCAGATTGCCAGTGGCGAAAAAGCTGAGGAGATTTTGCAACGGATTCGTAAGGCGTCGGCGCAGTTTGAGCAACCAATGGATTTTCCAGTCACGCTTGATGCTCAACCACCCAGCACCCAACCCAGTGCTCAACCGATGACTGAAGCGGCTCAACCTGCAACCCAACCGCCCGTCAACACGCAACCTCCCATCATCACACAACCTCCCTCGGTGAAGCCAACTTCGCCGGAGTCTTCCTTTGTGGAACCCCCTTCAGGTGAACCAGCTTCATTAGAGCCATCTACCGTTGAAGGCACGACTCCGATTACCGCACCATCTGACGAGGGTACTACGGCTCCAGCTAACTCCTTCATTACCTACCCGGATGGCTCAGAGCAGACTCCCATCGACAATCAAGCCATTCCCAAGCCCACCGATCCGCTCAAGCAAGAAGCAACCACGCCCGATAACGCCGTTCAACCTGTCGATGCTATTCCAGAAACGGCAGAAATCGACGTGTTGCCCGAACCAGAAAGTGAAGAAATTCTCTTCCCTGATGAGCTTGACCCACTCGCCGAGCCGACCGATGCTGAGGTAGAACCATTGCCGGGGGATGGGTTCTAAACCAGTTCGTCATCACAGCTCATTAGTAAGCCGCAGGTTGGGTAGAGTGCCAACGAAACCCAACTCAAACGCTTGTGGAAATCGGATTTCATCCCAAAATCGGTAATTCAAAATCAGTTACTTGAGGTCTTATGTTTGCGATCGCCACTCAGCAAGAGCAATACAAAACCTACGTTCTCTCAGATGAAACGGCCCAAGCTCAAGTAGAGGTTGTGCCAGAGCGCGGTGGCATTGTAACTCGTTGGAAACTCCAAGAACACGATATTTTGTACCTTGATGCAGCCCGATTTACGAACCCAGAACTGACGGTACGTGGGGGCATTCCCATTCTGTTTCCCATCTGTGGAAATTTGCCCGACAACACCTACACGCACAACGGGCAGACCTATACCCTGAAACAACACGGATTCGCCCGCGATCTCCCCTGGGAAGTGGTTGAGCAGGGCACACAGGATAGTGCTCATCTCTCGTTGCAGTTGACCAGCAATGAGCAAACTCGTGCCGTTTATCCGTTTGACTTTTTAGTGAATTTTACCTATAAGCTCCAGGGCAACTCCTTGGAGATCCACCAACGATTTACCAACCGTTCCAGTGAACCGATGCCCTTTTCAACGGGGTTGCACCCCTATTTTGAGGTCACAGATAAATCGCAACTGACTTTGGATATCCCTGGCACTGAGTTTTACAATCAACGTTCTCAAAGTGTAGATGCTTACTCCGGCAAGTTTGATTTTGAGCAGGACGAGATTGACGCTGCGTTTCGCAACGTGACTCGCCAGTCGGCAAGCGCAACAGATTTAAGCCGCAAGCTCCATCTTACGGTAGAATACGATTCGGTCTATTCAACGGTGGTGTTTTGGACGGTGAAGGGTAAGGACTTCTATTGCCTTGAACCGTGGACGGCACCTCGCAATGCCCTCAACACCGGAGAGCATTTAACTCATCTGGAACCGGGGGCAACGTTGGAGGCGATCGTCAAGTTATCCGTCACAGTCCTGTAGAAAAACTTTTTTAAGAAATTTTGAGATTTTCGTGCAGATGAATTGTATGATGTGATACGTTGGTAATTGGCGCGTTTTTGAGCCATCTTTCATTCCAACAACAAGGGTCGCTAACTCAACGGTAGAGTACTCGGCTTTTAACCGATTAGTTCTGGGTTCGAATCCCAGGCGACCCATAAATTCCAGACTTTATCGTTCTAATGCATATCAAGGTTCAAGATGTGGCGGGTCATCATTCAATGTTCTGCTGAAGGTTGGCGCAAAAATGCCACGGCATTCAACGCGATCGCAGACAAATATTCAGGCACACCAATCTCATCTAAAAAGATGAAAGATGATGAGCGGCGGATTATGGAATATCAAATTGAGAATGTTAGCGATGCGGAAGATTTTGTTGCCGATTGCTTGACATTAGAAGACTTCACTGCAACCTTTGAGTCGCTTTAACCGCGTTTCTAACGGTACACATGCCACAATAGAGACACTTTACTCTAATCAAGGCTGATGGCTCTCACAGCAAAAGATTCAGGGGTTTATTCAGTTAAAGACTCAGGTTGGCGTGCTGGTTGATCCCAGAACTCAAACGATGGAAGTTTACCGCCCCAATATTGAGCGAGTGGAAGATGCTCAAATCTTGCGAAACGGCGAGGTTTTAACCCTACCAGCGTTATGACCCGGATGGGAGTTACCTGTCTCTGAGATATGGGCACCTGTGTTTGAGTAAGCTTTGCCGCAAAAATAAAAAATAGAGTGGGCAAAGTACTCATGAGCATTTATACTTAACAATAACTAAGTGATTGAAATTGATAGATACAATTCACTGCGGAGCAGAAAGTATCTTAAGATTATCCTAAGAATTGTCTGCCTCAAGCCGAAATTAGCTGATCACACCAATTAGGAGGAATCCCTATGGCACTAGTGCCAATGCGACTGCTGCTGGATCACGCAGCCGAGAATGGATACGGCATCCCTGCATTTAACGTCAACAATATGGAGCAGATCCAGGCAATCATGCAGGCTGCTGCTGAGACTGATAGCCCTGTGATCCTGCAAGCTTCTCGTGGTGCTCGTAAGTATGCGGGCGAAAATTTCCTCCGTCACTTGATTCTGGCGGCGATCGAAACCTATCCCCACATCCCCATCGTGATGCACCAGGATCACGGTAACGAGCCTGCAACTTGCTATTCTGCTCTGAAGAATGGCTTCACTAGCGTCATGATGGACGGTTCTTTAGAAGCCGATGCTAAGACTCCTGCAAGCTTTGAGTACAACGTGCGCGTCACCAGCGAAGTTGTGAAAGTGGCTCACGCGATCGGCGCGAGCGTTGAAGGTGAGCTAGGTTGCTTGGGTTCTCTGGAAACTGGAAAAGGTGACAAGGAAGATGGTCACGGATTTGAGGGCACTCTTTCCCATGACCAACTGTTAACTGACCCCGATGAAGCGGTTCAGTTCGTTGAAGCGACTCAAGTAGATGCCCTGGCAGTGGCGATCGGGACTAGCCACGGTGCTTACAAGTTTACCCGTAAGCCCACTGGTGAAATTTTGGCAATCAGCCGCATCGAAGAAATTCACCGTCGTCTGCCCAACACTCACCTGGTTATGCATGGATCTTCCTCCGTTCCCGAAGATCTGATTGCGTTGATCAACCAGTATGGTGGTGCGATCCCTGAAACCTATGGTGTACCTGTTGAAGAAATTCAAAAGGGCATCAAGAGCGGTGTTCGCAAAGTCAACATCGACACTGACAACCGTTTGGCAATCACAGCGGCGGTTCGTGAAGCTCTGGCTGCAAACCCCAAAGAGTTTGACCCTCGTCACTTCTTGAAGCCTTCCATCAAGTACATGCAGAAAGTGTGTGCTGAGCGTTATCAGCAGTTCGGTACAGCTGGCAACGCGAGCAAGATCAAGCAGATCTCGCTGGATGAGTATGCTGCGAAGTATGCTAAGGGCGAACTGACAGCCGTTACCAAGAAAGCTGTTGGTGTTTAATTATCCTGATTTCCTGACTTCTTAAGGAGAAGGGAGATTCAGCCTAAGTTTAATGTAGAAACCGGACAGGTAAACTGCCCGGTTTCTGTCTTTAGTGCTATATCCCGTTGTAGCCGTAGCCACATTCGATGGGGCAGAGGCGAGTCAGAAAGCTTTCCCAGCATTGGGGTTTGAGCCATTGCTTTTGCCGTAAGCTCTCTGACCACAGCTATACTTCTCAAGGTTTACTTGGAATGGAAATGAGGCTCTGCCTCGTCCAATGGGAGGCGGCAGAGCTGCAATCAAGCATTACCAGCCTGAGGCTGGTAACGAGAGTAGAATTAACTCTTCACTCCCTTACTCCTTTACCTCTCCTATTCCCCCACTCCCCACTCCCCATTCCCTTTTTATGGAGCAGGTTGCGGGGGTTGGCTAGCAGTTTGAATCTGGGTATTAAAGTAGTTGACCTTGCCGATGTAGTTCATCTGCTGTGCCAATTGCAGCCCGCGTCGATAAAGAGCGATCGCTTGTGGAGCGTTACCACGGGCTTGATAGAGTTGCGCCATCTGGTCGTAGACATTCATCATGCCCAGGTTGTCATAGGTCTGCTGCCGCACATCCAGCAGCAGTTGATAGACCACCAGAGCATCCTCCAGGCGATCGAGGGAGCGATACAAATCTGCGAGGCGTTGCAGAGCATCTGCGCCATATCCATATTGCTGACCCGATCGCGCCACGGCAAATGCCTCTTGATAGCTGGAAGCCGCCAGGTCAGGGCGATCGAGGGCAAGGTAGGCGTCTCCCATTTCGAGCTTGATGGGGGGAATTTCGGTGTATTGCCGTTGCCGCTCATAGACCTCAACCAACTGTTGCTGATAGGCGATCGCCTGTTGAGGTTGATTATTTTGTTGATAAATGTAGGCGAGTTGCCGCAAGTAAGTAATCTCATTATTGCGGTTGCCATCTTCGCGTGCCAGTCGCAGCAGATCGGTATACACCCCAGCCGCACTGGTGAAATCAAACCAGGCGAGATGCAACTGCCCCAAATCTACTAAAGTGCGCTGCTCCAGGCGTCGGTTTTGCCGTTGTCGCGCCTGAGCCAGGATTTCGTTATAAAGCCCAACCGCAGGTTCAATCACCCGCATCTTCTGGTAGGTTCGGGCGATCGTCAACAGCATGGAATAGTCAACCGGGTTTTGTGCCTGCACTTCCTGTTGAATCTGTTGCAAGCGTTGGGTGATGACGCGCACTTCAGTGGTTTGGTTTTCGCGCCACGCCACTTCCCCAACTCGGCTCAGTGCCCGCACTTCTTCTTCAACCCCCAAGACCCGTCTCAACCGCAACTCCCGGTTCCAGATCTCAAGTGCCCCTGACAGATCCCCTGCTCGTGCTCTTGCCTCAGCCTGTCGTTGCAACTCATCTAGAGCCGTGATCAAGATGCGGCGTTCTTGAGGGCTGAGGGGGCGATCGACGACTAAGCGAGGATAGAGCGGGTCATCCTCAATCGGCTCCTCCAGTGGATTTGCCGGGAATGATTCTACCTGCTGCTCCTGAGCGATCGCCACTTGAGGGGTGATCATCGCTACCAGTGCGATCGCCACTGCCATCCTGCGCCACTTCACCATCCCAAAACAACCGTTACGTGATCCCATAAAGTCGTCGTCTATTTTCTCTGCTCTAGTGTACTGCAAGGAAAGGGGGGGTAGGGGGTGGAGGAGTAAGGGAGTAGGGAGTAGTCGATGGGGAGGGGTCAATAGTCAATAGTCAATGGTCAACGGTTGGTGGTCAATCGGGAGGAATCAGTGGGGAGGGGTCAATGGTCAATGGTCAATGGTCAATGGTCAATGGTCAACGGTTGGTGGTCAATCGGGAGGAATCAGTGGGGAGGGGTCAATGGTCAATGGTCAATGGTCGATGGTCGGTGGGCAGAGGGGTGTTAGACGCGACTGACGATTAACGATTGACGACTGACGATTGACGATTGACGATTAACGATTAACGATTGACGACTGACGATTAACGATTGACGATTGACGACTGACGATTAACGATTGACGATTGAGAAGCAAAGGAATGGAGACAGCCTCAGTGGATGCGATCGCAGTACAACAGCGACTCACAGAATTACGCCAACTGATTCAGCGGGCGAGCTATGAATACTATGTGCTGGATGCACCAACGATGCCTGATTCGGTGTACGACCAGCTTTATCGGGAATTGCAAGACCTGGAAACACAGTATCCAGAACTCATCACTCCCGATAGCCCAACGCAGCGAGTGGGCGAACGTCCCGCGTCGCAGTTCACTTCGGTGCGGCACAATATCCCGCTATATAGCCTGGAAAACGCCTTTAATGTGGAAGAGTTTGCCAACTGGCAAGAGCGGTGGCGGCGGGTGGCTCCTACCGTGGCGGAGTTTGAGTATGTCTGTGAGTTGAAGATTGACGGTTCTGCCTTAGCGTTGACCTACGAGAATGGGGTTTTAGTGCGTGGGGCAACGCGCGGAGATGGCATTACTGGCGAGGAAATCACGCAAAACGTGCGGACAATTCGGTCGATTCCCCTGCGACTCAGTCTCGACAATCCGCCTCCTGTGGTGGAGGTGCGGGGAGAAGCCTTTTTGCCGCTGCAAAGCTTTGAGCAGATCAACCAGGAACGAGAGAAAGCAGGGGAAGCATTGTTTGCCAATCCTCGCAACGCCGCGGCAGGAACCCTGCGGCAACTGGATTCGCGCATTGTGGCAAAGCGCAAACTCGATTTTTTTGCCTACACGCTGCATATTCCAGGAGTGGTGGGCGAAGGAGAAGTGGAGCCAGACAACCCCTCAGCCCTGGCAGTCACCAGCCAATGGGAATCCCTGGAACTACTGCGACAGATGGGCTTTCGGGTGAACCCCAATCGCCAGTTGTGTCGATCGCTCGCTGAGGTGCAGGAGTATTACGATCGCTGGTCTACGGCTCGTCTTGACCTGCCGTACATGACGGATGGCGTTGTGGCGAAGCTGAACTCGCTGGCGTTGCAGGAGCGGTTGGGTTTCACGCAAAAGTTTCCCCGTTGGGCAGTCGCACTGAAATATCCGGCAGAAGAGTCGCCCACCATTGTTGAAAACATCAGTGTCAATGTGGGACGGACGGGAGCCATTACCCCGGTGGCGGAGTTGCGTCCGGTGCAGCTGGCAGGAACGACCGTCTCACGCGCTACATTGCACAACAGCGATCGCATTGCCGAACTGGACATTCATCTTCTCGACACCGTGATCGTCCGCAAAGCCGGAGAAATCATCCCTGAAGTGGTGCGGGTGTTGCCAGAGTTGCGTCCAGCAGAGGCACGTCGGTATACCATGCCGACCCACTGCCCAGAGTGTAACGAGCCTGTGTTTAAACCAGAGGATGAAGCCGTTACTCGCTGCATCAACATCTCCTGTCCGGCGATCTTGCGAGGGGCATTAATTCACTGGGCAAGTCGCGATGCCCTCGACATCAACGGGTTAGGGGAGAAATGGGTACAGCAATTTGTCGAACGGGGCTTATTGCATACGGTCGCCGATTTGTATGACCTCACCGCTGAGCAATTAATGACAATTGACCGGATGGGCAAAAAATCCGCTGAGAATTTAATTAAGGCGATCGCCCACTCTAAAACACAGCCCTGGTCACGGGTGCTGTATGGATTGGGGATTCGTCATGTCGGTAGTGTCAATGCTCAGGTATTGACGCAGCAATTTACGGATGTCGATCAACTGGCTGCTGCCACACCAGAGGCGATCGCCTCGGTCTACGGCATTGGTGATGAAATTGCACGATCCGTGCATCAATGGTTTCACCTTGAAGCCAACCAAACTTTGATTGAGCGGCTGCGTCAAGCCGGAGTGCAACTGGCAGGGGAAGCCCCCCCACCTGTCAACACCACATCACCTCTGGCAGGCAAAACCTTTGTCGTCACGGGCACCTTGCCCACGCTCAAGCGGGATGAGGCAAAGTCCCTGATTCAAGCCGCCGGAGGCAAAGTCACCGATTCGGTCAGCAAAAAAACCGATTATCTCGTGGTTGGTGAAGATGCCGGATCTAAATTAGATAAGGCGATCGCCCTAGGGATCACCCAGTTGTCGGAAGACCAACTCCTAGCCCTTCTGCGAGAATCAAAGCAGGACTAAGGTCAACTGCCAAATCGGTCGGTGTGGCAACTTCCAAAGTTTAGATGTAGTCAACACTAGTAGTGCCATTGCCGCCTCCTATGAAATGGATCTCATCCTTACGCCCAATCGCACGCTCTGGCCTTGTTTCTAAAAGTTGGTTCCATCTAACCCTGGGTCTTTCGAGTCTGACAGCTTTGTTAACCGCTACCCCTGCCCTGAGTGCAGAGCGAATTTACATTTCCTATGGCTTGCTAGAACGCTCAGTCTCTGTCAAATCGTTAGAAATTTATGCAACCGAGGGGCGGATTGAAGACGATCTGCGAGCGTATACTGCCTACGCCACCCCAGAAAGCTTAGAACAGCTCCAGACCCTACTGGATAGCCCAGCCGCCATCGATATTGATGTCGTTGCCATTTCCCAGTTTCTCTATACCTCTCAAGGCGAATTCATTTTAGAACAGTTGGGGGAGTTGATTCAGACGGAGGCACGCGAACCCGGATTTTACGCGATTCGAGCCGCCCTGATTTTGGCAGCAGCTGACGAAGCAGGCGGAGGGTTAACCCCACTGAACATTTTGCGCCACTTTCCGGGACGAGGCATTCGGGTTGATGTGCAGCGTACCCTGCAAGTTGTGCAGGAGTTAGAGGAGCTTATTCAAGAAACAAGTGAGGCGATCGCCGCTGTTGAGCAGCAAGCCACGATTGAAGCCGCCACCGAACTAACCCCTAACTACAGCCAGCTTCCCAATCTAGAAGCTCGTGGTTCGTATACCTGGCAGACTCAGACGATAACCCTAAAAGACCGTAGTCGCGATGGCGGCCAAGGTTCCGATCGCACCTACGAAACCGATCTCTATCTCCCTTTGACGGCAGCGGGCACTCCACCCCCAACCCCTACTCCCGTCATCGTCATTTCCCATGGGCTGGGGTCGGGTCGCAGTGCCTATGCTTACCTGGCGCGACATCTCGCCTCCTATGGATTTGCTGTTGCCGTGCCAGAACACCCAGGCAGCAACTCCGACCAACTGGAAGCTTTAATTTCGGGACGGACGAGCCAGGTCGCACAGCTCAACGAATTTATCGATCGCCCCCTGGACATTACCTTCCTGCTCGATCATCTGGAATATCGCTCTCAAGTCGATCCCTCTTTGCGAGGACGGCTCGATTTGCAACGGGTTGGAGTTGTGGGACAGTCGCTCGGAGGCTACACGTCTCTCGCTCTAGCTGGAGCCGAAATTAACATTCCTCAATTGCAGAGCACCTGTCCTCCCCCCGATCCCTTCAATATTTCGCTCCTGCTCCAGTGCCAAGCTCTAAACTCCACTCAAGCTATCCGTTCCCTCCGCGATGAACGGGTCAAAGCCATTATTCCGATCAACCCCATCGGTAGCAGTTTGCTGGGCGAGCAGGAGTATAGCGACATCACGATTCCAGTCATGATGGTTACGGGAAACGCCGACACGATCGCCCCTTCCCTGACCGAACAAATTCAACCGTTTACCTGGTTAAGCTCCTCTGACAAATATCTGGTGCTGATGCGAGGGGGAACTCACTTCTCTACTCTGGGAGAGCCTGAAGCAGATGAAACCGTGGTCGATCTACCCCCAGAAGTGGTGGGACGCGATCGCCCTTCCGCTCGTGCTTACCTGAATGCCCTGAGTGTTGCTTTTTTTCAAACCTATGTCGCCGATCAGCCAAACTACAGCACCTACCTGCGATCGGCTTACGCTAAAACGATTAGCCGGGACAGTTTGCCCCTGAGACTCGTTCGCTATCTCAACACGAGTCAACTGGCGCGATCGCTTCAATCCCAGTCTTAGCGATCGCAAGATTAATTTGCCATTAATCAATCCCTATCTCTAACCCTTTAAAGTGCTAAAACACACTCAACCGAGATAAGGCAAAACGTTTCCCAATGGGAGAATCGCTCCCGAACTCAAAACCGCTATCTAGAATGGAGCTAAGGCTAACCGATTATTTCCCCTTCCAAGACCACACCCAGTCCCTATTCCAAGACCATTGCAAGGAGGCATTTCAGGGATGTATACCGAGGAGTTGAAAGCGACCGCAAAAGCCATGGTCGCACCGGGAAAAGGCATTTTGGCAGCCGATGAAAGCTATGGCACTGCCAATAAACGATTTCAAAAATTAGGCATTCCTACCACTGAAGAGATGCGGCGAGCCTATCGCGAGATGCTGTTCACCGCATCGGGCATTGGTAATTTCTTTAGTGGCGTCATCCTGTTTGACGAAACCATTCGGCAATCGACCAAAGATGGGGTGCCGTTTACCAAAGTCTTGATGGATGCAGGCATCATTCCAGGCATTAAGCTGGATGCCGGAGCAAAACCGCTGGCAAAATCTCCTAACGAGGTTGTCACCGAGGGCTTAGATGGCTTGCGCGATCGCATCAAAGAGTACTATGACATGGGTGCCCGATTTGCCAAATGGCGAGCGGTGATTACCATTGGCGATGGCATTCCTTCGCGGCGTTGCATTGAGGTCAACGCTCACGCTCTGGCACGTTATGCCGCGTTGTGTCAGGAAGGCGGGTTAGTCCCGATTGTGGAGCCGGAAGTATTGATGGATGGTGACCACACCCTGGAACGCAGCTATGAGGTTCATCAGGAGACGCTAAAAACCGTCTTTTATGAACTGCACCGTCAGGGCATTGACCTGGATCAGATGATCTTGAAACCCAGCATGGTGATTCCCGGTGAAAATTCGCCAAATCAGGTCAGTGCAGAAGAAGTCGCCAGAGCCACCGTGAAGTGCTTGCTCGATTGCGTTCCGGCTTCAGTCCCCGGATGCGCCTTCCTGTCTGGAGGTCAAAGCGATGAGGATGCGACCGCTCACCTCAACGCCATGAATCAACTGTTTAAGGGACAACTTCCCTGGCATCTCACCTTCTCCTACGGTCGGGCACTGCAACAAGCCGCAATGCAAACCTGGGGAGGACGCGACGAAAACGTAGCCGCTGCTCAAAAAGCCCTGTATCACCGAGCTAAGTGCAATAGTGCAGCCGCATTGGGTGAATATAGTCGCGATATGGAAGCGATCGCTGTATAACAAAATTCTCTTGACAGCAACCCCCGGAATCTTTGAGATTTCGGGGTCTTTTGCCAATCTACCAATCAGAAGGATTGTCAGGATGCAATTGGTCTTCCTGCCAACAAAGGGGATTTTGCTGAATGTATTGCCGTAAAAAATGCAGCGATCGCTCGCTACGAATAATGTGGTCGTAATAACTGCGTTGCCAAACTGAGCTTCTAGGTGCGTTGCGAAGGATGTTAATTTGCCTTGTCACAGCTACTTTGAAACCTGCAACACAAGATGACAAGGATCGAGGTTGCATTGCAAGTATGTTGGGCGAATGGCAATTCGCCCCTATCAACCGCTATGGTTCGGCGTGATCACCCAAGCATCAAATTCAATTTCTTGCCGAATCATCGCCGATCGCTGCCATTCCGTTGACACGATTTGCCCAAATTCACTCAATTGCATCTCACCAGCAGCGATTGCTCTAAACAAACACTATCGTTGATAGGCACAAATTGTGATGAAATACGTTCCAGGTGATGAATAGTCATACTCTTTTAATCGGGTCGATCGCCTGTGATGCTTCTCTGAGTTGTATTTCACAAAATTCTACCAATGCACTTAATTTATTTATAGAATGCCCAGATAGTTTGGCTTAAAGATAAAAGCAGAGTAATTCAAGATTTACTGCATTTCTAAACTGAGGGGAGAGGGTAAACCATCAATACTTTTCATGTTTTTGAGTTGCCAGTAGTCGCGCAACCCATCATCGCCTTTCTTCGTTGCCCACTTCACCAACTCATCGCGATCGCCCGTGTGTTCAAACAGCGGAACCCCTGTACCGCAAGACGTTTGGACGCGATCGATATCCGCCACAATCATTTGCCGAATTCCAGGGATATCGGGGAATAACCCTGCGAACGTGTCCCAACCCGACATTGTGGGGAGCAACACTTTGCCCTGTCCATAGAGACGCAGAATCAGTGGTGCTCCCTGAAAAGCACAAAACATCAGGGTAATGCGACTATTCTCCAGCAGGTGAGCCGAGGTTTCGTTGCCACTCCCCGTCAGGTCGAGGTAGGCAACCCGGTTGGGAGAGAGGATGCGAAAGCTGTCGAGCCCTTTGGGAGAAACGTTGATATGTCCGGTAGGGCTAAGGGGTGCCGTTGCAACGAAGAAGATATGTTGAGCGGCGATGAATCGTTGCAAGTCGTCAGTGATGCAATCAAACACTTTAGCCATAGGGGCGATCGCTCCTCGTCAAGGGTTTAACTACATTACCTCACCCCAAAGGCTTCATCAAATCGGCGAGTAATCGGTTCAATCAAGAAGGTCAACACCGATCGTTGACGAGTTACCAGTTCAGCCGTCGCTGCCATTCCGGGAACCAATTCTACATCGCGGTTTTGCACCCGAACGGTGGTGCGGCTAAGTTCAATTGTGGCGGTAAAGATCAGACCCAAATTTTCGTCCAGCGTGGCGTTTGGGCTAATCTGCACCACTTTTCCTTCGATCGTGCCAAACTCCTGGAAGGGGAATGTGGCGAGTTTTACCTTTGCTCGCATCCCTTCATGGATAAAGCCAATATCCCGGTTCAACACCTTCACTTCCAGCATCAGGTTATTGCCATCCGGCAGAATGGAGAGCAACTCTTCTCCAGGCTCTACAGTGCCTTCGCCCAAGGTTGCCTGTACGTTGTAGATTCTGCCACTGATGGGTGCTCGCAGGGTTTCGCGATCGCGCTGTTTGGTGGCTTGCTCCAGTTGTCCCTCGATGTTGGTCAACTCTTCGCGGCGTTGGTTGAGTTGAGCGATGATCTCCCCTTCGCGTTGTGAACTGAGGGTTCCAGAAGCTTGACGAGCCGCTTGATAGGCTTGCTCTGCCTGTCGAATCGCTTGCCGCTGTCCAGCAATCTCCTGCTCCAATGAAGACACCTGGTCTTGTGCCTGGGTCAGGCGATCTTTGGCTTCCAGGTAATCAAATCGAGGAATAGCCCCATCCACTAACCCACGCAGGCTGCGTTCTCGTTCTTCAGCATTTCGCAGGCTAATTCTGGCGTTTGACAGATTTTCTTGAAGGCGAGCCAATTGGGCACGGGCTTCTGCGATCGCCGCTGATTGTCGGTTTGTCTCTGCCACAGCCGCCGCCTGTCGGGTATCAAACTCACGCAACCGTGCGGCTAACAACTGATCTTGTAATGCAGTTCCAGCACGGGTCTGACCTGTTCGCTCTGCCTCTAACCGGGCAATGTCCTGGCGAATCAGCTCGGCAGATTGTCTTAACCGTTCTACCGCTGCATCGGATACGTCCGGGTCTTGCTCAATCAAGATATCGCCCTGTTGAACGCGATCGCCTTCCTTGACTCGAATTTCCCGAATGATGCCACCGTCCAGTGCGCGTACGGGACGAACCTGCTGAGCAGGAATCAGCTCACCTTGAGTGGTCGCCACCTCATCAACTTTGCTGAAGTGTGCCCAGGTGATGGCTCCTAAGACTAGGGCAGTCAGGCTGCCCGCGAGCAACCGGGTGTAGAGCGGGGGCAACTCTCGAACAGCCTTGCCCAACTCATAGGAGAGGTAATCTTCAGGATTAACAAACTGTTGGCGAGTTTGACGGGCATGGGCAGAAGAAGTAGGGCGTGGCGATTCCATAGGCTGAGCAAGCAAAGATAACCGTCTCAATCATAGTCATTCAATTGTGCTCTTGCAGGGAGTTCTTGAAGTTCAGCAATAATTCATGCAAGGGCTGGGTAGAGCGACGCTCCCCCTCCTATTCAGGTTTCCCACATTCTCACCAGGAAAACATAGCTTTAGTGAGAAAGCTGAAGGCAAAGGCAATAACTCAAACCCTGATGCTGGGAAAGCTTCCTGACTCAACTCCGCCCCATCAAATGTGGCTACGGCTATACCTGGCAACGAGTCAAGGCACCCTGCTATCCTCTCTTCTTTTTTTCTTCCCTCTTCCTTTTTCTTTCTTCCCTCTTCTTTATTTCTTTTTTCTGTTCCCCTACCCCTCAGATTTGCCTTGCAGCAAATTGAATTGTCGCAACAGCTTAATGTTGGCTGGGGTAAGGAGTTGTTGCAGCTCAGACACTTGATTTAACAGAGCAATTTCACGGGAGAATTCTTCCTGCAAGATCTTGAGGTAGCGATCGCGCTGAGCACCGGGAATCCCTTCCTTTAGCATCCGGATGGAAAGGCTGATATTAGACAGCGGATTTCGCAGTTCATCAATCAAGTTATTCAGCAGTTGCCCTTTGGCATCACTAAACTGTTGCAACTCGTGCAATCGTTGGCGCAACTGTTCGGTTTGCTCACAAGCGGTTGTGTATTGCTGCATCATCAAATCCCGCTTTTTCAGTTGAGCGTGTACGGCTCCAAGCAACTCAGTGCGGGTAAAGGGTTTTGTCAGGTAGTCGTACGCGCCCAACTCCATGCCCTGTCGCATATCGGATCGCTCAGTCTTTGCAGTTAAAAAGATGAAGGGAACCGACCCTGCATCAGATTTTTGGCTGAGGGCTCGCAACACTTCAAATCCGTCCATTTTGGGCATGAGCACGTCACAAATGACCAGATCAGGTTCTTGCTCCTGGATCAGTTGCAACCCAATGCGACCATTTTCTGCGCCGATCGCCTCAAACCCTTCCACACTGAGAAGATCAACAATGTTAGTGCGAACGGGACGCTCATCTTCAATGACTAGAATTTTCGACATTGGTTTCCTTCATACCTGGACGTTTCAGCGGCAATGTAACGGTAAATGTTGTGCCCACCCCTATCTCGCTCTCTAGGGTGATATGACCCTTGTATAAATCAACACATCTCTTTACAATTGCCAATCCTAGCCCTGTCCCTTGGATAGTGTCAACGTTAATTGCACGGTAGAACACTTCAAAGAGCCGTTCTCGATTCTCCGGGGGAATTCCAATTCCCTGATCCTTAACTCGTAATATAACGTTGTCAACCTCACAAGCTAATTCCAGCGAAACATTGCCGCCATCTGGAGAGTATTTGATGGCATTAGAAAGCAAGTTGGTCAGAATCTGTCTGAGCAGCTTTGAATCAATTAACACATCCTGAACCTCGCCATGGTTGGTGAAGGTCATGCAGTATTTGGAGCCAGCCGTCAGTTGCAGATCGGCGATCAGAGTTTGGCAAAACAACGGTAAGTTTAATCGCTCTTCTTTGAGTTGCAGGCGATCGGCATCCGACTTACCAATTAGCAACACATCTTCTAAGAGCTGAATCATGTGTTGCACCGAAGCGTGAATCTGCTGGAACCGTTCTCGTCGTTGCTCAACCGACCACTCATAGTGTTCGAGCAGTTCGGCGGCTGATTGAATGGTGGTCAACGGCGTACGAAACTCGTGGGAAATCATCGAGACAAACCGAGATTTTAGCTCGTTCAACTCCTTCTCCTTGGCCAGGGCTTTGAGAATCTCCTCCTCTGCCTGTTTGCGTTCTGTAATGTCTTGAATCAGTGAAACGAAATAGAGTGGTTGACCTTGAGCATCTCGTACTAGCGACACACTCAGGGCAATCCAAACGAGGTGACCATCTTTGTGAAAGTACCGCTTTTCCAGGTGATAGAAGCGAATTTTGCCAGCAAGAACTTGCTGAATGTGTTGCTGATTTAACTCCAGATCGTCGGGATAGGTAATGGATTGGGAAGTCATCGCCAGCAGTTCTGTTTCGGAGTAGCCAACGATACGACAGAGAGCAGGGTTGACCTGCAACCACTGACCCTCCAACCCCATGATTGCCATACCCACTGCTGTGTGTTCAAATGCGCCATAAAAGCGTTCTTCGCTTTCACGCAGCGATTCAAGCAGTTGACTTTGAGCCAGAGCGATCGCCACCTGATCTGCCAGTTGTTGCAACAACTCTAATTCAAACTCAGACCAATCTCTGGGGCGATCGCACTGATGCACAATCAGCAACCCCCACAGCGTAGCTTCACTACTTTCGTGGTGATCAATCTGAAGGATAGGAACAACTAGATTTGCCTTAACTTCAAACTGTTGTAGAAATTCGATGTGACAGGGCTGAGTCTCGGCAGTTGCAATATTGCTAATGGCTTTAATGCGCCCCTGACGATAGTGATCAATATGTTTGGTAAAGCAGGGATCGAAAATATTTTGTCCATGGATCTGGGTATATCCGGGCACTACAGCTTCCTGGACAACTGTGCCAGAACCATTGGGTTGTAGTCGATACACGATCACACGATCGGCTTGTAGTAACTCCTGCACCTCAGTGACAGTTGTATGTAGGATTTCTTCCAACTGCAACGATTGCCGAATTTTGAGGGTGATTTCGGCAAAAAGTTGCGATCGCTGGTGTTGTCGCCGGAGTTGCTCTTCAGCCTGTTTACGGTCGGTGATATTCGTATTTGTCCCCATCATGCGATATGGTCTGCCACTGGTATCATATAACCCCACACCTCGTGTAAGGAACCAATGCACCGTTCCATTTTGATGAATCATTCGATATTCCAGTTCGTACTCTGCGACCTGACCTGCCAAATGCTTGTCAACTGATGCAAGAACCCGACTGAGATCCTCTGGGTGAACAAGTTGCAACCAGGCATCTAAATGATTACGAACCTCATGGTCTTGATACCCCAGCATTTGCTTGAGATGGGGGTCAATGTAAATTTCATTTGTGTTCAGGTTCCAATCCCACACGCCTACCTGACCCGCACAGGACGCCAGGACATACCGAGCCTCTCGTAATCGCAGTTCAGCCTCTACCAATTTGCGTTCGGTGATGTCGGTGATAATGCTGTCGATGCGACTGGCTTTTCCGGTGTTATCGCGAATCAACCAGGAGCGGTGATACAGCCATCGGGTCGTTTCATCGGAACGAACAATGCGATATTCCATGCTCAGTAATTCGGTTTGCCAGAGATTGGCAACCAACCCACCCACCTCCGACTTGTCCTGCGGGTGAACCACTTCTAGCCAGAGATTGGGGTTACAGTAGAACTTTTCAATGGAGTAGCCATAGATTTGCTCAGCCGCCGGACTGATGTAATAGACCATGGTGTTATCTGGAGAGTATGACCACACCACATCGTCAACGGATTGCAAGATGCCGTTAAGGCGATCGGTCGTATCTCGTAGAGCTTCTTCCACCAGTTTGCGATCGGTGATGTCGCGACCAACCGCTTGAAACTCAATAAAATTGCCCTGGTCGTCAAAAATAGCTCGGCTGTTCCACTGTTGCCAACGCACTTCCCCGGTCGGCAGAATCACCTGGTGTTCAAAACAACTGAAGGCATTGTCAGGTCGGAGGGAAGCAATGAGGGAGGTTTCAGTTTCACTATCGAGTGCCAGTAGAAACATGCGGTAGTTGTGCCCAATCAACTCTTCACGAGGAATCCCCAGCACGCGACAGTAGGCATCGTTAACAAAGGTCAGAGTGCCATCAATTAAAAAGCGACACACCAGTTCCGTCTGATCTTCGACGATCGCCCGATAGAGTGCTTCGCTGTTTTGCAGTGCCATCTCGGTCTGCTTGCGGGCGGTGATATCTGAAAAGGAAATAACGGCGGCATAGGGGAGGCGATCGCCAATGTGAAACAGGGGTTGGGAGTTCATTGAAATCCAGGTCAACCCACCATTAGGTTTATACAGCCCCATCACCACATTGGAGCAAGGTCTGCCCGTACGCAGTGTGATGGTTGCAGGATGCATTTCAGTTAAGAACTCAGACCCATCTTCACAAATCGCTTGCCATGAGGAATCCAGCAGTGAACTACCGTAAATCTGCGCTGCCGATCGCCCCAGAATACGCTCCGCACTGGCATTGCAAGCTCGTACTGATCCATCTCCGTCATACAACACAATACCTTCCTGCAAGACCGCGATCACCGAGCGATACCGTTCCTCACTTTCCCGCAGCGCATGTTCCACCTGTTTACGATTGCTGATTTCCTGCTGCAACCGTTCGATGGTGTCCGTTAGTTCGTTGGAATACGCTCTAATCTCAGATCCCTGGCGTTCGTTGACCTGGCGCAGTGATTCTTCCAACACTTTGCGGTTGGTGATATCGAGGTTAATGCCCGTCATTCGCACGGGTTTGCCCATCTCGCTATAAAGCACCTGCCCTTTGCTGGCGATCCAGCGCACCTCGTTGTTGGGGCGAATCACTCTGAACTCAATGTCATACGCCGATCGCTGACAAATCGCCTGACGGCTCGCCTGAAACACATAGTCGCGATCGTCCGGATGCACACAACTCAAAAAGTCTCTATCTCTACCGTTAAACTCGCCTGGGGTCAAGCCAAACAGCTTCTCAACATTGTCAGACCAGGTCACTTTTCCAGTTCGCAGGTTGCAATCCCAAATACCAATCTGAGACGCTTCTAACGCTAGCCGCAGTCGCTCTTCACTGACTCGTAGAGCAGCTTCTGCTTGTTTCAGATCGGTGATGTCGCGCCCAACCGCCTGATATTCGACGAGTCGTCCCCGGTTGTCAAAAATGGCATGATTTGTCCACTGTTGCCAGCGCACCTCACCTGTTGGCGTTGTCATGCGGTGTTCGTAGGTTACGACCGGGCACATTGGAGACAACATTGACAAATGCTGAAGGGGCAAATCGCCATCTTCTTGGGCGATAAACCGCAGAAAATTAGTGCCAATGAGTTCTTGAGCGGGCTGATCGAAGTAGCGGCAGCAGGCTTGATTGACAAAGGTGAGAGTGCCGTCTGAGAGAAAACAACAGATCATTTCGGTCTGGTTTTCGACCAGCATCCGATAGCGTGAGTCTTGTTGATTCGAGCGTTCGACTGTCTCTTGATGGGTTGCAGTGGCACAGGAGGAACATAGATCCGCTGATACACGCCAGATGCTCCAAAATGTTGATGCACCATCCTCTAGTTGATGACTGATGCGCCCACTGAGGGACATGAGCTCACCATCTTTAGTCGTAAATGTAGCGGTAATGGCGCGCTCTTTATTGCGAGTTTGCAGGCTTTGCAGCGTTTTCTGGAGGCGATCGCGACTGTTTGGGTGCAACAACTCAAAAAAGGAACGTTGCTTTAATTCTGTTTTGCTATAGCCCAATAATTGATGCAGAGCAGGATTGGCGTAGAGGCAACGTCCATCAGGAGTAAAAATGAGATACGGATCACTGGCACTATCTAACAAACCTTGCAACTGTCTGATGCAGACTGCCATCCTTATCTCCGTTCGTCAAGCTATGGGTCACAGAGGGACAATACACCAGCTGAGAGTTAATGAACTACACACTTCTTAACTGTAGAAGTTCCGTTCTCATGAACGTAAGCTGGAATTTGCTTAGAATTTTCTACGTATTTTCAACAGGTCAAACTTCCGTGTTTTCCACACTCTCGAATCAGTAGATCGCGAGTTAGTAGACCAGATTACCTGGAGATTGTGCCCGCCTGTCCTCTTTATCGGGTCTTAAAGCCTAAAATCCAGAAAATCTGTCGTTCGATCTCCAACGCTTCCTGAGGGTACTTTATCCCTTGGCTAGTCAGCAGTTGGTGGAGCCTAACCAGTTTTTCCAGTTCCCCTGCAATGGTGCAAATCTCCGATTCCTCCAGATATAAGCTCTCCAAAACTCGATTCAGATCCGTTAGCAGGTCAGCTTGTACGGCTGCTCCGGGTGCAACAATAAACCGCAGTTTTGTTTCCTGCTGATGCAATAGCTTCCGAATGTAGTAAGCCGTGAGTGGAGAGAGTCGCATTGTCTCATCAACCCTATTCAATGTTTATTTATTGCTTTGGTCAGAAAGCTTAAGACAACGGCAATGGCTCAAACCCTGATTCTGGGGATGCCTTCTGACTCGCCTCCGCCTCATTGAATGTGGCTACGGCTATACAGACTCAACATTGCATTGATTGGAGCATGAGCTGAGATGATCGCTGATTGGGGTGGGTGGGAGTAGTCATTCGATCGCTCATCAGCAAACTCTGCGCATCGGAGGGGATGCTGGGTAGTGCTCTGGAGGCAGGATTGCCCTCCTTAGGTAAAAGGGCAAAACTGCACAAATCCGTCCAGAGCCGATATTCTTTACCTGTGAATGTAATAGCGACTTTAATACCCTTGCGTTCAAACTCACACCCGATTTCGTAGATCTTGTCGCGTTGTGAGGCTTGGAAGGTGCAGCACAAATGAAACAGCTTGCCCTGATAGCGCAAACCATCGTAAATTTTTCCGTTAAACCAGAATTTGAATAGAAAAAGCTGACTGCCCAGCGATCGCTCAGTCAACAGAAATGGTAGAGGATTCACAATTTGTAATGGCTCTAGGACTAGCTTTGAATCTAGTCTTTGGCAGCTAAGAGCAACATCGGTGGAACTAATAAAAAAATGATTGGTATTCCCTGGGAGAGCAGAACTCGCAAAAGCACTGAGAAGATTATCCGTGTTTGTGCGAGGAGGGAAAAAGATAATCAGTGAAGGGATAAGGGAGGAGAGCAACGGAAAGCCGTTTTTCGGAGTGCAACTGCACGATCGCCTTCTTCCCCCCTTCACGCTTCACTTTTATGATTGGTGTGCTCTAGGTCTGGGGGCACGTCCGTAGGTTGTAGTCAGATGACGGAGGTGATCGCTATGTCCGGTAAACAGTGCTTCTGGTCGATATCGCCAAGCCCAGTTACCATCGGCTTTGCCCGGAAAGTTCATGCGGGCATCACTGCCTAGCCCCAACACATCTTGCAGGGGGATGAGTGCCTGGTTAGCGATCGAACTGAGTGCCAGACGAATCAGATCCCAGTGGATGCCGTCATTGCTGGTGCATCCTAAATAGCTCAACAGGCGACCTCGTTCATAGTCGGAGAGGTTAGCAAACCAGCCCTGAGTGGTGTCGTTGTCGTGCGTTCCGGTGTAGACCACCGAGTTACGGACGTAGTTGAAGGGTAAAAAGGGATTGTCGTTGTCGGAGCCAAAGGCAAACTGCAAGATCTTCATACCGGGAAACTCGAAGCGATCGCGCAGGGCTTCAACATCTGGGGTAATCACACCCAAATCTTCTGCCAGGATGGGCAAACTGCCGAGTTCTTGCCGCAGGGTATTGAAGAAAGCAACTCCCGGAGCCTCAACCCACTCGCCATTAATCGCTGTCTCTTCACCTTGAGCCACTGCCCAATAGGCACAAAACCCTCGAAAGTGGTCAATCCGAATTAGATCGACAAACTCTAACAGAGCGCGGAATCGTTGAATCCACCAATGGAAGTTGGTCTTCTCAATCACGTCCCACTTATAGATAGGGTTGCCCCAGAGTTGCCCCGTCGCACTGAAGTAGTCGGGTGGCACACCCGCCATGAGAGACACTTCGCCTGTTTCGGAGTCGAGGTGAAAATACTGCGGAAATGCCCAAACATCAGCACTGTCGTGGGCTACATAGATGGGGATATCCCCAATAATGCTAATGCCTCGCTCATTGGCGTAGGTTTTGACGGCAGACCACTGCCGAAAGAATTCGTACTGCACATACTTGTGGTAAAAAACTTCGTTGGTCAATTGCAATCGCCATTTTTCCATGGCGTCCGGGTCACGTTTGGCGATCGCCTCATCCCATTGATGCCAACTTGCCCCATCGTGAGCCGTTTTCAACGCCATAAACAGGGCGTAGTCATTCAGCCAAAACGCCCGACTTGCACAAAATTCTTCAAAATGCTGTCGCTGTTCGGTCGTGGCTCTGGCATGAAAATTTTCAGCCGCTTTTATGAGTAAGGGAGTTTTCGTCGCGATCACCGCGTCATAGTCAACGTGATCTAACGGAAACTCTGGAATGTGATGAAGATCTGAATCGTCTAAAAACCCCTGATCACGCAACATGTCAGGGCTGATCAACAGATGATTACCCGCCATCGATGAATAAGACATGTAGGGCGAGTTGCCGTGCCCTGTGGGACCCAGTGGCAACACCTGCCAGATTTGCTGACCACTGTTGGTTAGAAAATCGATGAAGTGATAAGCGGCTGTTCCTAAATCTCCAATGCCAAAGCGACCGGGAAACGACGTTGGGTGCAAAAGAATACCACTGGCTCTTGGAAACGGCATAGGGCAGCACAGAGAAAGAATTTCATCAAAGGATAATTGCCTCGACTGTATCATGCTCCTGGCAATTCCAGGGTGAAAGCGAGGCTGCGTTTTGAGAATAGTTTTTTGCTGAGGATTTCTGCATCATGCTTTTGCCAGATTGCGATGGCAATCCTATTGGCTTGCGAAAGAGCTACAGATCTGGATATTCGTCACTGACTAAAAAACCGTCCCAGGCTCGATCCCGTACGTCCGGTAAAGACCCACAATACGGCTCTCGCTCCATCTCGAATACTTTTCTCAACGGACTCTGGTGATTGCTGCGAAGGCACTGCAACCGTACGAAAATGGATGCCTCGACTGCCAAACACAATGCCTCCGATGATGCGGGCGCGGCGCATGTGGTAGTCAGAGGTAATGAGATAGATGCTCTTGATCTCGCTGGCTTTAAATTCGTCGGCGAGGGTTGTGAAGTTAGTCACCGTGTCTACCGCACGAAAGTCTAAATTGAGCCGTACAGGATCAATGCCTGCCTCACCAAATACCCATTCGGTATATTCCGGGTTGCTGCCTGATGAAATCCAAATAGGTAACTCAGGATGCTCTTGAGCAAACTGGGCAGCATAGACTTCCCGCTCGGTTGCACCCCCTAACACCAAAATTGCCTGGGGTTGTCTGAGATATCCCTCAAGTTGCCAGTAAGCAACGGCGATCGCAAACACGAGCAATAGAACCTGCACCAGGGAAAAGATTCGTCTGACACACCCAACCCGTTTGCGCTGAGCGCGGGGTTTGCCAGAACGACGAAGATGGGGCGATCGCATAACTCCAAAACACAACCATAGTCGTTTCAGTCAGTAAAACTGACCCGACCGTATTGTAACGAGTCAAAAGCTTATCTAAAAATCAATTCTTGTTCGGGTTTGTAGATGTAATCTGCATCAAACACCATGGAATGTGGATGACGAATAATCGAAAACCCAAAATTAGAGGTGACATCCGTCGTAAACGTCGCCATCACTAATTCCACCAATTTACGGTCTGAAATGGCTGGTTCTTGTACAAAGTAACTACGTTTTGCGAAAAAGATGCCCTCATCCTTAGGAACGATGATGTGGTTGATCCGATGGGCGTATTGGATCGGTTTAATGTAAGTTGTAATAAATTCTTCCTGATTGCGTTGCAGTCGATAGAGTCGCTCGTGTTGTAGCCAACTCATCCGAAACATCATTTTGAGCAGTTCAAATCCTGAAATGTAGTTGAAGACGTTACTCCGTTCTTCGTTGCTAAATACCAACTTGAGTGCTGATTCGAGATATAGATCCGGTTGTCGGCGAGCATCTTGAGCAGAGTGAATGTAAAACTGGCGAATGTAACTCCGTAAAACTACTTCAGTTAACTCAACGTGAATATTAAAGCCTTGTAAAAGTTGCTGGACTCGTTGCCGTGCCTCGTGATCTTCGAGTTTGCGAGACACAATCCCATCTGCGGTATATTCGTCCAAAAATTCAGCCTGCACTTCGGGAGGAGCGACACACATCAGATGACACAGCGATAGAACATAGCGGCGTTGATACCAGGGCAAGCCTTCAAACCACAATCTTGCCTCTGACGGAAGTTGTTCTAAGACATTATCCGCTGTCGTAATCCTCAGAAGCTCTAACTCGCTATCTCTTGGGTTCCTCATAACAGGGCACTGCGATCAAGTGGCAGGCATGATAAATGATTATCCAACTGGATGACTTGCTTCTATTGTGCCCAGGTTGACCTGAACTTCATAAAAGGATTCTGTGAAGTCCGAGAGTTTTGGATTTAGAAAGTGTGAGGAAAGATTATTGAAAAACGAGTTCCCCCGACCCGGCAATGACCTCACCGATCGCCCAGGCAGGTAACCCCTGCGACTCAAACCAGCGAATGACTTGCTCCGCCTCATGGGGAGGCACTAACAGCACAAACCCAACCCCCATATTGAAGGTGTTAAACATCTCAGGAGTGGCGACATTCCCTGTCGTGGCTAACCATTCAAAGATAGGGGGAATCGACCAGCTTTGAGGATTGACCCGAATCGATTGCCCCTCGCCCAGACAACGCGGCAGGTTTTCGGGCAAACCCCCTCCGGTGATGTGTGCCATCCCGTGAATGGCTAGCCCCTCCCGTCGAGCGGCTAACACAGGCTTGACGTAGATGCGCGTCGGAGTAAGCAAAGCATCAGCAAACGACTGTCCCTCCTGCCAGGGCACGGGTTGGTCGAGTTGGGTTTGACTCACTTCCACAATTTTGCGAACCAGACTAAAGCCGTTGCTGTGGATGCCCTGACTGGCGAGGGCGATCGCCACATCTCCCACTTGTACCTGCGACCCATCTAAGATCTGGCTCTTCTCCACAATGCCGACACAAAAACCTGCCAGGTCATATTCTCCCGGTTGATAAAACCCCGGCATCTCAGCGGTTTCACCCCCCAACAGAGCGCATCCTGCTAAGCGACATCCCTCGCTGATGCCTGACACCACCTGCGTCAGTTGCTCTGGGTTTAATTTGCCTGTCGCCAGGTAATCAAGAAAAAACAGTGGCTCCGCTCCACAGGTAAGAACGTCATTGACGCACATTGCCACCAGATCCACCCCAACCGTATCGTGGCGATCGCACTGGTGCGCCAGTTTGAGTTTGGTTCCCACGCCATCGGTGCCGGAGACTAACACGGGTTCTTGATAGCCCGTTGGCAGTTGAAACAACCCACTAAAGCCCCCCAAACCGCCCAAGACTTCTGGGCGACGAGTGCTTTCAACTAACTGGCGGATCTGCTGGACAAAATTGCGCCCCGCAACGACATCTACACCCGCTTCCCGATAATCCATGAGAACCACTGACAACGTTTTGAACCCTCAAATTATCCTACGGGAAGGCTCGCATCAACGCAGATTTTGGCGTAGTCGTTACTGACGGTACTTAGCAACCCAAACATCCCAAACGGGTTCACGTGGATTCGTTCTACCAAGTGAACCACCTGTGATACCAGACATATAAATGTTGTTCGAGCTATCAAGGGCTATAGCACTTGTCCGATCCTCTGAGGATGTGCTTAAAATCTCGCCCCATTGATTAACGCCATTGCTGTCAAACTTGGCAAAGTAAGCATTCCAACCACCAGACGAAGAACCAAAAGCATTTTGAGTTCTACCTACTGTATAGATATTGTTGCCTCCATCAACAGCTATATCAGAAGAATCAGTGAGAAAGGTTCCAAACTGAGTAGACCACAAGCGATCACCATTGGCATTGTATTTAACTAGCCATGGTTTGTTCTCAGCCCAGAGTTGCCCAGGAGCACCTGCCGTATCGCCAGTTAAATAAACATTGTCTGAACTATCAACAGTAATACCGCTGACTGCTTCATTACCAATTCCAGAAGTTCCAAATTGGCGAACCCACTGCAAACTGCCGTTTGTGTCATATTTGGCAAACCAGGCATCTCCTGAACCACCTGCGTTGGACGTACCTAGAACGCCAGACGTTGTGCCGCCAATATAAGCATTACCCAAACTATCTACGGCAATACTAGTTGATGATTCAGATTCAGCCGTACCAAGTTGACGAATCCAAAGACGGCTGCCATTGCTGTCGTATTTAGCTACCCAAGCATCAAACGTAAAATTCCTAGGATTTGTACCTCCTAAAGAGCCAGCGGTCACTCCTGTAATATATAAGTTACCAGAGCGATCGATCGCGATATCGCTGACCTCAGGAATATCACCTAGAGTATTTGATCTCAACGAGTTATCAATCCAAAGTTGATTACCATTGGTGTCGTATTTAGCGATAAAACCAGCTGATCCTGTAGAACTACTGTGCAGCGTCAATCCAGCCAGGTAAATATTGCCAGCAGGATCTGTGCTTAATCCTCGAATGTAATCGTTAGTATTAGTTGCAATACGCCTAATCCATTGTTGATTTCCGGTATTGTCATACTTCGCGAACCAGGCATCATCGAAACCAGCTTGGTTTCCTCCAGCGATCGGGCTGTTAGAGTAACCGCTGACAAAGGTATTACCAAACGAGTCAATGGCTAACCCACCCGAGTAGTTAAAAGCAGCCGTTGCCGCAGCAGGGTTATCTGTAGGAATTTGTCTAATCCATTCCTGCGTTCTCTGAGAAGCTGATGTTGGGCTTGGGCTTGGGCTTGGCGTAGGATTCTGTGTAGGACTAGGACTTGGCGTAGGATTTGGGTTAGGGCTTGGAGCAAGAACCGCAGAGTTAAGTTGAAGTGTATAGCGGGTTGTTCCACTACGACGAAGGATTCTGACAAAATAAGTGTCTGCATTTAAGATGGTTTGGATCAGTTCAGAGCGTGTTCCACCTTTAGTAGAAGCCTTTATCAGGCGACCCCTTGAATCCAATAAAAAAACATCTGCATTTGCCCTTAAATTCGTTAGGGAAAGCGTCAAATTGCTTTGACTAGAGACATTAAATCGAAAGTAATCTTGAGAGTCAGATGGACTTAGTAAACTTCTTTGGATTCGACGGCTATTTGTCAAATTGCCTATGTTACGCGCCGACCTCAAACTATTGTTCATTTGACTTGTCGTTGCCATCTTTAATCACCCCAAATGTTAGATTGAATCGCGTTAAATCTTGATACTGCTGTTAAAGATGTAATTTGTATAGAGACTAACATGGGGTTTGAAATAGTTCGGTATTTTTACTAGGGCTTCACAAGATTTTCAAATGATTTAGAACTTACGCACTTGAAGCCTAAAACTTTGATCCCCCCTAGCCCCTTGAGAGGGGGAAATTCCGGAAGCCCCTTTTCTAATGGGGTTTGAGAGATCTAACTGCATAAGTCCTGTGGTTAAAAATTTCTAAGAGACATAACGGCTTGTAAAACGCATTTCGACTTCGCTCAATGCTCAAACTTCCGTTATAGCAGGGGTGAGCATAGTCGAGATCCGACCACTCAGCCTTAATTCACTCCATCAACTTAGAGGGCTGCAAATTTATTAAAGTTCAATTTACTAAGTAGGGACATGGCATGCCATGTCCCTACAGAGCTTACAAATCTTCAGGTTATCCAATCCACATTTTTAACCATAAGATGCAGTTACAGAGGTGCCATTCGACGTGAAACCACTGGCAGCGAAACCGTTGGTTGAGGGTGTTGATACAGCATTAGTTGTTGTCGCAGTCGTTGCCGTATGTCTGATAGAGCGGCGTCTGCTGCGGCGGCGTGCCCCTCCTGCCATTTCATATTCCTGGCTAGTTTTGCCGTAGCGACTGCCAATGCCGAGCAGCATTTTTTCTGACATTTCTGTCGCGGTTTGCTCGGCCGCTTTGACATCATCAGCGAGTTTGTCAATCGCAGAAAGCGCGGTGTTGTAAGCCGCTAGCTTGATTTCCAGATCGTTGATGGTAGCAGCGTAAGCTTCAGTCGTAAGTCCACCGCCTAAATCAAGATTGGGATGAATGGACAAAATACTCTCAAGGCGACGTTTAGTCCGTTGTAATGGCGCAGAGTTTCTTTTACGTCTTGGCATGACTCAGTAGATCCCTGAATTGGGTTTACAAAAACACTCTATCCAGAGAATTTAGAGACTGACCTGAGGAAAAACTAGCAAGTTTTGAAGCCATCTTAATAACTGCTCTCAAAGTTTAGTAATTATTACTGAGATCAGATAAAAATCAGATGGTGTTTCTCTAGCCGTAGCCACATTCAATGTGGCGGAGGCGAGTCAGGCAGCTTCCCCAGCATCAGGGTTTGAACCATTGTCTTTGCCTTAAGCTTTCTGACCAAAGCTATATCTGTGTTGAGATAGGTTAGTTGAACCGATGATTGCAAAAATTGCAATAAACGTTAGGTAAGTTTGAACGAGAGTTACTTTCGTTTGAACGATTGCAGCTAATGCTTATATCTTTCTAGCTTTTGCTTAAACGAAACTTATACTTGTTTGAACGAGAGTTACTCTCGTTTGAACGATTGCAGCTAATGCTTATATCTTTCTAGCTTTTGCTTAAACGAAACTTATACTTGTTTGAACGTGAGTTACTCTCGTTTGAATGATTGCAGCTAATGCTTATATCTTTCTAGCTTTTGCTTAAACAAAGCTTATATGTGAAGGAGCCGAATCTATAACGGTTCAAATTTTGCCAGTTTGCGTTTGGAGGTTGGCTTGTAACTGAGGCTCACGGCAAGGCTTCCCTTGAAGCTCAGATTTTGCACTGCTTATAACAACCATCGCAAATCAATTGCGGGCTATGTGCGGACTGCCAGAACACACAAGAAGTGTAGTTGCATCTATAGAGTTTTCTCAATCACCAGTTGTAATTCTGCAAGAGTATATAGGGTGAAATACCAAGAATTTGCATCAAAAACTATTGATGTATTTCAACTAAAAATGAAGAGGTTTACGAAGTTTTGAAAAAGTGAGTCACAGCAAGTATCAATTATTTGTAAAGCCTTGTTCTATAAGGATTTTAGGTTGCATAACTAAGTAAGGGTGCACATAAAAACTGTTAGTAATTCCACAGAGACATCTGAGATTCTGTCGAAATCTGTGGGTACTCTCCTAAAGGAAATTACGTTAAGCCTTATTCCTTATTTGAGCAATTCATTATGGCAACCACCAAAACAAAGACCAGTCCAACTCAATTGAGCAATACAACTCGTGTTTTGCTTGCCCTCTGGGATCTGGGAGGCGTTGGCAGGGAGGTAAAGCAAGGAGATCTGACAAAGCGAATTGTTCCAAAAGGACAAAAAAGCAGTGATTACAAGCCTCTGTTGGATCAGTTAGAGAAGGATGGGGCGATCGCCACGACTAAAGCCACAGTTTCTTTGACGGATCAGGGAGCCAACTTATTAGGGAAGAACTTGAGTAACGCTGAATTTACTTTTGCCTCAAATGTTGGAGCGAAAACAGCAAATGCACTCTTAAAGTGGATACGCGAAATGGATGGAACCCTCGGCAAAGCTGAAACGAATGGCAACGGCAAGAAAGCATCTGGGGCGATCGAGTCTTATGAAGCGTTTAAGACAGTTGCACTGGAAACCTATAATCGCTTGAACAAAGATTACAACCTAGACAATCTAGTGCCTATCTATCGGATTCGTCGTGAAATTGGCGATCGGGTTTCTCGCTCTAATTTCAATGAATGGATGTTAGAACTACAAACTAATGATGTTTTTCAGTTATTAGAGGGGAGTATTGAAGACAGTGCTCCAGACAAGATCGAAGATTCAATTACAACAAAGTTAGGAAAGTTACGTTGTTATGCTAAACGGATGAGTGCATAACCTAACTTCCTTCATCTTTCTCCCTAAACTTTCAACCTAGAGGTATCTATGTCTGTGCAGTCTTCCCTAGAGGAAATCAACGAAATAATCAAAAGCAATAATCCATTTGATGGACGATTGGTTGTAAAGTCTCAACAAGTTTGGGGAGAAGAGTTTCCTGACGTTCCGTTATTACACGCTCATGCGTCTAACAGAATAATTGAAATCATAGAAAAGATGAAGTCTGGTAATCTTTCAACCTTTGGAGTAGCTCTCCTTGCACCTAAAGGTATTGGGAAAAGCCATGTTTTAAGTCGAATCCGTCATCATGTACAAGAACAAGGAGGTGGATTGTTTGTCTATATGTGTGAATATGGAAATCTCAGCCATATTAAACAACAGTTTTTACAAGGGTTAGCAGCCAGTTTAAGAAAACGAGGAGCTTATGGCGTGATGCAGTGTCAGGAGATTGCCACTGCATTAGTAAAACAAGCTCTACAAAAAGATTTTACTCCTCAACAATTGGTCAACCAATTTCACAGAATTTTAGCTAAAAACCCTAAAATTACAAACCAACTTACTGAGAAGATTTTGCTTAAAGTGGATGTTAGCGATCCTAATATTATTCAAGCTCTTGTATGGACTCTTTCACCAACCCATGCTCCTTTTGCAATTAATTGGTTAGCCGGAAGAGAACTAACACAAGCTCAGGCTGAAGTGATGAATTTGCCTAACTCTACTCGTGAGGACAAGGAAGTTTCAGCGTTTGACAATGCATACGAAACTTTAAATTTAGTGGGTCACTATATGACTCCAGTAATCTGCTTTGATGAGCTAGATGGAGCAGAGTTTGGTGATGAAGATGATTGTTATAACGCAGGTTATACAAGAGCACAGATAGTTGCTAATCTGGCGAAGGATTTATACAACAACTTAAAGAAAGGACTAATTGTTACCTCAATGTACCAAAGTACTTTCACTACTGAGGTAAGAACTCTTTCTGGAGCTAATGCTGTTGAAGATCGTATTGCTCAAGAAACTATTGAACTAAATACTCTGAAGTCTGAGGAGACAATTGAGTTAGTGTCTGGCTGGTTGGAAGATTTTTATGCTAGGTATGGTTTGACTCCTCCCCATAAAGTTTATCCGTTTGATGAGAAGCACCTCAAAGAGATTGGTTCAGGAGCAACGATTAGAGAAGTCCTACGTTGGTGTGCAGATAATTTTGGAACAAGTATTGACGTAGGAGAGAAAATCGAGCGAATTTACCAAGAAACTGAAGAGAGCATTGAAGATTTTCTCGAAGACAACGAAAAGATTACAAATGCACTTACCTTTGCATTCAGCTACCTAAAGAACCAAACTCTGGAAAATGTAACTATTGAGGATTTAGATAAGGAAGTAGTACCTAAATCTGAAAATAAGGGATTTATCAAGTTTAAGGTTCTTGGTAAGGAGAACAACCAGGATGTCAAGATTGGAGTTTCTGTGTTGCAAGATGCTCATGGCAAAACAGTGAGTGCAGGTTTAAGACGTCTCACGCAGTACCAAACATTCAATATCACTCGTGGTTGTTTAATACGTTCAAAAACAATTGATGAGAATTGGGATGCCTATAAAGAGCTTCAAAAACTTCTTAAGGAGATGGGTGGTGAGTGGATTCTTTTAAAGGAAGAAGAAGTTAGACCTTTAATTGCATTAAGGACTATTTCTAGAGAACTAGAAAATTATGGCTTTAAGGAAGAGCAGTTCTATCAATTTATTGATCAAAATCGTCTTATTCTCGATAACCCACTGATTCGAGAGATTCTTAGCGATCCCTCAGGGCAAATTCCTGATGAAGCAACTGATGAAGATGCCGTAATCAAAACTTTAGAAGCTGTATCTGAACCCTCTTCTGAAACTTCTTCCGAGGATGTCGCTGATTTAGTAGAACAAACAGTTGCTACTCCGGAAGATACAAAGCCAGATTTATCTCAGCTATCTAAAACTCAACTCGCTACATTTGAGTTACATCAGCAAGGTTCAACTCTTGGAAGGATTGCTCAAAAACGTCGCCTTAGTCGTAGTACAATCACTCGCCATTTTGTCGAAATGATTGAAATGAATCAGGCAATTAATCTAGATTTATTAGTACCCGTAAGGCGACAAGTTCAAATTAGAAAGGCGATCGAAAAAACTAGTAATATCTCTTCTTTGAGGAGTATCCGCGAACATTTGAGTGACAGCTATACCTATGACGAAATTCAGCTAGTTCGAGCTAAGTATCTCTTAGAGAGGCAACTAAAGGAACAACAAGGTGATATTGCAGGATAATTCAGTTCTAATTTCAACTGCTCTCAGTCTACCTTCAATTGAAATTAATGCTCTTATTGAAGGGAGAACAATAGTCTGTAGCTCCAAGATGTTTATTAAAGCTGGACGAACATTTGCTTTATGTCCATCAGAAGTTGATGTAAATTTATCAATTAAAGATTGGTATCATTCAAGTTTGATTGCTTCAGATAAGTCTGTAAGTATAGATCTAAGTACACCAAAGAAAACAGTTCACGCATGGGCAGAATGTGAATCTTGCCAAATTATTGACAATACTGCTTCACTATCAACTCTGTCCAAAATGACCGTTTGGACTGTAGAAGCTTTGAAAGCACTGTTATCTCAACAACAGCGAATATTTCTAGTTCATTTACGTGTCTATAAACTACAGCCAATAGTTGAGGTTTTACTTAAACAGAAAGGACAGTTTGCTATTATGCAAAATCCTATTTCTGTAACTAGGATCTCACCCGTTTTAGATGAGAAAACCTTTGCTCAATGCAAGCAAAAAATTCTTGAGCTTAAACCATCTCCATATCCTGAATTAGAGAATTTACAGGAAGAACTCTCTAAAATGGGTCACTCTTATCCATCAGCTAAAGAATTAGAAGATGACATTAAGTCATTTTTAGGCTTTGCTGATTCACATAAGAAAATAAATTCAGAATTGGCTTGGATTGGAACTATTACAGATTTAGGTAATCGTAGTAAGGAGCAAGATACTGGTAAAAGTAGCTATCAAGCAGGAACAGATTTTGAAAATATAGTGCGCGACAGTCTTATATTTTTGGGCTTTACTGTTGATGAATCCCACAAAGGTGGTGCAGGAGGGTTAGATTTATTCTGTTCAAAGCCTTACTCTTTAGTTGGTGAATGTAAAGCAGGTAGAAAGATTCCAAACGATACAGCTGTTCAACTCTTAAATCTTGGAACAATCCGTCTTGAAGACAAAGAAACTTTCAACAAATCTGCAAAAGTAATCATCGGCCCTGGTGAACCCACCGAACAATTAAAAGAAGCAGCTAAAAAACACGGTATGGCAATCATCAACCCTTCAACCCTTGAAAAACTCGTTAAGCTTCATCACGACTACCCGATTGACCTATTCAAGCTCAAAGCCTGTCTCGTCGGTGGTCAAGCCGATGATGAGGTCGAAAAGTTTATTGAGCGAAGTATCCAAGCAGCGAAACTAAGATCTCATGTTGTTCAACTTGTGAAACGTCTCCTAGATAACTCGCATTATGACGATGTGGATCTTGACCAACTTCATGCAGTTTATGGTTTTGACAATCCACCTCAGTCCTTAAATCGAGAAGAACTAAGTGAGATTTTGGTTGAACTGTCCTCTCCTCTTACAGGCTATTTAGGGCGAAGAAAAGGCAATGATGGGCGCGATCGCTTCTATTACCTACGCGATTTACCTGTTGAGTGAACAACCGCAGATATTAGCTAAGAGCAAACAGATCTCCGACTTTTTGAAAAAGTCGGAGATCTTCATGGATGAGGGCGATCGCGTGTTTGTCATTGATAGGGGCGATCGCAGGAGACCATTAAACAACAAAAAAGGCGAATCAACTTCGCCTTTCTGAATTCAAAATCTTAGATTGTTAGCCAAACTAACTCGACCTTAGAAGCGATCGGTTTCAGGAGGAGACGCACCAAACCCAGGTTGATTCAAGAACAGGTTTTGAGCCGCATCATTCTGGTACACACAATCTACCTTCGGATTGCCCGTACCCACCTCAATATCTCCCGTAAACGCAAACGTATTCATCCGTTGCCGACACTGGTTCACTTGTTGCTGGTTAATCAGGTTCTTACGCTCCAACACCGCCCAGTTCGTATTCCGCAGGACGCAACCCGGTTCCATCCGTGGTTGAGACACATACACACTAAACGGGTTCAAGGTGACAAACGCCCGCATATCCATCGTGATCGCACTGGCTCCAAACTGCTGACACAACTCAGGGTTAGGGGCACTGCGGTCAATCACCTCACGGGATGCCACATTCTCAGGGCTAAAGCTAGCCGTTGAACTAAAAGCAATCCCAATACCAATGCCCAAAATAAACACGGCCGCAATAATGGCAATGTTGACATAATTAAATGCCGAACTTAGGGGCGATCGCCCTCCACCGTTAGAGGGACGCTCTACATCCCGATCTAGAGGAGGTCTTGAAGGCGATCGGGGAGGTGCTTTTGGTCTACGTCTCATAGTGATATGTCTTGCAATTGAGAAATCGCTTTACAGCAATTGAGTTGACTATAGCATTTTGGACTCTGAGTTGAGGGATGAGAGAAGGGAGAAGAAGGAAAAAAGAAGAAGGAAGAAGGAAGAGGGAAGGGAGTTGCAGTTAACTGATGGTGGGAGTTAGTGGTCAATGGTGCTAAGTGCTAAGTGCCAAGTGCTAAGTGCCAAGTGCTGAGGGTTCAGTAACACCCCACTCCCTACTCCCCACTCCCCACTCCCTCACAGATCAAGCTGCTCAATCACCTGTTTCAACGTCTGCGCTGACTGCTGCAACTGAGCGTGTTCGCGATCGCTCAAACTCGTTTTCAACACGCGCGTCACCCCCTGACGATTGACCACCGACGGTAAGCTCAAACAGACATCCTGCAAGCCATTCACACCATTCATCAAACTGCTCACCGTCAATACGCGATTCTGATTGCGGAGGATGGCTTGCACAATCTGCGTCACCGCCAACCCGATCGCGTAGCTGGTGTAGCCCTTCCGTTGAATAATCTCATAGGCAGCGTTTTTAACCTGCACAAACACCTCTTGCAGGGCAGCCTGGTCTGCATCTGGATTCTCCTCTGTAGCTGCCTCATACAGGGGAGTGCCCGCCACATTCAAACGACTCCAGACAGGTACTTCACTGTCGCCATGCTCGCCAATCACATAGGCGTGCAAACTGCGGGGGTCAATCTGCAATTTCTGCGCCAGCAGATAGCGAAACCGGGCTGTGTCCAACACGGTGCCCGACCCGATCACCCGTGACGAGGGCAGGTTGGATAGCTTCAATGCCGCATAGGTGAGAATGTCTACCGGATTGCTGACCATCAATAGGATGGCGTTTGGGCAATGCTGCACAATCTCAGGGATCAACTTTTTGAGCAACTCGACGTTGCGCTGCACCAGACTCAAGCGACTTTCTCCCGGTTTTTGCCCAACTCCAGCGGTGACAACCACGATATCGGCTCCCGCTCCATCGGCGATCGCCCCTCCTCTCACAGCAGTCGGCTCAACAAACGGCAAGCCATGCACCAGATCCATCACTTCGCCTTCGAGCTTATCTTTGGCGACATCCACCAACACCATCTCGTCCAGCGTGTTCTGAATCAGCATCGAGTAAGCACACGCCATCCCCACCTGACCTGCCCCGATAATCATGCCTTTGCGGGGGCGAATCGGGTCAATTTGCAGATCCGAGGACGGGTGTGCAACAAAAAAATTCTCAAACATAGACACGCCCCACAACTCCACTGGAATCCTAGCGCGAGGTTGGGGCGATCGCTACACATTACGGCTGGGACATCGCCGTTGGCAGATTGTCCCGATTAAACTTCGGGTTTAAGCAACGGGAAGGCAATCACATCGCGGATGCTGGCAGAATCCGTCAACAGCATCACGAGGCGATCGATTCCCATGCCCATCCCTCCAGTGGGCGGCATCCCATATTCCAGAGCCGTTAAGAAGTCCTCATCGACTCCCGGAGCTTCTAAATCACCTGCTGCCTTACGCGCCGCTTGCAACTCGAAGCGTTCTCGCTGGTCAATGGGGTCGGTCAACTCCGAGAAGCTATTGGCGGTTTCACGTCCCACCATAAACAGCTCAAATCGCTCCACCAATCCGGGCTTACTGCGGTGGGGCTTGGCTAGCGGTGAAATTTCAACCGGGTAATCGATCACAAACGTCGGCTGAATCAGCGTTTCCTCAACCTTTTGTTCAAAGGCTTCGTTCAGCACATGCCCTACACTTTCGCAGTCCTTCGCATCAATGCCTGCGGTTGCCGCCGCTGCTTTAGCCGCATTTACCGTATCAAATTGAGTGAAGTCAATCCCAGTCTTTTCCTGTACCAAGTCGTGCATCGTCACCCGTCGCCAGGGTGGGGTGAGATCCACATCCTGCCCCTGATAGGTAATCTTGAGTGTCCCCAACACCTCTTGAGCCGCATAGACAATAATGGCTTCGGTTAATGCCATCATGTCGTCATAATCAGCATAGGCTTGATATAGCTCAATCGTGGTGAATTCAGGGTTATGGCGAGTTGAGATCCCCTCATTCCGGAAGATCCGTCCCATTTCAAACACTTTCTCAAAGCCGCCCACAATCAACCGTTTCAGGTGAAGCTCGGTGGCAATCCGCAGATATAGCTCCATCTCCAACGTGTTGTGATAAGTGATAAAGGGACGCGCCTCTGCTCCCCCTGCTTCTGTCATCAACACGGGAGTTTCAATCTCAATAAAGCCCTGCTGATTCAGGTAACGGCGAATCGCTGCTGTGATCAGTGCTCGTCGCCGGAAGGTTTCCCGTACTTCTGGGTTGACGATTAAATCGACATATCGTTGCCGATAGCGTTTCTCTACATCTGTCAAGCCATGCCACTTGTCGGGCAGCGGCAACAACGACTTAGTCAGCACGGCGTATTCAGCCACGTAGACTGACAGTTCGCCCTTTTCCGTACGGCGAATCGACCCCTTGACCCCTAAAATATCACCCGCATCGGTGAGTTGCTTCAGATGCTCAAAGGCATCGGAATCAGTCTCCGCCATGCTTTCCTGGATTTTTTTCTTATCCAGATAGAGCTGAATCACCCCAGTTTCATCTTGCAGCGTAAAGAAAGCCAGTTTGCCAAACACGCGGCGATTCATAACCCGTCCGGCGATCGCCACTTCAATCTCAACCTCTTCCCCATTGGCGAGGTCAGCATACTTTTCTTGCAACTCCGCTGCATGGTGAGTCACATCCCATTTGTAGGCGTAGGGATTGAAGCCCAGTTGCTTAAGTTGATTTACTTTTTCGAGGCGAGCAGCACGCAATTCGTCAGACGACATAGGAGGAAAGAAAAATGAAGAACGAAAAGAGAAGAATGAAGAACGAAGAGAGAAAAGAGAAGGATAGCGGGTAATGGTCAATTGATGATTGTCGGTGGTCAATCGTCAGTCGTCAGTGGTTAATCGTCAGTCGTTAATCGTCAATCGTCAGTGGTTAATCGTCAATCGTCAGTCGTTAATCGTCAATCGTCAATCGTCATTACATCAGATATTTAATTGTCACGCCCCACAATGTTGAACTACAGACCATCAACTATTGACCATTAACTATTAACTCTTGACCCCTAACCATTGACCATTAACCATTGACCATTGACCATTGACCATTGACCATTGACCATTAACCATTACCCACTGACCATATACCTAATCCTGCTGGTGAGCAAACTGATAGGCACCTACCGCAGAAAGGGCGATCGCGATCGTCAACAAGATAGGAATGCTGTACCAGGGAAATTGAGAGACGGGTAGATAGGCAGCTGCCCGTAGCCCTAAACTGCTGTAGGTAAGCGGCAGGATGTAGACAATTCCCTTGAGCACGAGCGGTAAGGTTTGGGGATCAAAAAAGGTTGCGCCTAAAAATGACATCGGCACAATCAAAAAGTTGTTGAGCAACCCAACCCCTTCTAGCGATTTGACATTCAGCCCCACAATCACACCCAATCCGGCAAACACCGAGCAGTTCAATACCAGGATCAGTAGAAAGAGCGGATTCAAAAAGCTCCAAAATTGACCCGTAAATAACACCGCCACTAAAATAACCGAGGCAGAGGTCATCAACCCCCGCACCACACCCGCCAACATCTTGCCCAAAAACAGTGCCAGGGGGTGAACGGGCAGCAGCAAAATCTCCTCAAAGGTTTTGGTGTAGAGCCGCTCTCCACAAATGGAAAATGTGGTGCCCCCAAAGCTGATCGTCATGGAGGACAGAGCCACCATCCCCGGTAAGATGAACTGCAAGTAATTCTCACCCGCAGCAGGTTGAGCAACAGCATCCAGGGCACTGCCCAACCCTAAGCCAAATGCCAGAATATAAATCAGCGGGGACACTAAACCGGAGGCAGCCACTTGAAGAATGCGAACTCGCAGGTCGAGCCAATCTCCCCAAAAAACAGTCAAACTATCAGCCAAAATGCCTTGAATCCTGGAGGCACGATTGGGTTGACGCAGGGGCAGGGATGGTTGAGAAGTCACGGAATAATACAATTGCTTAACAAATCACCTTCATCATTTTGGCATCTCTTGTTCGGGATTTGTTGGTTTTTTACGGCTTCGGCGAAACCTGACAGGTTTGAGCAAATTTCTACAAAAACTCTGCGGATTGTTTACGTAACGATTGCATAGATCGATGTAGTGATTTTTGGGGCATCCTAATTGCAATCGCTTCTCTACACCTTCAATTAAAGCGTTCACAAGAACCTGCTAATGAAAAAATCATCTCTTCTAACGTCGCTTCTTCTGATTGCGACCTTAACCATTTCCGCCTGTGGTAGTCAGACTGCCGAAAAACCCCCTACTCCGACAACGGCAGCTTCTCCAGCTTCTCCGGCTCCTGAAGCATCGATCGCGGCATCTCCTAGCCCCGCCGCTGAAGCATCTCCTGAGGCATCCCCTGAGGCTCCTGCTGCCGCTGAAACAGCTGAAACCTACCGCGAAAAGGATGGCTTATTTGAAATTTCCTTCCCTGAAGGCTACACCCATCAGGACACTGGCAGCGGCGTTGCCTTTGTATCTGGGGATCAGGGCTTTGGTGGCTCGGTAGACTTTGGCTCGGCTCAGGGTAATCAACTCAACAACACTCAACTTGAGGAAGCCCTAAAAACAGAATACGAAAAGCGGTTGGAGCAAGTCACCTGGCAAGGCTCTGAAGAACAACCCGACGGCAGCGTTCGGGTTGATTGGGTTGGTACTGATCAGCAGGGCAATGAACTGGATGCTGTTAGTTTTGTCGAACAACGAGGCGACAACATCTTTATTCTGAACTTGTTTGGCATCAACAAAGCCTATCAAGATTACCAACCTGATGCAGAGGCGATCGTTAGTAGCTATCGCGTTCGCCAGTAGTCATCACTAGTACAGCAAAAATAAGTTTTGAAAGGGGTGAAGGGGTTCCACCCCTTCTTGGGGGCGAAGCCCCCAAACCCCCTTACATTGCAGAACTTTGTGTTCGCAACACTAGTGGTCATCAGGTATAGCCACAGGACTTACGCAGTTAACGTCGGTTTAAGAGTCCGGCGAATGAATTCGCGGCTACTAGAACAAAGTCCGCCGACGCGGACTCCGGAAAATGCAGGATTTGACGAACCGACGCAGGTCGGTTTTGCTCCGATAGCAGCGGTTTCAACCGCCAAAATCCTTATCCCGAATTCACGTTAGTTAGATCCCCCAAACTCTCTTAGAAAGGGCTTCCGAAATGCTCCCTTCTAAGGGAAGCTAGGGGGAATCAAAGTTTTAGGCGTCAAGTGCGTAAGCCCTAAGCCACTTAAAAACCCCCGATGGCTCAAGCCATGGGGGGTTTTTCAATCAGAGATTTGCAGTTAGCTATCGACTTCAGCCATTTCAATAACGCGACCGTCAAAGTCTTTTACCAGAAAATTGAGGGGTTTGTTGCGGCGAATTTTGTGTCTGACACCACGAGTTTGAACCCGCATCAACACCTGTTCCAGGCAGTCGTGATCAAAGCAAACATGGCGTTGACGGTTTTTGTCTCCCAGGCTCGCCCCTGAAATAACGTGCAGTTGAGTGTTTTTCTTGAGTTGATACCACAGCCCATCCGACGCATTCGAGCGTTGAGCCGTGGCGCGTCCAAAGTTGGCGGATGACATGTAGAGCGGGTCAGCCCCAACCGTGCCCAGGGTTTGCTCGTAATCGTAGTAATAGTGCAACGGCACATCGGCTACGGGCAGGTCGAGCATCCCTTCATAGAAATCTCTAGCAATCTCAAGGTCAGACACCATCACAGTGTGAACCTTGGGAGCACTGGTGAGAAACATCCACATTGCCCCCGCGTAGGCAACCAGCAGCATCACCATGATGCCCTGAGTTGAAAGCAAGCCATCTAGAGGGATCGAAGGCAAAAACGAGGCTAAAGGTTGAGGAATGCTGATAATATCCAGGTTTGCTAAAGTCATGAACGCCAATGGAGAATGACAACCGCAGGACAAGTAGGACAGTTGGGGGCGATCGCCCCGTAGCTCTCCTAATGCTACTAGTGTATCAAGGGTAAATCAGTATCATCTAAATGTCCCAGTGCTTTTAACACTTCTCGGTCAATCTCTGGCAGTAAACTCTCTTGTGGCGAGTAGTGACCGGGGACGTAAGCGCGAGAGCGAACCCCCAACTGCATTGACTCACAGAGTTGCCAATCTTCGCGATTTACGGTGTCCCAAAAGTGGACGATGTCGCTGGGGTCAAAGTCTGGTTGGGCGATCGCGTCCGGGGTAAACAGCCATTCGCAAATAATCGTTGTCCGGTCAGGAGACTGGGGTTCCAGACGGTGAGCCATGACGAAATCGGGCTGCAAGCTGAGCAATAGATTCGGAAAGATGAAGTAATAGTAGGCGCGTTGCAGGTCATCGCCCGCCACCTCACCCACTACAGGAAGGGTACGCCTGCCGCTGGTGCTGAGACTGGTGTAAGTAGGGGCGATCGCCATGGGCCCCCCAAGAAATGCCCCCTTGTAGAGATCATTGGCACTGCTACTGGCAGGCGACATCTTGACGAGAGCCGGGTGAACGGTAGGGCAGTGATAACACTCGGAGTAGTTTTGCACCAGGATTTTCCAGTTGGCGTGCAGGGGATAGTCGATGCGGTAGCCCCGCCGCAGAGTGGGAATCTGCCATTGAGAGAAGCGATTGAGCAGGGGAGCAAACGCTTGCTCAAAGGGTTCTGGATAGTCAGATAGGTTGACAAATAGAAACCCCTCCCAGGTGGCGATCGCCACAGCTTTGAGAGCGTAATCCTCCGCATCAAACCCCTCCACCTCGCTCATGAACGGGGCTGCAACCAATTCCCCGGTTAAGGCGTAGCCCCAGGCATGATAGGGGCAGCGAATCGTGCCAGCGACATGTCCCGTTGCATCGCTACAGAGGCGCACTCCCCGATGGCGACAGAGGTTGTAGAAAGCCTGGATGGCTCCGTAACGGTTTCGCACGAGAATCAGGCTTTCGGTGCCCACTTGTCGGGTGATGTAGTCTCCCGGTTCTGGCAATTCTTCAGCCCGACCAACACAAACCCAGCGACGGTAAAAGATCCGCTCGACTTCCTCAGCAAAGATGGCCTCTGAGGTGTAGTAATGCCCCGGCAGGGTCTTAGTTCCCTGCTGGAAGGTATCCGTCGTTTTGTGGAACACCATAGGTCGCTGCTGGATAGGGATTGATTCAAATTTCTCAAACCCGCCGTCGGCGTTTTGTATCAGACTGCACTTACGGATTATCGCTAGATGTCTCGGTGGCAGGGGTTGTTTCTCGCGCCTTCCACAGAGCACTGATAATACCGATCGCGTATTTGACAATAATCTCACCAACAAACAGCGAGAGGATTTCCCGGGTCGAGAGCACGCCCAAAAAGGCGATCACCCCAAATAACATCGTGTCAAGGGGAATGCTAACCGCATTTGAGGTAGCGACTCGAAACAACCAGCGTTTTTGCAAGAGGTGCTGATAAATCTCGGTGTCTACCCCTTCGGAAATCAAAATGGCGGTGAAACTTGCCAGAATGATGCGAAAGGGTACTTCTAGATAGGCACTCATGAGAACATTGGCGATCGCCGCGACAGCAATCGTGCCATAGACCCAACGCCGACCATAGGCATGGAGGCGATCGCGCTGGGTAAAGGTGAGTCCAAAGATAAAGGTGCCGACAGCAACCTGCCCAAACACTGGAAAGTGGATAAACCAGGTTGCTGTGTAGTTTGCTCCTAAAACGGCAACGATGTAGATGAGAGCGGAAAGAATCATGAATCTGGATTAGTAGACCGAGAAAGATTGCACAACCGAGCGGAAGACGGGTTCTTTCTTTGCCCACCGTCGCTCACTGGTGGAGAGATTTAAGGTGAAGAGCTGCCCCCGGCGCACAGCAACGCTGGCGTAATTGTGGCGTTCCTGGCTGTTGGCTAACTTAACCGCGTATTCCAGCAGATAGTAGGTGATGCCATCCACATCTCGCGACTCAGCACTGATCAACTCAGCTTGACGACCGGAATCAGGAGGGGCGATCGCATTTTTGGAGAGACGGTATCCCACTTCGCTGGGGCTACCCAAATCTTGCAGTGTTTTGCCATCGGGCACGGGGTTGATCACAACGCTGACATTTTCGGTCATCTCGATCAGGTCGTGAAACACGACATCAGGACCATCTGAAACGTTGACCTGCACCCATCCGTTTGGATACAAGAACTGATACCCATTGATATTGTTGGCGTAGCTTGCCAAACTTGCGGCGACTGAAACACAGCCCTGCAAGCTCAAACTCAGCACAATTAAAAGCACTGCTGCAAGTCGCTTCAGCATGTCTCAGATTCCTTCTTCCCAGGTTGAATACCGCTCCATTCTCCCATTAAAGGGTTGGCAGTGGTATTGGAGTCATGGGGATTCCTCAATCATTGGAATCACTAAAAGACTATTGCAGATCCGTCCAATCGGGACATGCATCGCCCTGCCAACCATAGGGATGGTAGCCACATACTAAAACCGTACGATTGGCTTTGCTGTAACCGTAGGCAATGCCATGATAATGAACACATCCCTGGCAGGGTTTAGGTCGAGACGCTGTGACATCATTGTGAAAACCAAGCTGCGATCGCAAGATGTGTTGTTTACTCAGCGCACGATGCCAGCGCATGTGGTCGGCTTTGCGGAAATAACTATTAGCCAAGCTGGATGGGTCTTGGGCGGTGTCCATAAAATGTACCCACAAGAAACAAATGAGGTGATACCCAGACTGAAACCGTCGCCAGTCGGGGAGCGGGCGGACAAGAGGGAAGCACTAATTCGAGTTTAAGCGGCAAAGGGGCGAGTCATACACCCCTATTGGGGTAGTTCTACCAAAAGCAGTAGTTTTCTTAATCTTTCTTAGTCAGACTTGGTGGTGTTGATGACACGCCAGGTGACAATCAGGGCGATCGCCAGATAGCCAAACACCGCTAACCAATCCAAGACAGGGGCAAGAGCAGGATTGTACATCAGATCACCCGTTAGACCATCCTTAACGACGACGAGCAGCAGCGGTCAACCACTGCACCAGGGGACGCAAGCCAGCAGGCATGGCTGACTCGCTGACCGATACCGTATGGTGTTGACCATTATCCTGCACCGTGATCTGGTAATGGAAGCGATCGGGTTGGGGAGTATCAGCGATCGCCTCTGGCAGTCTAAAGAAATCAGCAGCATTGACCAGTTGGCGCAGGTGTTCCGCCTCAGCCGGAGATAGGGTTACCGTGTCTACAGTTACCACGAGTGGAATGCCCGTAAACCCACCGCTGCGCTCCATAGATATCTGCATGGGTGTACTCTCCTGCTGATGATCCTGTCGCGGAAACCATTTCGCATCGTCCAATGAGGTCAAGACCTGCCCTACAGATGACCATAGCATCATGCCACTAGAGCGTAAGAACAAACGGCGACTGCAACTCACCGACTAACACTCCGGAGTACACCAACCTGTTCCCATGCCGTGCGAACCGCTTGCTGCTCTGGGCTGTCTGCACCATATAACTCACCTGCCACGGTGATCGTCGCTGTTGCGGCTCGTCTGAAGTTGGCTCGTGACCGCAGGCGATCGCGCAAGGTGATGTACCAGATGCGTCCTGCTTTTTCCCAGGCATAACCGCCGATCGCCACCGCTGCCAGATAAAACGCTCGATTGGGAATCCCGGAGTTGATATGAACCCCGCCATTATCTGCTGTGCCGCGATAGAGGTCATCTACATGACCCGGTTGGGGGTCTTGCCCTAAGACGGGGTCGTTGTACGCCGTGCCCGGTTCTTTCATCGAGCGAATGCCTACCCCCTGCACATTCGGTGTAAACAGTCCTGCGCCAATGATCCAATCGGCTTCTTCTGCCGTTTGATTGAGCGATCGCTGCTTTACCAGACTGCCAAACACATCGGCAAATGACTCATTTAACGCACCGGGTTCACCGTAATAAATCAAATTCGCTTCGTACTGAATCACGCCATGGGTCAACTCATGACCAATCACATCGATCGCCCTGGTAAATCGCTCAAATAACTCCCCATCGCCATCGCCATACACCATCTGGCTACCATCCCAAAAGGCGTTGGCATAATCAACCCCGTAATGCACTGTAGAGTCGAGTCGTAAGCCGCGATCGTCAATGGAATTGCGTTCAAACACCTCGGCGTACAAATCATAAGTGGCTCCCGCACCGTCGTATGCCTCATCAACCGCTGCATCTCCGGTCGCTGGATCACCCTCTCCTCGAACTAACGTCCCCGGCAGGTCAAACTCATTTCGAGCGTTAAACACCGTGCGTCGCTTTTCTCCGGCAGGCACCGCGAAAGTCAATGTGCCAACTGCCTGCCGTCGCCCGCGAAATTGTTCCGAAGTAATCAAAGTTTGAAATGCCCAATCCCGTTGTCTTTCATTGCCGTGTCTGGCAATTGATTCAGTGATGTGAGGTGGCAAAATGCAGCAAATGGGGCAAACGTGAAAGTGACGTTGGAAGCCAAGCCAACCAGATCGTAAGGGTTTCAACACGCCATTCCCCCAGAGTATTGTTTACGGTTTTTTAGCCCTTACTTCTATAGCACCAACTTTCAATGACTAACATCTTTCGACAGAGCGTTGCTAAATGGGGTGGGGTGTGGGGAGGAAAAAAGGATAAACGATGAAGGATAAATAGCGTTGCTAAATGGGGTAGAAGGTGTAGGGAATGGGGAGTAGGGAGTAGGGAGTAGGGAGTGGGGAGGATATGTTCAAAATTTTGTGTCAGTGCGGGCATCTTGCCCGCGTATCCTTTTTAAGGTATTGCACGACCGAGACGATCGCCCCAAAAAATACAATCCTCTTTCCCCTTCCCCTTCATCATTCCTTTCCTTGCTTACTTCCTGCCTTTGGTTCGCTGTGGCAAATTCACTCCACTCACCTGAAATAGCTCAGTCAGCGTGGCACAGTAGGGCGTCAACCCATAAGTAGCAGGGCTAATGGGATTTTGATACGTAAAGTGGCGATATTGCAAACAAAACCGATCCCATGCGGCAACCTGAATGCGAAACACATTGATTAAAAGTTCTGTCAGTTGCTTGGTCAGGGGAATCCCAAAATAGACCCGCGTTTTGAAGTAGGCACACAGTTCTCTAACGGCTTGATTAACTGTCAGGGGAGGATTTCCGAGAATGAGTTCACGCGAGTCATCAGGTCCAGGGGGATGCTCTAGCAGATGCAAGACAACCTGAGCAATGTCATAGCCGTGCATAAAGTGAAAACTACCCTCTGCCCTTAAGAAGCGAGCCAACTTTCGCCATTTGACAATCTCAGGAATCCCTGCCGATAGATGAGAGTAAGGCTTATTGCTGTCGCCGCCAAAGACTAGGGTCGGAAACAGGGTCGTAATGCGGGGGGCGATCGCCAGTTTTGACAACTGCTGATGACACATATATTTTGAGCGAATGTAATCAGTGCCAAGTTCGCCCGCTTGCCGTAGAGGTTGATTATCCCGCCCCAAAATACTCGCTGTAGAAAAATAAATTACCTGTTGGCACACATCGGGGTCGAGCAGATTCATCAGGCGAATCGTCTTGACCACATTGACATCAAATACCTCCTGAGTGCCTCCCCATGCTGTTGCCGTCAAAATGGCACTGTCCATTGTTTTTAACAGACGGCTATAACGTTCAATCTGCCGCAGATCACCCTGAAGAATCGTGATGCCGGGACGGGCTTCATAATCAAACTGAAGCTTTTGAGGATTACGAACCAGCAAAAACAACTCATGGGGAGTATTGTGAATCAGCCCATCAGCAATGTAATGACCAATGCAACCACTGGCACCCGTGAGCAAAATACGTTTGGGATACATTGTGTCGTGCCAGTTGACCATGGGGGGTTAATACACCGATGAATGAACAGAATCTAGAGAAGACATCTCGATTCTGGACAGTCTAACCCCTAAGGTTGACCGTTCACAATCCACAAGTGAGGGGGTGGGAAGTGGGGAGTAGAGGAGGAGAGACTTCTTATTCTTCCGGCGAAGGAAGTGGGCGAGCGTTCTCCGTTTTACGCATCAGCACTGAAATATCAAAGCGAGTACTGGTTTCACGTTGAATTGCTGCCTTAACTCCAATCGCCCGAATGGCTTTAGCATAGGCTTCTCCATTCTCAGGCAGGTTTGGAATGGGCAGTGATCCACTCGTGCCCAGGAGTTGCTCCAGATTCAGGAAGAAGTAGCCACTGCTAGTGTTGCGATCGCTCTGTGTCACTGATTGAAACAGGGAATTTTGGCTCAGGCTGGTGTTGGGCTTGGGCAAGATGGTTTCGGCGACGGGTGCTCCGATCGCCAGAAATGCCACATCTGAACTCATCCAACCGCGTGTAACGGTGAGCGAGGCAAATGGAGATACCCACTGCACCACAGATTCCCCCTTGAGGTTGGTTTCCTTGACCTCAAACTGATAGCGATCGCCCATGACGTCATCGAGTCGTTTTAGGGCAGCGTCAGCTTGAGTGCGATCGCTGGCTTTGACCATAAACACCACCCCTGCCGTCCGCACAGTACTGCTTGGAGCAGGGTCAGCAATCAATGCCAAACTAAACTCGCCATCCATCCACGCCAACAAATCTTGATCGAGATCCAGCCCAGTAGTGCTTTGAATGGCGTCTCGCAGGATTGCCGGGTTGCTTAAGCTTTTAGGGTCAGCCACCGGACCCTGGCTAAACTGCTGCCAAAACTGCTGTAAGTTTGCCCCTGACATCATCATCAACGTTTCTTCGGGCAGCAGGGTAGGCATATTAGTCGCCGTATTGTTGACCTGATATCGTTGTTCGCTATCCTGAGGCAGCCATCCGGCTCCCTGAATCTGAATTGTGTCCTCCTCCAGCGTCACAGTGGCAGCAATACCTTGATTGTTCTTAAGGGGGCTAAACCCCTGCGTGGGAATGGGCTGAATCGTGTTGGTGGTAACAACCTCCCGTGCCACTGGAGCATTCACATACACCCGCAAGAATGGGTCTGTTGCGGCTACATCAGCGATCGCCTGCCGATAACCCGGTGTATCTGCCACCGACTCGCCGCCGCGATGGGTATCAATCATTCGCTCGATCGCTGCCCCATCCTCACTGATCACCAAAAAGCGGTTATCAACGACCGTTACACTTAAGTTACGCCCGTCCACCTCCGTCTCGCGAATCTGTGCCCCGTTGTAATCACGCACCGTCCAGGAGCGTTCAGCACTGTCCTGAGCCTCTGACAAGACAGCTTGCGCCTGCACCACATCGTCAATCGGCAAAATCAGCACCAATGTTTGAGCATTCTGCTCAATCGGATCTGGTGTTTCGGGGGCTTCCGATAGATTCGTCAACACTGCCAGCGTTGCCTCTTCGCCAATCCAGGGCTGTACATCGCGGTCATAGCGATAGCCATAATCTGTGAGCAGGCGATCGCGCCACTCCGCTAACCGCTCATCCAGTTGCTCTTGAGTTTCGGGCGTACCAAACTGGCGCAATTCTCGCCATTGCTCTGTGTCGGTCGAAAAGGACACGGTCATCAACGCATCCTGCGGTACCAGATCAGACCCTACTGGCAAACTGGCGATCGCCGGACGCCGTTGAGTCACCACCCAATACGACGCTAAACCCCCTGCTGCTAGGGCGATCGCTGCTCCAACAGTGATCATTGCAACGCGAGTCCGTTTTTCAAAAAAGGTTGAGATTCGATTCAGAGGCATAGGTTGAGACTCCGGAATAGGCAGCATCGTCAGCAACGACTGCCACTCTAGCAAAAAAGGACACCAAGGCTGTGTTTGCTAGAAATACTTTGAAGGGAGAAAGGGGACAACGTGCAAAAGGCAGAAGCAGACAAGCGCTAAAAGAGTGTTCTCAACCTTTGACGACTCCTCAGGATCAACACCAAAATATTGATTGTGAAACGGTGCGTTACGCTAACGCTAATGCACCCCACTCCCTACTCTCCACTCCCACTCCCACTCCCTACTCCCCACTCCCTGTTCCCTATTCCCACTCCCCACCCGTGACCCAACGCGCACTGCTCCTGATCAATCCCTACGCTCGTCGTGGTGAACAAACTCGCCTACAGGTCATTGAATGGCTAAAAGCGTTCGATATGGAGTTTATAGATGTCCCGATCGCCGACCCAGCCAAGATATCAGACCTGATTCAGACATACCGTGATCGAGTCGATCGGGTGATTATTGGCGGCGGAGATGGCACGATGAATGCGGCGATCGCGGGTTTGTTAGCGACTCAACTGCCACTGGGGGTGATTCCCCTTGGAACTGCAAACAACCTTGCCCGCACCCTCAAACTACCGCAATCCCTCGAAATGGCTTGTCGGGCGATCGTTCAGGGAAAGACTCAACTGATCGATTTGGGATGTGTCAACGGCAAGTACTTCTTAAACGTTGCGGGGATGGGCATTAGTGCCGACATTAATCAACAAGTCGAGGATAATGTGAAGCGGCGTTGGGGAGTGTTTGCCTACGCCATGACGGCTCTGCGAGTCATCTCCCGCTATCGCAGATTTACCGCTGAGATTCGCTGTAATGATCAGTCGGTGTGGGTCAAAACCTTTCAAATTACGGTGTGTAATGGACGGTATTATGGCAGCGGTCTAACCGTCGCTGCGGATGCGGCGATCGACGATGAGCGGCTCGATCTGTGTAGCCTGGAAGTACAGCACTGGTGGCAGGCGATCGCGCTGATTCCAACGTTGATGCGAGGAGAATACGCTACAGGTCAGCGCATCCGCGTTTTACAGGGCCAGGAAATTGAGATCTACACCACCAAACCACGTCTGATCGACACCGATGGAGAAGTCAGTTCCCGAACCCCCGCTTACTTTCGAGTCATACCCAAAGCAATCTCAGTTTTTGTGCCGGATTGAGGGCAAACAGAAAATCGGGAGATGAAACACTTAATCTCGCGTCAGGTCGGTTTAAGATTCCGGCGAATGAATTCACGTTAGTCTCGGTATTTCACCAAGGACACGCGGCGAAACTCAGTCGAGCCGCAGACTTCATTTTTCTTTCTTCAATCTTCCTTCTTCAATCTTCAATCTTCCTTCTTCAAATACCGTTGATACCCCACTTCCTCTAGCGTTGCCTGTTTTTGCATCACCATGTCAGTCAGACTCTGGCGATAGGCTTGCACCTGTTTTAACAGGTCTGGGTGGTGAGTCGCGAGAATTTGCACTGCCAGCAACCCAGCGTTTTGGGCATTGCCGATCGCCACAGTAGCTACAGGAATTCCGGCAGGCATTTGCACGATGGAATAGAGCGAGTCAACCCCCTGGAGATGGCGACTGGGCACAGGAACCCCAATCACCGGTAGTGGAGTCAACGCTGCTACCATTCCCGGCAGGTGGGCGGCTCCTCCGGCTCCGGCAATGATCACTTTTAACCCACGCTCATGCGCTTGCTTGGCATATTCAACCATGCGGTCAGGAGTGCGGTGAGCCGAGACGATCGCCACCTCGTGAGGCACTTGAAACTGCTCACAAATCGCGATCGCCCCTTGCATGGTTGGCAAATCAGAGTCACTGCCCATAATGATGCCAACGGCTGGAGTTTCAGATTGTGTATTAGTCATTCGTCAATTGTTGCTGGTCATTTGTTTTTGGTCATTTAGTGGTCGCGATGAGATTGAAATTTTGCTAGAGCGATCGCTCCTACACCCTACACCCTTACACCCCTACACCCTACACCCTTACACCCCTACCTCCCGCTGTCGCCGTGCTTCGTAGAGAATGACAGCCGCTGCGATCGCCACGTTGAGCGACTCGACCCCAGCCATCAGAGGAATCGTAACGTTGACATCGGCAAGAGCCGCTAACTCGGTGGTTAAGCCAGCCCCTTCATTGCCCAACAAAATCAAGCTGGGTTGCTGCCAGTCAATCTCCCAGTAAGGTGTTTGGGCAAAGGGGAGGGTGGCGATCACCTGCCCCCCCAATTGCTTAAAGCTGGTAACGTCCTGTTTTAGGTCAGCACTCACCGCCATGGGTAGACGAAACCACTGACCTGCGGTGGCTCTCAACACCTTGGGATGGTCTAAATCGACGCTATCAGCACTAATCCACAACCCATCTACCCCGACGGCTGCCGCTGTGCGAATCAGCGTCCCGACATTACCAGGGTCTTGAATCGTTTCTAACGCTACTCCCAGTGTTACTGGAAAGGTGGGCGATCGCGGCATCAACCGTGCTACGGAAGCGACGACTCCATCCGGTTGAACTGTAGTGGCGATCGCCTGCAACACTTCGGGGCTGACGATCTCTGCCCGACCTGCCTGTTGAGTCGCACGCTCCCACAGTTGGGTGTGCTCTTCCAGCCAATCAGAGGTGCAACAAACCGTCGTTAGAGGAATATTGACAGCACAGGCTTCCTCCAATAGGTGGGTGCCTTCCAGAAGCGATAGGTGCTGCTGAAGCCGTTCTTTGGGGCGGTGCAGCTTTCGCATCTGTTTGACAAGCGGGTTCTGCAAACTCGTGATCAACGCACCACCAACGATTTAAATTTTTTACAAAAATCTACAAATGTATAAGCAGATTTGACCAATCCATCATCATGATTGATACAACCAGAGGACTCATCTCACCTGCTATGCATTCTTAAACGGAGAACAAAAGTCACACCGTGTAGAATGCGGAACCCGGGACTTGAACCCGGAAGTCTTTGCAGACACTAGAACCTGAATCTAGCGCGTCTACCAATTCCGCCAGTTCCGCATCAGCTCATTCAACGCTGCGATTTCCCATCATCTATCAAGCGATCGCATCAGTCAACTACTTTAGCAAGGAAATTTGCAGCTTGAGGTTAATGAATTTCTAGCTTATTCTTCCTAAGATACGATTCGGGCTTGGATTTGATTTAGACATTTAGCCGCTTTCCGGTAGAATCAAACCAAATTTTGAAGTTATTAGGAACTATTACCCACTTTGGAGGACAAACCTATTACTCCCTCTCCTAACCTTCCCAATTCCAATGCCGCACCCGAAGAAGACAAGTCTCTCATGCATATTTGGGGTGGCGTACCACTGCAAGGGCAAGTCAACATTAGCGGTGCCAAAAACTCAGCCCTGGTCATTATGGCTGGAGCTTTACTCTGCCCTGATGACTGCCGCATCCAAAACGTTCCCTCGCTGGTGGATGTCAATCGGATGGGGCAAATCCTCTCAGCCCTGGGAGTAAAGGTAGAACGTAAGGGCGACGCGCTCCATATGAACGCTCGCCATTTGCACCACTCCAAAGCACCCTACGAACTCGTCAGCCAACTCAGAGCCAGCTTTTTTGTAATTGGTCCTTTGTTGGCTCGTCTGGGCGTTGCCCGCGTGCCTTTACCGGGTGGCTGTGCGATCGGGGCTAGACCTGTTGATCTACACGTTCGAGGCTTGCAAGCCATGGGGGCAGATGTCCACATCGACCATGGCACTGTTCATGCCTCGGTCAAAGGCACGAATCGGCGACTCCAGGGAGCACGCATCTATCTGGACTACCCCAGTGTCGGGGCAACTGAAACCTTGATGATGGCGGCAACCTTAGCGGATGGTGAAACCACGATTGAAAATGCGGCGCAGGAGCCAGAAGTCGTGGATTTGGCAAATTTCTGTCGGGCAATGGGAGCACGCATTCGCGGCGCAGGAACAAACACCATTATCATTTCGGGCGTTCCCCGGTTGCACTCCACCGACTATTCCATCATCCCCGATCGCATTGAGGCAGGTACATTTCTCGTGGCAGGAGCGATCACCCGCTCTGACCTGAGCTTGTTTCCGGTTGTGCCCGACCATCTAACAGCGGTCATTGCGAAACTACGGGCGATCGGTCTGCACATTACAGCAGAGACTCCCAATCGTCTCCGCATCACCCCCGGTGAGCACCACATCGCAACGGATATTGAAACGCTGCCCTATCCTGGCTTTCCCACCGATATGCAGGCACAGTTTATGGCGTTGTTGACCCTAAGCGAAGGGGACAGCGTCATCACTGAAACCGTGTTTGAAAACCGTTTGCGGCACGTTGCTGAGTTAAACCGCATGGGAGCCGATATTCGTGTTAAGGGCAACCACGCCATCATTCGTGGAGTGCCTCGACTATCGGGTGCTCCGGTTGTGGCAACTGACTTGCGAGCCTCTGCTGCACTGGTGCTGGCTGCCCTCGCCGCTGAAGGTAAAACGACCATTCAGGGACTGCATCACCTCGATCGCGGCTATGAGGACTTAGGCGGCAAGTTGCTCAAGCTCGGTGCAAAGTTGCAGCGGGTCGATGACCCGGAGGCTGATGCACCTGTCATTCAAACAGTTGCTCCAGGGCAGGTATAGGTTTAATAGTTTAGGTTGATTGCTGAGGGACGCGATTAATCGCGTCCCTCATGTTGCCTGTGTCTATTTCATCTGCTGCAACGCTTCTGTCACCTGCTCCATGACCCCTGCCCAATCGCCGGGATAGCTCTGACGAAACAGTCTCATCGTAGGATACCAGGGACTATCGGTGCGATCGAGCATCCATCGCCAATCGGGAGCGTAGGGGAGGAGCAACCACACGGGTTTGCCCATCGCCCCAGCAAGGTGAGCAACGGCAGTATCTACCGTAATGATCAGGTCGAGTTGATTGATAGCTGCCGCTGTATCAGCAAAATCGTTGATCTGGTCGCTCAGGTCTTGAATTTGCGATCGCCACCCCAATTGCTCTAGCTCCTGCTCTGCGTCTCCTTTTTGCAAGCTGTAGAGGCGAACATGGGGCACCTGCAAGAGGCGTTGAAAGGCAATCAGCGGACAGGAGCGACGACGAGCGGGATATTTAGCAATGAACTCATCCCTCGCTCCCCAAACGATGCCCACTGCCAGAGTGTTATCCCGCTGAAGTTGGACTGAGGACTGGGCAGGAGCGTGAACATAGGGCACAGAGGCAGGAATACTGTCCAAACGAGTCTTGAGCAACCGTGGCAAACTCATCATCGGCAGATACACATCAAATTGCGGTAGCTCTGCCTGAACGGATACCAGTTGACTGATTCCAGGCACAGTGGCAAACAGACGTAACAGCGGTTCCTGGCAACTGACGATCACATAGCCCCCAAAACGAACGAGGATACTGACATAGCGAATGAACTGAATCGTGTCACCAAATCCCTGTTCTGGCACCAATAAGATACGTCGTCCCATTAACGGGGAACCATCCCATAATGGGCGGTTCAGGCTGTAGGGATTGGCTTGCTTCTCGCCCCAGCGAGCTTCATACTGCGTGAAGCCCGTCATTAAGTCTCCTGAGAGCAAGTAGCTCATCCCCTTTGATACCTGTGCCTCGTAATAGTTGGGGTTGAGGGCGATCGCCTGGTTGTACGCCTCAATCGCCGCCTGGGGCTTGCCCTGATCCAAAAACACATTACCCAGGTTGTAATAGGCTAACGGAGTCGGTTTGAGCGCGATCGCCCGTTGGTGATAGTAAACTGCCTCGTCTAAGGCTCCGGCTTCCCGCAGGGCACTGCCCAAGTTGTCGTGTACTTCGGCAAAATCCGGTGACAGCGCGAGTGCCCGTTCATAGACTGCGATCGCCTCTTCTGTCGCTCCTTGTTGGCGTAACACCACACCCAAATTGTTGTAGGCATTGACGTAATTGGGATTCAGTGCGATCGCCTGTTCATAGCAATCGATCGCAAACTTGGCTTTGCCCTGGTCTTGGAAGGCAATTCCCATGTTGTAGCAGGCATCCACATGACGGGGGTTCAGGGTCAAGACTTTGTAGTAAGTGGCGATCGCCTCGTCCAATTTGCCCTGCGCCCGATAGACATTACCCAGATTATTCAACGTATTGGTGTCGCTGGGTTTGAGCTTAAGAACCCGCTGAAAACAAGCGATTGACTCCTCAAACTGATTCAGTTGGCAGGCGGTGATCCCCAAGAGCAACAGAGCATCAATGTGATCTGGGTATTGTTGTAAGGTCTGCCGACACAGACGGGTTGCCTCACGATATTGCCGTTGCTGATAAAGCTGAAATGCCGCTTCAGTAGAGTCAGAGGGTGTAGTCATGCCATTCCTAAAAACTCGTTAAAAAGTGCTCCAAACCGCCGTCACAAATCTAAACCTTCAATAAACTCTGACGAGTTCTCATTCAGCCTCTTACAATAGGCGTTAAACCATCTTTGAGTGGTTTTATCGACGCTTTTCACCAACCTTACAATTCCCAATGTCTGCTCAAAAAATTCTGCTGTTGGGTCTCAAGTCAGACCATTTTCGCCATCCCCTGGATTTGGAAGCCACCCAAGCGTTAAAACAAATTCCCGGAATTGACCTGCTCGTGCGAAACCTGTTAGGTCCAGTAGCAGAACAGTTCTTCTACCTGGAGAACATTGCTTCTAGCATTCTAGTCAGTGAGCAACAGCTTCCGCATCTCTACACGCTGTTGGTGGATGCCTGCAAGATTCTGGATCTGGAGCAGCCTCAGCTTTACATTCGGCAGCACCCCGTCCCCAACGCCTACACCTTCGCCATGCGAGGGAGACAGCCGTTTATCGTGATTCACACCTCGCTCATCGAGTTGTTGACTCCAGAAGAGATTCAGGCGGTAATTGCTCACGAATTAGGGCATCTGAAATGTGACCACAGCGTCTATCTGACTCTGGCAAACTTGATTGTGCTAGCGGCAGGGCAATTTGCACCCATCGGCACCTTGATCGCCCAGAGTTTGCAAGATCGAATTTTGGAATGGGTTCGCTGTGCTGAATTTACGTGCGATCGCGCTGCCCTGTTAGTCTCTCAAAACCCAAGAGTCGTTGCCTCGGTGTTGATGAAATTGACCGGAGGTTCCCCTACCTTATCGTCCCAACTCAATTTGGATGCCTTTTTGGCGCAAGCTCGCTCCTACGATGACATCAGCAATAGCGAATTGGGGCAATTGCTCAAGCAAGTTCAAACGTCTCAACTGACTCATCCGGTGCCAGTGTTGCGGGCTAGAGAAATTGATCGCTGGGCAACGAGTCAAACTTATCAATCTTTGTTGCAAAATCGCACAATGCCCTATAATAATAAAGCCGAGTCCAAGGGCGGATGGCGAAATTGGTAGACGCACCACACTCAAAATGTGGCGACTTCGGTCATGTCGGTTCGAGTCCGACTCTGCCCATCTCAACTAAGGTTATACTGCGAATATTCCCCTGAATGGGGGATGCGGTTGCCTGTGTAGATTGCTACACTTGAACAGATTGGGATATTTACTCAAGCAATAGCTAATTTGAATAAGGAGATATCATGGCTCAACGACTGAAAAGTTGGGAGTCTCCGCGCCGCGAAGGTCGTAACAACAAAGGCAAAGGTGGTAGCGCGAGACAACGACAACTGCGTAAGCAACGACAAGCACTGAGACAAAAACTCAAATCAGACCAGGGAGAGAATGCAAGTTCTCTCCCTTATTTTTTGGGATGAAAATGGATTAGATATCCTGGCGATCGCTCAACGATTTTAGAGCATGAGGTGAGGCCGCCAGAGCAGCAGCAATGCGGCGAAAGGTCATCCGCCATCCCAGCGGAATCAGTACTAAAACCCCTAACGCCAGAGGCGGGAAAATGACCAGCAATCCGTTAAACAACCCATGGGAAAACATCGATAGCAGCAAGCCATTGCGAATCAGCGTACTTGCCCGCTCTGGAGTCGAAAACTTAGCAACCCCTAACGCATAGCCCCATAAACTCGCCCACAACGCATGCCCAGGTACGGAGAGCAATCCTCGAATCACAAAAAGTGTGAGCACCGCATAGGACGCCGAAGCTCCTTCCGTGATCTCTTGAGGAGCGTAATAAGAACCCAACAAATAGAAGACATTTTCAATCGAAGCAAAACCCAGGGCAGCGGCAGCAGCGTAGATAATGCCATCCACTGGCTCATCAAACTCAATATTCTTGTAAACGCCCCAGCGCACTACCAGATATTTGCCAAACTCCTCTGTGATTGGAGCCACAATCACGGCCAGAAATATCATGGAACTGCTGATCATCAAAAACGGAATTTGCACAATCAGCACCGGGATCGCCAGAAACACTCCCCAAAAGAAGGTTTTAACAATGAGATGCCGTGGTTCCGGTTCTAACGCGTCCTTCTTATAAAAGAACCATAGCCAAAACAACCCTGGAGCGATCGCTAGCGTGATTACCACAAATACATTCATTGAGCATCCCCTCAGGAGCGAATATCTCACGAGTATAGCGGTAGGAAAAAATGAAGAGAGAAAAATGAAAAAAGAATAAGAAAGGGAGTCTAGCGATTGTTGGGGTTAGATTTGCACAACAAGTCAAAAAAACAAGGGAGTCAATGGGGCACTGGAGCCAAGTCTGCCTGCGCAGACGACCAAAAATCAAGGACTGGACGAACCAACGCAGGTCAGTTTTATCCCTATTGCGGCGGTTTCAACCGCCAACATCCTGATCCCGAATTCACGTTAAGAAAGAACTCGATCGCCCCAAAAAGCACAACCTCTTATCCTTCATCCCTTTCCCATCTTCCCTCTTCTTTTTTCTCTCTTCCCTCTTCTTTTTTCTCTCTTCCCTCTTCTTCCCTTCCCTGATCCCATAGTCTGATAAACTTTTTTACTAAAGCTTAGTCCGCAGAGTGACGCAAAATCAGCAGTCGGGAGGAAATCACAGGTGGAATCAACACTTGGTTTAGAAATTATTGAAGTGGTTGAGCAGGCAGCGATCGCCTCGGCTCGATTGATGGGCAAAGGCGACAAGAATGAAGCTGACCGCGTTGCTGTAGAAGCGATGCGAGAGCGGATGAACAAGATTTACATGCGAGGACGCATTGTTATCGGGGAAGGGGAGCGGGATGACGCTCCTATGTTGTACATCGGCGAGGAGGTCGGGATTTGCACTCGCCCCGATGCCACGGATTACTGCAACCCTGAAGAGTTGCTTGAAATCGACATCGCGGTTGACCCCTGCGAGGGAACGAACCTTTGTGCTTATGGTCAACCGGGTTCAATGGCGGTGCTGGCTATCTCTGAAAAGGGTGGATTGTTTGCTGCGCCTGACTTCTATATGAATAAGTTGGCGGCTCCTGCGGCAGCAAAAGGCAAGGTAGACATCCGCAAATCTCCAACCGAAAACCTGAAAATTTTGTCTGAGTGCCTCGATCGCTCGATTGATGAATTAGTTGTGGTGGTGATGAAGCGCGATCGCCACAATGAGCTAATCAAAGAGATCCGTGAAGCTGGAGCGAGGGTTCGCCTGATCTCGGATGGTGACGTGTCAGAAGCGATTTCCTGCGCCTTTGCCGGAACCAACACCCACGCATTGATGGGCATCGGTGCAGCACCAGAAGGAGTAATTTCAGCAGCGGCACTGCGCTGCTTAGGGGGTCACTTCCAGGGGCAACTGATCTACGACCCGGCGATCGTTAAGACTGGTCTGATTGGCGAAAGCAAAGAAGCTAACATTGAGCGTTTGCAGTCAATGGGAATCACCGACCCTGATCGCGTGTATGAGGCTGAAGAACTGGCATCCGGTGAAACCGTCCTGTTTGCAGGGTGCGGCATCACGCCAGGCACATTGATGGATGGCGTTCGCTTCTTCCATGGTGGCGCAAGAACTCAGAGTCTGGTTATCTCTAACCAATCAAAAACAGCTCGGTTTGTAGACACCATTCATATGTTTGAGGAACATCCAAGAACCATACAATTGAGATAAGGTGGGCAACGTTTTTGGCTAAAGCTTAGCTAAAACCTGTTCAATTCAACCATTTTCAATACTCTACTTAAGACACAGAGGCAGACAGATTAAGCTACTGCTGTTTCTGTGTCTTTGCAGTGAAAAGTAAGAAAAATCAGACTTTTTGCGTCCATATCGTGTATATGATTAACCGCTTACGTCAACAAAAATTAATTCATTCAGGATGTTTATTGCAATTAATTAACGTCAGTTCGGTTTAAAATCCTGGCGAATGAATTCGCAGCTATTGAAGCCAAGTCTGCCTTCGCAGACGACTGAAAATTGAGGGTTAGACGAACCGATGGAGGTCGGTTTGTTCCTATCGCGGCGGTTTTAACCGCCAAAATGCTGATCTCGAATTCACGTTAATTAGGTTCACAAAAATTCACGGGCAAATGTTAGTTGAACGGGTCTTCAAGCATTCTGAAAGTGGCACTGACTTGATAGACTTTTCTTAAATTGCCGATTCTAATGATTTGAGTCGTTCAATTACGAAAACTTGATTAAATTTTCATCCGAAAGATAGTGTTCAAGATGGTGATTTACCTTTTCGGGCACTCTGTTAATGAACTCATTTGGGAAAACGTTGGGAGGAACAATGAACATTGCAGTTGTGGGTTTGAGCCACAAAACAGCCCCTGTCGAAGTGCGAGAAAAGTTAAGCATTCCAACTCCTCAAGCGGAAGCAGCGATCGCCCACCTGCGAAGCTATCCCCACATTGAAGAAGCCACGATTTTAAGTACCTGCAATCGTCTTGAAATCTATATCGTGACAAGTGAGAGCAATCATGGGGTGCGCGAGGTTAGCCAGTTTCTCTCAGAATATGGCAAAGTTCCTCTCTTCCAGTTGCGCCCCTATTTGTTTACCCTGTTGCACCAGGACGCAGTCACTCACCTGATGCGCGTCGCTGCCGGGTTAGACAGTCTGGTGTTGGGCGAAGGGCAAATTTTGGCTCAAGTCAAACACACTCACAAAATTGGGCAGCAACACAAAGGCATTGGACGCATTCTGAATCAGTTGTTCACCAAAGCATTGGCAGCAGGGAAGCGTGTTCGCACCGAAACCAGCATTGGCACAGGTGCGGTTTCCATCAGTTCCGCAGCAGTTGAACTGGCTCAGGTTAAAGTGCAAAATCTAGCCGCTTGTCGAGTAGCCATCATTGGAGCCGGAAAAATGGCTCGATTGCTGGTACAGCATTTGCTCTCGAAAGGGGCTCACCGAATCACCATCGTCAATCGCTCGATGGAAGGGGCGCAAGAATTGGCAAAACAGTTTCCCGATGCCAATTTGCAACTGCATACGCTCGATGAAATGGGGCAGGTCATCGCTGAGTCGGATCTGGTCTTCACGAGCACCGCTGCGACTGAACCGATTCTCGATCGCGCCAAGTTAGAGATGATTCTGGAACCCAATCAACCTCTGATGCTGTTTGACATCTCTGTGCCCCGTAACGTAGACGGGGATGTGAATCAACTGTCGCATGTGCAGGCGTTTAACGTAGATGACTTGAAAGCAGTCGTGGCACAAAACCAGGAAACTCGTCGCCAGATGGCACTGGAGGCAGAAGCTCTGCTAGAGGAAGAGGTGGAGTCGTTTGATATGTGGTGGCGATCGCTCGAAACTGTCTCAACCATTAGCTGTCTGCGCGATAAGGTAGAAACGATTCGCACTCAGGAGCTTGAGAAAGCCCTTTCTCGTTTGGGCACTGAGTTCGCCGAGAAACACCAGGAGGTCATCGAAGCTCTGACTCGCGGGATTGTCAACAAAATTCTTCATGACCCAATGGTGCAACTGCGAGCACAGCAGGATATCGAAGCCCGCCGTAAAGCTATGGAGACGCTAAAAATGCTCTTTAACTTAGAGACTGAAGCCCAGTCAGAACGGCAGTTTGGCTAGGTAGTCAGATTAATTTTCGTCCAAGATCTTCAACTTCCTTGAGAGGTTGAAGATCTTTTTTTGGGCGTACGGTTAAAGAGGGAAATCACTATCACACGGTAGAGGTTGATTTTGTCGCTGCTTTTTTAGAGTGGAAACAAGTTTGTTAAGCAAGGCAACGATCAACTATGGCAACGCAGTACGACAAAAACAAAAATGCTGATCCAATGCAAGAGGCGATCGCCGCTGCGAATCAAGTCGGTGTCTCTGCTACTAAGATGGCTACAAACGCCCTGATGGTTGCCAGTGAGGAAATCATGGGTGCCGCAACAGCAGTTGCTAAAACCAGTGGTCCTGCCACTCACAAGTGGGTTGAACAGACCACTGAAACCGTTGGCAAAGTCGTTAGCCCCATCATCGACAACCCGATGATTAAGTTTGTTAGCAAGCTACCCATCATCAATTGGCTGATGTCAGCACTGGGTGAAGTTGACACTCAGCAAGTTCAAAAGGAAGTGAGCCAGCTACGACAGCAATATCCCAATGAATCGGATGACCAATTGGCGCATCGCATCATCGTTGACACGGCGATGAAAGCGGGTGGAATTGGCCTCGCAACTAACCTGATTCCTCCCCTGGCTCTTAGCTTGTTGGCGATCGACCTGGCTGCCGTCAGCAAACTGCAAGCCGAAATGCTCTATCGCATTGCGGCTGTGTATGGGTTCTCTCTAGCAGACCCTACTCGTCGTGGTGAGGTGTTGACGATTTTTGGCTTTTCTCTAGGTGGGTCTAGAGTCCTCAAAGCCGGACTGAGCTTTGCTGAAATTATTCCCGGAGCAGGTGCTTTTTTAGGTGCATCTAGCAACGCGGCTCTGATTTACTCACTGGGCTTCGCTGCAAACCAGTTTTATCAGAACAAAACTCGACTGGCGAACCGCGCTGCAAAACGTCAATTTGCCTGATGCATCGACTGGTGCAGCAAAATCAATTCCATCTGATGCATCATTTTTTGGAGTGGTGAGTGCCAGCCATTCATCACTCCGTTTTAGTTCGGATCACGATTTTGGCAGTTAACGTTAACCAAACTGCTCCAGATACTCATTGATATCTTCGATCAGACGAGTCAACTCGGCTTCAGTAGTGAGGCGAATGTTTTGGTCGCGTAGAGTTACTAGCACCTTAGCCGCAAAAGGGCTTGCCCAAATATTGGGATTGCAAAAAATTTCCAAAAAGACGTCTCCAACGTATTGATATTCCATGGGTTGTTTGGGGTCGGGCTTCGTGCCACTGCTGTGAGCCGCAGCGGCTTTGAGGCTGCTCATTAGGGTAGCGATCGCCCCCTGCAACTCACGCGCTGCTTGTGGCGTAAAACTAAAGCTGACTGACCCTTCTACCAAATTGAGACGAAGTTGAGAAGACATAACTACCCGCAGAAGTAATGGGCAAGAGTAAATGGGCAAGAGTGAATGGGTTGTTCCATCTGTTCATTCATCCTATCGGGCAACGGCTGATCTCAAGCAAAATTTTGGGCGATCGACGGCAACCTCACCATCAGCGTTACGGTTCACCCCCACTCTGGTTTGCCCAGCCCTGCCTACACTGGATTCATGAATGCAATACAATCAATTTCGACTGATGCCCAAACGAATCGTCAACCCAGTCAATTGGGTGAACCGTCCACGTTTGGTTCGGTAAATACGCCTTCATGGTAGGGGGCAAACATACGCAGTATATAGAAGAGTGCAGAGTTGTGGGATCTGCGATTAACCCTGTGGGGAACTGCGAAGCGATCGCCTCTGTGCCCTGACCGAGGGCAGTGCAACTCCCAAAGCATTTAGTCAATTGAGCTAGAACCTGTAGATAGAACCGGAGCAACAGAACGATATGGCAAAAGTTGTTGGAATTGACTTAGGAACAACCAACTCTTGCGTAGCTGTGATGGAGGGTGGTAAGCCGACCGTCATCGCCAACGCAGAAGGTTTCCGCACAACGCCCTCGGTGGTCGCATTTGATCCCAAAACGAAGGAGCGGCGTGTAGGTCAGATTGCGAAACGGCAATCCGTCATCAACCCTGAAAATACTTTCTACTCTGTCAAGCGATTCATCGGTCGCCGCTTTGATGAAGTGACCCATGAAACGACAGAAGTTCCTTACAAAGTGCTGAATGTTAACGGTAACGTCAAACTTGATTGCCCCGCAGAAAGCAAGCAGTTTGCCCCTGAAGAAATTTCGGCACAAGTGCTACGTAAGTTAGTCGAAGACGCTAGCAAATATTTAGGCGAAACGGTAACTCAAGCGGTTATTACCGTTCCTGCTTACTTTAACGACTCCCAACGTCAAGCCACGAAGGACGCTGGAAAAATCGCTGGTATTGAAGTACTACGGATCATCAACGAGCCGACTGCCGCTTCACTGGCCTATGGTCTAGATAAGAAAACCAACGAAACTGTGTTGGTGTTTGACTTAGGGGGCGGTACGTTTGACGTCTCCATCCTGGAAGTCGGTGATGGTGTGTTTGAAGTATTGGCAACCTCCGGTGACACTCACCTGGGTGGTGATGACTTCGACAAAAAGATCGTCGATTTTCTGGCTGAAGAGTTCAGAAAAGTAGAAGGCATTGATCTTCGCAAAGACAAGCGGGCTTTACAACGTTTGACCGAAGCTGCTGAAAAAGCCAAGATTGAGCTTTCCAGCGTGACTCAAGCAGAAATCAATCTGCCCTTCATTACAGCGACTCAAGATGGTCCTAAGCACTTAGATACCACCTTGACCCGTGCCAAGTTTGAGGAGCTTTGCTCTGACCTGATCGATCGTTGCCGTGTTCCCGTTGAGAGTGCTCTGCGTGACGCCAAGATCGACAAAGGGGCGATCGACGAAGTGGTGCTTGTGGGTGGTTCGACCCGTATCCCGGCTATCCAAGAACTGGTGAAGCGGGTTCTGGGCAAAGACCCCAACCAAACTGTTAACCCTGATGAAGTGGTAGCAGTTGGTGCAGCGATTCAAGCGGGTGTGTTGGCAGGTGAAGTTAAGGACATTCTGTTGCTCGACGTGACTCCCCTCTCTTTGGGTGTGGAAACGCTGGGCGGTGTTATGACCAAGATCATTCCTCGCAACACCACCATTCCTACCAAGAAGTCTGAAACCTTCTCAACCGCTGCCGACGGACAAACCAACGTTGAAATCAAAGTGCTCCAGGGTGAGCGCGAGATGGCAGACGACAACAAGAGCCTGGGTATCTTCCGTCTGGATGGGATTCCTCCTGCTCCTCGTGGCGTGCCTCAAATCGAAGTGACCTTCGACATTGATGCTAACGGTATCCTGAATGTCCGGGCGAAGGATAAGGGCACTGGCAAAGAGCAATCCATCACCATTAAGGACGCGTCTACACTCGACAAGTCCGACGTTGAACGGATGGTACAAGAGGCTGAGCGCAACGCGACAGCAGACAAAGAGCGGCGTGAGCGCATCGACCTCAAGAACCAGGCAGACTCACTGGCATACCAGGCTGAGAAGCAAATCAATGAACTGGGTGACAAAGTTCCTGCGGATGACAAAGCCAAGGTTGAGGGCTTAGTGAAGGATCTGCGTGATGCAATTTCTCGCGAAGACTTTGACCAGATTAAGTCCATCACCGCTGAGTTGCAGCAAGTGCTCTACAGCGTCAGCAGCAACCTCTATCAGCAGTCTGGTGGTGGTGATGGTGGTCCTGGCGATGGTCCTACTCCTCCCACAGGTGGGGGTTCTGCTCCAGCCGATGATGATGTGATTGATGCTGAGTTCTCAGAAACCAAATAGGTTTATCCATGAGTTGTGATTAGGTTAGGGGGCGATCGCGCCCCCTTTTTTGCTTCAATAAAACCTTTCCAACTTCGTCAAGGGAGTTATTGGAGCGCGATCGCTATATAACAATTTCAAATAATTGAGTTTAGCGTAGCTTATAAAAACAGTTGTTTTTCTAGCCCAATCACAAGTAAATGCAATGCAGTGTTACCAATAATCGCTGCAACATCGTTTTCATTTTCTGAAGAAAATTCATCTTTATCAAGAACAGCTTCACAATGGTCTTGATCATTTTCGATGATTGGTTATGATCAGATATAAGGCGTTGAGCGTTTACATTGTTAGGCTGAGGCTCTAATTTTAGTAAAAGCTTTGGTCGGCATTGAAGGAGCTTTTTGATTAATGGATTACATCGAAAAGGTACTGGAAAAGTTAAAGGAATGGGCACGCAAGCTGATTGAGGCTTTATTAGGTCCAGAGGCAGAGCCAGAGCCAGAGCCGATTCCCATTCCAGTTAGAGATTCAGAGCGTCGTTAGTGGCTGAATCCAATGCTTTAACTTCATTCAGTATTTTGGTGCTGCATGGACCCAATCTAAATCTCCTGGGGCTACGAGAGCCGGGGATTTATGGCGACGTGACGTTAGCTAGCATCAATGACAGATTGGAGCAGGAGGGGCGATCGCTTCAGGTCAAAGTTGCCACATTTCAATCCAATCACGAAGGTGCGTTGGTGGATGTGATTCATGCTGCGTTGGGTGTGCATCAGGGCATTTTGATTAATCCTGGAGCCTACACCCACACCAGTGTTGCCATTCGAGACGCGATCGCTGGCGTTGCGATTCCCACGGTGGAAGTCCATTTGAGTAACGTCTATCGTCGTGAGCCTTTTCGACACCATTCCTACATTGCGCCTGTTGCTGTAGGTCAAATCAGTGGATTTGGAGCAGATAGCTATCGGTTAGGGCTACACGCTCTGGTTCAGCATTTGAGACAACAGACTCCCTAGTGTGAGCATCTTGCTACGGGTAATTTTGGATTTAGGGTGAGCGTCTGGCTCACTAGAAATTGAAGCTCACGGACAATTTAGATTTTGGATTAAGCCGATCGCGAGCAAGATGCTCGCACTCCCAATACCAAAAATTCGCTACGCTGGAGAAAACGGGGGTTCCCGTTTGTCGTTGCGAATTAGGGTTTTGGATTGGTCATGCTGTCGCAGAAATTAGATCGGCTGCAAAAGCTCTTTGCCGAAATGAATCAGGCTTTGATTGCTTATTCTGGGGGCATTGATAGTACCCTGGTCGCCAAAATTGCCCATGATGTGTTGGGCGATCGCGCCTTAGCCGTCACCGCAGAGTCACCCTCGTTGCTGCCAGAAGATCTGGAAGATGCCCGCATTCAAGCCGCAGAGATTGGCATTCGTCATGAGGTCGTGCGAACTCATGAGTTGGAGAATCCCAACTACGCCAGCAATCCGGTCAATCGCTGCTATTTTTGCAAAAGTGAGTTGCACGACACACTGAAACCCTTGGCATTGAAGTGGGGCTATCCCTATGTGGTGGATGGGGTCAACGCCGATGATCTATCCGACTATCGACCCGGCATTCAAGCGGCAAAAGAACGGGGCGTGCGATCGCCTCTAGCAGAGGTTGGGGTGACAAAGCTGGAGGTGCGAGAACTGGCAAAACAGTTAGGGCTACCCTGGTGGGATAAACCTGCTCAACCCTGTCTCAGTTCCCGATTTCCCTATGGGGAAGAGATCACGATTCACAAGTTGCAGCGAGTGGGCAGAGCCGAACGCTATCTCCGCACATTAGGACTGAAAAACCTGCGGGTGCGATCTGAGGCAGATACCGCTAGAATCGAACTTCCTCCAGAGCAAATCAAAGAATTTGTCCTCACGACTGATTTACCAACTCTTGTGAACGAGTTTCAATCCTATGGGTTCGTCTATGTCACTTTAGACTTAGAAGGTTATCGTAGTGGCAAGCTCAATCAAGTCTTACAACTCACACATTAAAACAGCAGGTTGAGGCACCAATCTCAACCCAAACATCAATCTGCAAACGATCCAGACAACGATCCACACAAAGAGGGAAATAGGTATGACAGCACAGGCAAATGCATCACCCTCTGATGCACCTTCCTCAGAGGTGTATCAGGGGCAGTTTGGAGAGTTTACGATTACCACAGACGATCGCAAGGGTGTGGTAGTGTATCGTGCTGGATTAGCCGTCGCAGCAGTCAGCTTTGCCATTGGAGTTGGACTGGTGCTGTGGCAAGGCGATCGAGCGATCGCAATGTCGCTGTTGACGCTGTTGTTTGGGTTGTTCTCTGCTGGATTGGGGGTAAGCCTGTTAACCATTCACATCTACCTGTTACCCCTGCATCGAGCGTTACAGGCGTTTTGGGCAGTGGGAACGGTCAGCGCGATCGCCCTTGCTTTCGCCAATTCACAACCTCTGGCTCTAACCGTCTATCAACAACCCCTCACCTTATTTGGGATTGGCTTCACCTTTGCGGCTTTGACGGGCATTTTCTTTAAGGAAGCCTTCTGCTTCAACCGCCTTGAAACTAAACTGCTGACCCCCCTGGTTCCCCTGTTGCTGTTAGGGCACCTGACTGGTATTCTATCCGCCGATTTTGAGCGTGTCTTGTTAGCAACCTGGGCAGCGTTATTTTTGGTTTTCGCCATCCGTAAAATCATTCAACCGATTCCGCCTGATATCGGTGACAAAAGCGTATTCGCCTATCTCAAGCAACAACGCACCCAACAGGTGAGCTAAAACTATGTTGGAATAATAGTGCTGACACCCTGACAGAACGGACTCGCTGCTCTGTTGAAACCATTTGCAGAATGGGCATGATGATTTAGAACTCATATAACGGCAGAGTAGAAGAATAACTTTAGGGGTTGCAAGGAGTAGGAATTGCCAGAAGAACGTGCGTTTTGGGTCGCCTGGTCTAGAATTGCCGGAATTGGTCCGACACTGTTATTGCGGTTGCAGCGTCACTTTGGCACGTTGAGTGAAGCCTGGTATGCCAGTGCTACTGCCCTCGAAGCAGTGGAAGGCGTTGGGGAACAAATTTCTGCTATCGCGGTGAAGGGGCGATCGCCCCTTGATCCAGACGCCGTTTTGCAGCAGCACGAGCAGGAAAACCCCCACTTTTGGACTCCTGCTGATCCAGACTATCCCCGGCTACTGCTCGAAATTCCTGATCCACCGCCAGTGCTGTACTACAGTGGCGTTGTGGAGCCGTTGGAAAATCAGGGCATCATTCCTTGTGTGGCGATCGTCGGCACTCGTGAACCGACCGACTATGGCAGACGCTGGACTCGTCGAATTACAGCCGCTTTAGCGCAGGCAGGCTACACCATCGTCTCTGGTTTAGCCGAAGGAGTAGATACCGAGACTCACCATGCTTGCCTGGGTGCGGGAGGACGGACGATCGCCGTGTTAGGCACCGGGGTTGATATGGTTTATCCCTGGTCAAACCGCAACCTATCTCAACAGGTGCAACAACAGGGATTGCTGTTAAGTGAATATCCAGCTGGCTCTCAACCCGATCGCACCCATTTTCCGCGACGTAACCGCATCATCGCTGGTTTGAGCCGTGTCGTCCTGGTGATGGAAGCTCCTCATAAGTCAGGGGCACTCATTACCGCTCGTCTTGCTAATGACTACTGCCGGGAAGTTTACGCCCTACCCGGATCATTGGATAACAATCGCTCCAAAGGTTGCCTGGAATTAATCAACACAGGAGCCCATATGATCTTGGGAGAAAAGCAGCTTTTGGCGGCTCTAGAGTCACTCCCCCAACTTGACACTGCGCAACTCCCCACTAACCAACTCTCCCTCTTTGAGGAAGAGGATGAGGATGAACTGGAGATGAGCCGTCCTCAACCGCGCATTCTAGAGCCGTTAATTGGAGAACCCGTGCTCAAACAGGTCTTTGAAGCCGTACCCCTGGAACCTCTGGCGATCGACCTAATTGTGCAACAGGTTGGATTAGATACGGCAACTGTCCTCAGTTCCCTCGCCCAGTTGGAATTAATGGGATTGATTTCCCAGCTTCCAGGAATGCGATATCAGCGAGGCGGATGAGAGACAAGGAAAAAAAGAAAGGGTAAAGGATAAAAGAGTTTAAGGATGAAGGATGAAGGATAAAAAGGGCGATCGCTAGATCAAGCTCCCCAATTCCCTTCCTACTCCCCACTCCCCACTCCCTTACTCCCTACTCTTTCACTCCCTACTTCCCACTCCCTACTCTCTACTCCCCACTTGCCCCTTAGCTCGTTGCAAAATCAACATCACTTCACCCACCACGGGACTACGAGCTAACAGAGTTTCATGGGCATCGGTAATTTCGAGTTTTGTGAAACCAAGCTCTTTGGCGCGTTTCTGCATTTCGGCAGCGACAGTATCTTGACGGGCTGAAGATAAGTCGTACCATTCATCGCCCACAACGACAATCAAGCGGCTACTGCGAAAGTTGGCTTGCACTGATTGAATCAAGCCGTTGGCATATTGGTTCGTGACCTCAGCAACCTGATCTTGAATCGCTGCAATCAAGCTTTGGGCTGGAGTCAGGTCTAGCGGTGGTGGAGGGCTAGGAGGTTGATTAGAGATGGGGGATGGGATGACGGGGGTAGGAGTTATGGGTATTTCAGGTTGTGGGGAAGGTTGCACAATAGGGGCAGGTTGATTCATTGGGGTCTGGCTGGAAGGCTGACTAGCGCGTGTCGGTGTCCCAAACAGAATCCCTGGCAAGCTCCACAGCACAATGATCAGTAAACCGATCGCGATGTTAGTCAGGACTCGATCGGAAAGCGATCGCTTGAGCGAGTCCGGCAATACTTGGCGCACCTTGGGTAAGGTGGCACTCCACCAAGTTTGCAGTTTTTCCAGGAGAGGACGAAGTTTATCGATCGCTGTTGCTAAAGCTGGACGAAGTTTGTTTGATAGATTATCTAACTCAGGACGAATCTGATTGAATTGGGTATTCAGAGTTGTTTTAGCCTGGTTTAACCCCGTTTGAAGCTGACTGACAATCTGTGCTACCCGTTCAGGGTTAATGGTCAATCGGGAAGTAGGTTGTGGCGTAGTCGGCTTCTGGCTAGAGCTTCGTGGGGATGGCGATGGCGAAGCCTGCGACGCAGATGAGGGATCTGGCGTTGGTGAATCCCACACATCATCCAGGTCATCATCAGGCAATGGATTGGAATTGGGTGGTTGATCCTGCGACATGATCGTTCTCTTAAATGCAGCGGATGAGAGATCAGAGATGCTGCCCTCACCGAATCAATCTACCACTTTGCGATCGCCCCATTGCGTTTGAGTCCCCTTCATCCTCACCATAAGAGAGGACACGAATGCTGAAGGCGGAGGACTACAATCGTTTTATAGACGAACTCTTACTATTTGCATTCGCTATCAGGCATTCTTTATTCATTGACCTATGGCAATCACCACTCAGCAGTTAATCCGACTTAAACAGCAGGGCAAGGCGATCGCCGCTGTCACTGCCTGGGATTATCTTTTAGCATCCCTCCTGGATCAGGCAGGGGTCGATTTGATTTTAGTTGGCGATTCGTTGGCGATGGTGGCACTGGGCTATGACACGACGCTGCCACTGACGTTAGATGAAATTTTGCACCATGCCAAAGCTGTGCGCCGTGGAGTAAAGCAAGCATTGGTTGTCGTCGATCTGCCGTTTATGAGCTATCAGGAAAGCCCGGAGCAAGCAATTCGGGCAGCAGGACGCGCCCTAAAAGAGGCAGGGGCACAAGCTGTGAAGCTGGAGGGTGGCTATCCGGCGATGGTTGCCACCGTGGCACGGTTAGTGCAGGCAGGCATTCCCGTGTTGGGGCATGTGGGGTTAACCCCGCAATCGGTGCATCAGTTTGGGGGCTATCGCAAGCAGGGCACCTCGCCCGAAGCCAGCGATCGCATTGTTGAAGAGGCGATCGCCCTCGAACAAGCAGGGGTATTTGGCATCATTCTGGAACACATTCCCTCAGAGCTTGGACTGCGTATTAGTCAGAAGCTAACCATTCCCACCATTGGGATTGGGGCGGGTCCTCACTGTGATGGACAGGTGCTCGTTACTGCTGATCTGTTGGGCTTATCAGACTGGCAACCTCCCTTTGCCAAGTCCTATGTCAATCTACGGGAAACTGTGACGCAAGCCGTTCAGACTTACTGCACTGAGGTCAGAGAGCACAAATTCCCCTAGGATTGTCAATTGAACAAATCCATAACCTATACGGGCGGGTTTAGCGACTCAATCGGCACCCTGCCATGATTTTGACGGCAAAACCCGCCCCTATCAGCTATCGAACTTATCGCCGTAGTCACCTCAGTTAAGAAAGGCACTCAACAGGACAGACGCAATTAATCATGTCTCTCTCGACAGGGCTTAAATTCAATGTCCTATTGATTTTGGCGATCGCTATAGTCTCCATTCCGTAACTATTAAGTCTTCAGCTATACAGGGAAGCGACGTATTCCCCGTAGCCGTTGTACTTCAGCGTTGGCACCTCTTCCCAGGCAAACTGCCCACCAGGACTAATCAACCGTTCCTTGGCTTGCGACCAGCGAGGATGAGGCACTTGCGGGTCAACATTCGACTCAAACTTATATTCACCGGGACTGATCGTGTTCCAGTAAGTGGCAGGTTGAGTACTGATAAATTCGATTTTGACAATCGACTTTGCCCCCTTAAAGCCATACTTCCAGGGCAACACCGCCCGAATTGGCGCACCGTGTTGCTTAGGCAAGGTATGACCATAAATGCCTACGGCAAAGAAGGCAAGCTCATTTGCCATCTCTTCAATGCGTAGCCCTTCGGTGTAAGGAAAAGGGAGAAATTGCACTGGAGGGAATCCTGGTCCCTTCGTCACTTGTGGGTCGAAATAGGAGGTAAACCGCACGAATTTAGCATTTGAGGTGGGTTCAACCGCTTTCATCAAAGCACTCATCGGGAATCCCAACCAGGGCACGACCATCGCCCACGCCTCGACACAACGAAATCGATAGATCCGCTCTTCAAGTGGAAAGTTCAACAGGTCATCCAGGTCAAATACCCGTGGGTTATTGACTAGACCCGTCACTTCCACCTTCCAGGGGTCAGTGGGTAAGGCTTGAGCATTTTGCCAGATGGACTTGTTACCCCCAAACTCGTAGAAGTTGTTGTAAGTAGCAGCAATCAGCTCATTGGTAATGGGACGATCAGCGTCTACAAAGGCTGGATTTGAAATAGCCTCCAATGCTTTTGTGCCTGCGATTGGAGCCGTATCTCCAGTGGCTTGTTTAGATTGGCATCCAGCCAGAGCCAGGGCAGACCCAGCAATGCTGAAGCCCGTTAACGCCTTAAGAAATCGCCGTCGCTGAAGAAACGCGGCTTCTGAAGTGACAACTCGTTCGGGAAGTTGCCAGGATTTTGGCACATGAATAAAGGGCATAGGAAATCACAGGTTAAACCGCGCTTTTTTCACTATAAAAGCTAGAACGGTTGTTTTATGAGAAGCAGGTTAAATCTGACAAGGGGGTTGGGGTTGGGTGTAGCGTGTAGGATGGGAAAGGTCATGAGCAAGCTTCACATCCAGTAGCTTCGCAGGGGTTTTCTGCAAAGGCTGTTACCTCACTTTAAAGGCTGTTATCTCACGTTTAAGGTTCGCTGAATCTCTTCTAAGAGGTCTTGCATTGACAGTGAGACAGGAATCACGCGAGTGGCGATCGCCCCCAGTGATGCCAGTAATGATGGATCCACCAGCGACTGTGAGGAGCAATCCCACACCAAAATTGGCGGTTTAGACTCCAGTTGAGCTAATGCCTCAATGGCAGGTTGCACCCTTTCAAGCTGGGTTGCATGAACGCATAACAGCAACAGATCGACACCACCATGTTGAATTTGATGTAGCACATCGCTCCACGATTGCCCCAGAGATGCTCGAAACTTGGCAGTCTGAATGTATTGCAGCAACACCTGCAACCACTCATTAACTTTTTGGTTAGATGCAAGTTGGGCGATCGCCTCATCCGCTGCTCCTACTGCACCAATCCCATCTCCTCCTGCCATCAGATCAAGTGGTAACGTTGCTAAGTCCGCAATCAGGATATGAGATGTCCAATGAGTGCCCACCGCAATTTGCATCACCTGCCACAGAGCCAAAACATCGGACTGTCCTGACTCCAAAGAGTCTGAATTTAGCGTGGCGAGGCAAGGGAAGACTGCCAGATCGGGCACTTGATTGGCAGCTTGAGTCATCTCTGAAGTTAATGTCACCAATGGCAACGCTGCCAAAAACGGAGATTGGCTCAGTTGGATCAAATAGTGAACCGGGTTTGCCATCGTACCGTCGAGCAGGATGAGATCAGGCTTCCACACGCGAGCCAATAAATCTGCTTGCTCTAGATCGTCCACTTCCAGCACCCGACAATGATATGGGTGCAGCAGGTTACTCAGATCTGTAATGACGGGTTTATAAGGATCGGGGTCAGAGTCACCCAAAGTGTCTCCATCCTCTACGATTGGGCGTAGATGCAGCACGGTGAGAGTATTTTGTGGTTCGCTGACTTCTTCCTGTGAGGGACGCTCCATCCAATATTCCAGGCTGTGCTGTAAAGCATTCGGTTGAATGGGCAGGCTTAAAAAGCTATTTGCTCCGTTGCTGTAAGCCTGACTTTTTTCAACTCGCGTTGCGGTCACCACCACAGGAATGTGTCGCGTCTCACTATCAGATTTGAGCAGAGTCAAGACATCCCATCCCGACAGCAGGGGCAACACCGGATTCAAAAAGACAATAGCAGGTTGAAGCCGACGAATTTTCTCCAGTGCCTCTGTACCTGAACGGGCGATCGCCACTCGACATCCCAACCCCGTTAACTGTTGGGTCAAATCCTCTAAAAATCGAGGTACTGCCTCAACCACCATGACTAATCGCTTGCTCAAAGCCACTGGCGGAAATGCGATCGCCTTTGAAGCAGGACGAATCCCTTGTGGGGTGGGTGGGCTAGGCGGCAACAAGAGCGTAAACTCACTCCCCTGCCCTTCAACCGAAGTAAAGGTGACATCGCCCCCATGCAACCGGGCTAACCGCTGAGTTAGCACCAACCCCAGCCCGGTACCCTCAAAACGACGAGTTAAGGGGTTCTCAAGTTGTTGAAACTTTTGAAAAATCAGGTGTTGCTTATTCGCCGGGATGCCAATTCCCGTATCCCAAACGGTAAAAGCAATCCATCCCTCCCAAAAACTCACTCTCAAACCAATGTCCCCACCAATCTCGGTAAACTTCAGGGCATTGGACAACAGATTAGCTAGCATCTGGCGCAGACGCAGTTCGTCAGCGATCAGGGTATTGAGATTGGGATCAATGTCGAGGGAAAACTGAGTTTCGAGCTTAAGTTCCGTTTGATGGTCTGTACTGCCATTGTCTGCCGCCAATAACAGGTGTCGTGCTTGCTCAAAGGCGCGGTGACACACCAGTTCAATGTTGACTGGCTCTGGAATCAGTTCTAACTGACCTGTCTCAATTCGCGTCAGATCCAGAATGTCATTAACGATGAGAATCAGGTGCCGCCCCCCCTGGTAAATCAGTTGGGTGTAGCGAGCTTGACGCTCATTGAGCGGTCCTAACAATTGATCTTTGAGTAGACTCGACAACCCCAAAATTGACGTTAGAGGAGTTTTGAGTTCGTGGCTGATACAGGCTAAGAATTCATCTTTAAGGCGGTTTAGCTGAATCAAGTCAGCATTTTTGGCAGCTAATTCCTTCGCAACTTGCTGTTGCTCAGTGGTGTCTTGAGCCTGGACGAGCCATAAGGTATTTGCAGTAGCAATCGCTGACAAATCTACCAGGGAGCCATCCACTCCCAGGTTTGAGGCAAGGGATGCTAGATGAAACGGCGGTATCGTCAAAAAGCGATCGCCAGTAGTGGAGTTTGACCAGTCGATCGTCGTATGATCCGGTGCTAGCCTCAAAGGAATTTTGACAAACTGCCAAACTCGTTCCTGCCCATTCTTCATGGAACAGATACACACACAGGTGTCGGAGTTGGTGCCCGAATGACACACACTTGACGTTGGCGGTTGAGAAGACTGCACTGATACACCACTACTGTAAGGAGCAGGGGTTGGAGATAAATCAGACAACCGTGGCAGCGTAGTAGAAGACAAAGGATTGGAGCGATCGCCATACAAATCTGACGCATCCATGAAGCTTTCCAGAGAGGTGTTTGTCTCTGACCCACCAGACGATGTTTCCAGTAGCAGGGTTGCTTCTCGTTGAACCGTCGGTAAATCCTTCAACTCACCAATTTGTTGCCGCCATGCCAAATTCTGACCAATGACTCGCCCATCTCCGGTCTGCAACATAATCGGAATAGGCAACTGCTCTAACACCTGCACTAATTGCGAAAATAACTGCACTTGAAAATGACTGGTCAAGGTCGGACTCAGTGCTGATTTCAGAGCTTCTAATGGAGGTGTCTCTAGTTCAGGAGTTTCCAGTTCGGGAGTCTCAGCTTGAGGCGTTTCTAACAAGGGTGGCTCAATCGTCTGCTCAGGCAAAAGGGATGCTGGGTTTGTCAGATATTGTTGCCAAAATTTCAACTGATTCAGCAGCCCAAGACAAGCCCCCGAAGCATCTACCAACACCCAGTGGATGGATGCACAGTTCTCCTGGGGAGACGATTGGCTTGTCTGCAACCGCGCTACCACTTGAGAAGGCTGCCAATCTAGCGATAAGGTCCCAATCGGCTCGATTGGAAATTGGGTCAGATCGAAGGATGCAGACGGAGGGTTTAATGTTGCCGGGAGTTCATCCCGCTGGGATGGAGACGTCAGCAGATAGGGCAATAGATTACGAAAGTTAAACACTCCAACGGGGGCATGGTGCTCATCGACTAGCAACAACCACTCAAACTGGGTTTGTCGAAATAAACTCAGCACGACATCCAGGCTAGCGGTGGTGGCGCAGACTGGAACAGTCTCGACGAATTCCCTCAAAGAAGTTGTATGCATTACCCCAAGGAGCCAAACCCCACCTAATCTAAACCCTATTCTTGTAAGGTGCCCACAAAAAGAGTCTGACTCAATTATGACTGCCTAACGGGATACCAATGGCATTTACCTCTACAATGATTGTTAAATATTCTAATGACTGGTTACATTTCTAAAAAAACTGGCACCTGGCCCTATGGCCTCTTCCCAAAAAACACGCTCTAAAATTGCTCTTTGTGCTTTGCTACAATCTGAAGCTTTAGCGCAAGCATTAGCGGCACAGTTGCAACCTGACTCAGTGACAGAGAGCGGTGATCATGCTGTTGCAGAAACCGCGTCGCATCGCTTTGTGCTCACTCGTTTTCAGCAAGAGAGCGACTTCCTTTACTTTCTGCAACAAACGCACTCCTCGATCGATTGTTTAATTCTTGAAGACATTTCATCCTTACCTAAACTGTTTCACTCCCTTCAAACACAGTCCATCCTGATTCCGGCACTGGTGCTCACTACCCAATCTTCAAAATCTCACCCAACCTCCGTAGTAAATGATATTCCTGCTGCCCCAGGGGAACAATCGCAAGAGGCGGTTCTATATCATGCTGCTGTATTGCAGGTTGATGGGTCTAACCTGAGCCATATTAGTGATTTTGTAGAAGAGGCGATCGCCAATTTTCTGAATTTGTCTGCTCCAGTTTCCCTCACTCGTGAAACGACCCCAGGAACCCTTACTGCTCTTAATGTTCAACGTTCATTAATGCAACAACAACAACGTCTCGCCGAAAAATTAAAAGAGCGATTAGGCTACCTGGGAGTTTATTACAAACGAAACCCAGCCCATTTTTTGCGTCACATGAATGAGCTTGAGCGGCAGGAACTGTTACAGCAACTTAAAGCCGATTATCGTCATATCATCCTGCACTACTTCGCTAACGATAACGACTTAAACCAAAGTATTGATAGCTTCGTCGATCTGGCATTTTTTGCTGATGTTCCAGTGGCGCAAATTGTAGAAATTCATATGGATTTGATGGATGAGTTTTCTAAACAGTTAAAGCTGGAGGGTCGGAGTGAAGAAATCTTGCTCGATTATCGGCTCACTTTGATTGATACCCTCGCTCATCTCTGCGAGATGTATCGCCGCTCCATCCCCAGGGAATCTTAAACGATTTGAGTAATCTGCAATCTCTTAGTCATATCGGTCTAGCTTTAAAAAAACACCAACATTACTCATGAGTTCTCTAAAAAAGACCTACATCCTTAAGCTTTACGTTGCAGGAAATACGCCAAATTCTGTGCGTGCTCTAAAAACGCTTAACAACATTCTTGAAAAAGAATTTCAAGGGGTGTACGCCTTGAAAGTGATCGATGTCTTAAAAAATCCACAACTGGCTGAAGAAGATAAGATTTTAGCGACCCCAACCTTGGCTAAAATATTGCCTCCCCCTGTACGCAAAATCATTGGAGATCTCTCCGATCGAGAAAAAGTCCTGATTGGTTTAGACCTTTTGTATGATGAATTGCGGGAGGATGAGCCAGAGATTCAATAATTGCTTCACGGATCATTGGCTATTGGTATAAAGATATTTCTCCTTATTAATAGAGCTACAGCAAGTTTATGACGCAGACCAACCCGATTGGGCAAAAGAACGAATCATCGATGGCAGGGGTTCAAAAGATCCGTACGATGATTGAAGGGTTTGATGATATTAGTAATGGCGGTTTACCCGTCGGTAGAACAACTTTAGTAAGCGGCACCTCCGGCACAGGCAAAACCCTCTTTGCTGTGCAATTTCTCTACAATGGCATCCTTCAATTCGATGAGCCAGGAGTGTTTGTCACCTTTGAGGAATCCCCTGCTGACATCATCAAAAATTCCCATAGCTTTGGATGGGATTTACAAAAATTAATCGAGGAAGGAAAATTATTCATTCTGGATGCTTCCCCCGACCCCGAAGGACAAGAAGTCGTTGGAAATTTTGATTTGTCTGCTTTGATTGAACGAATTCAATACGCCATTCGTAAATACAAAGCTCGACGAGTCTCGATTGATTCTGTTACCGCCGTATTTCAGCAATATGATGCAGCGTCCGTCGTCCGACGCGAGATTTTTCGCCTAGTGGCACGGTTAAAACAGGTTGGGGCGACAACAATTATGACTACAGAGCGCGTGGAGGAATATGGCCCCGTTGCTCGTTTTGGAGTTGAAGAATTTGTCTCAGACAACGTGGTGATCGTACGAAATGTTCTAGAAGGGGAACGGCGACGACGCACGATTGAGATCCTCAAATTGCGGGGTACGACCCATATGAAAGGGGAGTATCCCTTTACGATTACAAATCAAGGCATTAACATCTTCCCACTTGGAGCCATGCGTCTGACTCAGCGATCGTCCAATGCGCGGGTATCTTCTGGCGTCAAGACCCTGGACGAGATGTGCGGAGGTGGCTTTTTCAAAGATTCGATTATTTTGGCAACGGGAGCAACGGGTACAGGCAAAACACTGTTAGTCAGTATGTTTCTGCAAGATGCCTGCAAAGTGGGTGAACGCGCCATCCTGTTTGCTTATGAGGAGTCGCGAGCACAGTTGTCTCGAAACGCTTACTCCTGGGGGATTGACTTTGAAGATTTAGAGCAGAAAGGATTGCTGAAAATCATCTGCGCTTACCCTGAATCGGCAGGCTTAGAGGATCACTTGCAAATCATTAAATCTGAGATTGCTGAGTTTAAGCCCTCTCGAATTGCGATCGACTCCCTTTCAGCCCTGGCACGAGGAGTCAGCAACAACGCTTTCCGGCAGTTCGTTATTGGGGTGACGGGCTACGCTAAACAGGAGGAGATTACGGGCTTCTTTACCAATACCACCGATCAGTTTATGGGGTCACACTCCATTACGGACTCTCATATTTCCACCATCACTGACACGATCTTGATGTTGCAATACGTTGAGATTCGCGGAGAGATGTCTCGTGCCCTTAACGTCTTCAAGATGCGCGGTTCCTGGCATGACAAGGGCATTCGCGAATACATCATCAGTGAGAACGGACCGGAAATTCGGGATTCCTTCCGCAACTTTGAGCGGGTAATTACGGGTTCACCCAGTCGCATTGCAGTGGATGAGAAGAGCGAATTGTCGAGAATTGTGCGTGGGTTTCAGGAAAAAACAGAGAACGAGAGCTAAATCGATTTTGAATTTACGATTTTAGATAAAGTCCTTAATGATTTCTGCAATTGACCTTCTATTTGTAAGCTAATTCTATTCAACACATCTCAATTCAACGAACTCAATGGCAATTGACTTTACCAAGTATCACGGCTTAGGCAATGACTTCATTTTGGTGGATAATCGCCACCAGGTTGACCCTCTCATTACACCAGAGCAAGCAGTGGAGTGGTGCGATCGCCACTTTGGCATTGGAGCAGATGGGGTCATTTTTGCGCTGCCAGGTCAGGATGACACGGACTACACCATGCGGATCTTTAACTCCGATGGCTCTGAACCGGAGATGTGTGGCAATGGGATTCGCTGTCTGGCGCAATTTATTGCCGATTTGGAACGAACCGAGACTGGATCAGCCCGTCCTGCATACCGCATTCATACCCTGGCAGGATTGATGATTCCCAAGTTGGAAAGCGATGGACAAATCACTGTAGATATGGGGTTACCCCGCTTACTGGCGGCAGAAATTCCCACAACGCTCACTGCCCCCGATCAGCAAGTGGTTGACCAACCTTTAGAAGTGGCAGGGCACTCCTGGCAGGTAACTTGTGTCAGCATGGGCAATCCCCATTGCATCACCTTTGTCGAAGATGTGGAGGCGATCGCTTTAGAGAGCATTGGCCCAAAGTTTGAGCACCATTCCGTATTTCCCAAGCGCACTAATACTGAGTTCATTCAGATTGTGAGCCGCGACTACCTGAAAATGCGCGTGTGGGAACGGGGTGCGGGGATCACCCTCGCCTGTGGAACGGGAGCCTGTGCCTCTCTCGTGGCAGGCGTGTTAAACGATAAGTGCGATCGTGCTGCAACCGTTGAACTTCCCGGTGGGTGCCTTCATATCGAGTGGTCAGCCGTAGATCAACACCTCTACATGACGGGACCAGCAATGAAGGTCTTTAGCGGCAGCAGAAATTAAGGGAGTAGGAGAGTGGAGGAGTAGGGATTAGGGGAACAGGTGTGGCAAGCAGAATAACCACTAACCATTGACGATTGACCATTGACCATTCACTATTGACCATTCACTATTGACCATTAACTATTGACCATTAACTATTGACCACTAACCCCTAACCATTTCCCCATCTACTCCTTATTCCTTCTTCTCGCTTCCCTCTTCTCTCTTCTCTTTTCCTTCTTCTTTTTTCTCTCCATGTTGCCGAAGCCTCAGCTCTTACCCAGCTATTCTGCCAAATCGGTACGAGAAGGCGGACGGAGCTATTTTGTCGATGCGCGTGGGGTGCGACTACCCAGTGTTTCGACGATTTTGAATGCCACCAAACCCCAAGAGGCGCGAGAGGCATTAGCACGATGGCGCGATCGCCTGGGGGCAGAAGTGGCAGGGCAAGTCACCAGTCGTGCTAGCAGACGCGGCACCCAAACCCACAAATACATCAGGCATTACTTACTAGGAGAAGAAATGTCTTGCCCGGACACGGTCAAACCTTACTGGGAGAGTATAGAGCCTGTTTTGGCTGAGATTCAGGAGGTGAGATTGGTCGAGAATGCTGTCTTTCACTATGATCTGGGCTACGCCGGAAAGGTCGATTGCGTGGCAAGTTATCAAGGAATTCCCTGCATTTGTGATTGGAAGACAGCAGACGCACCAAAAGGGTCAATCGAACGGCTTCATGATGGACCGTTACAACTAGCCGCCTATTGCGGTGCAGTCAACCACTCCTATGTAGAGCATGGAGTACATCTACGTCATGCGTTGTTAGTAGTAGCCATCCCTGATCAAAAAGCAGAGGTCTTCTGGTTTGAACCAGAAGACCTCGTACACCAATGGCACCAGTGGCAAGCACGGGTAGCAGAGTTTGAGCGGTTTAGACGGCGTTGGTGAGGGCAGGTGCCTGCAACGGTTCTACCATAGCCTCTACAGTCTCAGCTGATTTCCGTTCTTCCAACGTAATCACTGACTCTTGCATCCGAGCCGTCAACTGAGATGTTTTAGCATCGTAGACCTGAGTCATCAACTTCGGATAGAAGCCGATGCCAATAATGGGGATCAGCAGGCAAGCGATGATAAACACCTCGCGAGGTTCTGCATCCACCAGTACCTCATGTTCCACCAACTCTTTGTTTTCAGGACCGTAGAAAATCTCCCGCAACATCGAGAGCAGGTAGATCGGCGTGAGGATCACACCAACCGCCGCCAAAATCACAATCAGCACCTTAAACGTGAGCGTGTAGGCATCGCTAGTCGCAAAACCAACAAACACCATGATCTCGGCAATAAATCCACTCATTCCCGGCAACGCCAGCGAGGCAAGGGAACAGGCGGTGAACATCGCGAAGATCTTAGGCATCTTCTTACCAACTCCGCCCATCTCGTCCAGGATCAGCGTATGGGTGCGATCGTAGGTTGCGCCCACCAGAAAGAACAGACTGGCACCGATCAGACCGTGAGAGACCATTTGTAGCATGGCACCACTCAAACCCAGATCAGTAAAGGAGGCCATCCCGATTAACACAAACCCCATGTGAGAGATGGAGGAATAGGCGATTTTGCGCTTCAAATTGCGCTGGGCGAAGGAGGTCAACGCGGCGTAGATAATGTTGACAACTCCCAAAATTACCAGAATTGGGGCGAAGTAGGCGTGAGCATCAGGCAACATCTCCACATTCATGCGGATCAGCGCGTATCCACCCATCTTGAGTAGAATACCCGCCAGCAACATATGCACGGGTGCAGTGGCTTCACCGTGAGCATCTGGGAGCCACGTATGAAGTGGAAAGATTGGCAGTTTAACCGCATAGGCGATTAGAAAACCCCCATACACCAACAACTGGAAGTTGATGGGGAAGTCTTTTGCCATGAGCGATCGCATATCAAACGTGACCGTATCGCCATAAAACGCCATCGCCAACGCAGCCACCAGAATGAAAAGGGAGCCACCTGCTGTATACAGAATAAACTTTGTAGCAGCATAGAGGCGTTTTTTCCCGCCCCAAATTGCCAGCAGTAGATAGACCGGGATCAGTTCCAACTCCCACACGAGGAAGAAGAGAAGCATGTCTTGAACGGCAAACACTGCGATTTGACCGCCGTACATTGCCAGCATCAAGAAATAGAACAGGCGAGGTTTGAGGGTGACAGGCCACGATGCCAAAATTGCCAGTGTCGTAATGAATCCTGTCAGCAGAATCAGTGGCATAGATAACCCATCTGCCCCAACTGACCATCTCAGATCCAATGCTGAAACCCAGGAATAACTCTCAACCAGTTGCAGTTCAGGATTTGACAAATCATATTGACTGTAAAAGGCATAGACCAGAACTGCAAAATCAATTAGACCTACAGCCAGTGCATACCAACGGATTGTCTTGCCGTCTTTATCAGGCAGAACAGGAATCAACAGCGACGCTGCGATTGGAAATAAGATGGCGGTTGTTAACCAAGGAAAATTAGCAATATCCATTAGTCAGCTTTTTATGAGCAGTTTGAATTTGGTTGGTTGCATCGACTGAATGTTGTAATGGGCGACAGGCTGCGCCCGCCGCCCACCAAAAACATCAACTTTCTCAAAACCAGTTGAACTTGTAGTGGCTCATGCGATCACACTCAAGTAATGCCAGAGACGAGAACTAAACCCAGAACTGCTCCAAATACTATCAGAGCGTAGAATTGAACCCTTCCATTTTCAAGATATTTTAGTCCTTCGCCCGTGACCAGAGTGATGAAGCCTGCCAGGTTGACCACTCCATCCACAATGCGAACATCGACTTCTAACACCTGTCTGGCTAAACGGCGGCTACCTTGCACAAACACAGCATCGTAAATTTCGTCGAAGTACCACTTGTTGAGCGAGAGCTTGTAGAGTGGCTGAATTTGCTTGGCGATCGCCCCAGGATTGATCTTGCCGTACAGGTACATGAAAGATGCCAGGGTAATGCCAATGAGTGCAATACCCACAGAACTACCACCCATGACCAGAAACTCCGTCCATTCAAAGTCAGCCGGAATCTCTAGTTGTGGGAAGCCATGCACTTCTTCGCCAGCAGGGTGAATGAATGCCTCAAAGTAGTTAGCAAACGGCGTACCAACTAGACCAATTAGCAAGGAAGGAATTGCTAACGCCACCAGCGGAAACGCCATTGAGAAGGGTGATTCATGGGGTGTATCGCTATGGTGTCCTTCATGCGCCTCATGATCATGCGTCTCTTGATGGATTTCTTCTGGACGCTCGGTTAATTCCTTGGGATTCATCGCCCCGGGACCAAACGCCAACCCCATGCGTTGAAGTTGCTCGTTCTTGAGTTGTGTCTTGATAGATTCGTCCTTACCCCGGAAGGCACCCTCGAAAGTGGTGAAATACATCCGGAACATATAGAAGGCGGTGATTCCGGCAGTTAACCAGCCCACACCCCACAACAGCGGATTCGCCTCGTAGGTCGCTCCCAAAATCTCATCTTTAGACCAGAATCCAGCGAAAGGAGGAATTCCAGAAATGGCTAGCGTGCCAATCAGAAAAGTGATCGCGGTAATCGGCATATACTTTCGTAGACCCCCCATCAGACGCATATCTTGCGCCAGAACGGGGTCATGTCCGACAACCGCTTCCATCCCATGAATAACGGAACCGGAACCCAGAAACAGCATCGCCTTGAAATAGGCGTGAGTCATCAGGTGAAACAAGCCTGCTCCGTAAGCACCAACGCCCATCCCCATCACCATGTAGCCCAACTGCGACATGGTGGAGTAAGCCAAACCTTTCTTAATATCGTTCTGTGTGATCGCGATCGTCGCCCCCAGGAAGGCGGTGAACGCTCCGGTATAGGCAATGACATCCATCGCTCCAGGCAAGCCCTCAAACACCGAGAACATGCGGGCAATCAAGAACACGCCCGCCGCAACCATCGTTGCTGCGTGAATTAGGGCTGAAATCGGGGTAGGACCCTCCATGGCATCAGGCAACCATACATGTAGAGGGAACTGGGCTGACTTAGCCACTGGGCCCAAAAATACCAGGATCGCGAGCAGAGATGCGACCCCAGTGCTGAGAGCACCCGACTGCACTAACTCCTGGAGGCGATCGCCAATCACCTCAAATTCGAAACTGCCGGTTGCCCAAAATAGACCCAGCATCCCCAACAGCAGACCAAAGTCACCCACCCGGTTGGTAACAAAAGCTTTTTGACACGCCTCAGCCGCTGCCTTGCGGTCGTACCAGAAACCAATCAGCAAATAGGAACACATGCCGACCAATTCCCAGAAAATGTAAACCTGCACCAAGTTGGGGCTAATCACCAAGCCCAACATGGAGGAGCTAAACAAGCTGAGGTAGGCATAAAACCGAACATAGCCTGGGTCGTGAGCCATGTAGCCATCGGTGTAAACCATCACCAGAAACGCCACTGTGGTAACAACGACCAGCATCAGAGCGGTTAGATGGTCGATGGTGTAGCCCATCGTCAGGTGAAAGTCTCCTGCTGCCGCCCAATCGATAATGCGGCTGTAGGGTTCATGCCCTTGAATTTGACTCCATAAGATTGCAAAAGAAAGAACCATCGCCGCCCCTAGTAGCGAGACAATAAAAATTGCGCTCGGCTTGCGAAGACGGTTGACTGACTTGCTATAGGACACTAACCCGATGCCGACTAACATTGCCCCAATCAGAGGCAATACTGGAATTAGCCAGGCATATTCATAAACTGCTTCCATGACTCACGCCCACTTCAATCTTCTTAATCGAATTGGCAAAACCGCTTTCATTGTGACACAGACTTGCTCTAGGAGCGTCTTAAAACTTGATGAGGAAAAATGTAGAGATAGTTCCACTCCCTCCTCTATGGGTGCCATAGAAGACACCTAAAGGCAGGAGCGAATACGACTTAGTAAAGCTTAAATAAAACTCTTTTTTCCCCATCCCTAAGGTCTAGTCTTGACAGAAGTACAAATTTGGTTTGTTGCCAAAACAACACTCACTCTATTAATTTTCCTCTTTTTAAGGAAGATTTCACACTCCTAGGTTGCCCTGACGCTCACAATCAAACCCCCGTTGTTGCCATTCCTCAAGATCAACCGTTGTTAACTCGGTGAGGCGATCGCATTGGGGAGAGTAAAACTGGCTTACAACTGCCCAAACCAAGCTACGACCTACATCAACTGCCGTTTTGAGCCACGATTCTCGATTGCCCGGAACCCCCTCCTCAAGCACAATATCTGGCTCAACCCAGATTCCATGAGCACCAAGCAAAATCTGCGCTAACCACACCGCTCTGGGTAAATGGGTTTCAGAAGTAATCAATTTGACCTTGTGAGTGTCCCATCGCTCCAAAATCGGTGTGCTGTAGAAAAAATTATCAAAGGTTGAGTCAGCACACTTCTCTAGCCATACCTGCTCCAGCGGAGTCTCCGCCCGCTCAAAGATGAGGCGAATACAGGGGTCTTGTGAGCCTGTGGAGATCAAAACAGGAATATCAGGGTATTGTTTCGCCAAATCAGCAACATAAATCTCTCGCTTTATACTGCCGCCTAACACAAACAAAGCATCTACTGGAGCCGCTGCCGCCGATCGCAATGCAATAGTGAGGGTCAGTAACCAACTAATCCCGATCACACTGACGATCCCCAGGCTAAATTGCAGTGTTCTAACGATCTGACGAGCCTTATTGGGCATGGGCATTACTTCCGATGAACATCATTTTGTAACGCTTTCATTCTATTCGTCAGGAGGTAACCTCTACGGTGTGAGCCGTATGCTAATTTTTTACTATAGCTATTTAAAAACTTCGTAAATTTTCGTAATAACTCCTGGGATCTACGAATCCATAAAGGTTAGATTATCTAGAAAGTTTTTTGATTTCTGTCCAAAGACTGTTGCGGCTTACTCGAAGTCTATCTTTCGGATGAGGACAGTCTAGGAAACTGGCACATAATTAGCTGAATTTCATCTTGCTACTTGAGTATCTTGTAGCCAATGTTCCAGCTAAGCATATCCGGGATCTAAGAAGATAAAGCGGAATGATTTGAGGTAGTGGCTTGCTCAGTTCCTCTCAGGTTCCCCTACCCACTTCTGCTTGAACTCAAACGTTTCCTTTGACTGTGCCATCTGCCTACTCAAAAATCTTTAATCTCGTTAGCCAAACCCGGTCACATCGATGAAGCACCCTTTCAGATTCCCTCGCCTGCTCCATGCAACCCTGTTTGGTGGGGCGATCGCCGCTACCACTACTCTCTCTCTCCTCAGTCCTGCTCTTAGTCCATCGGTTCAAGCTTCGCTTAGTGATAGCCCAAAGGCAATCCTGGATGAGGCATGGCAGATTGTCAACCGAGAGTATGTAGACACCAGCTTTAACAACGTCGATTGGCACACGGTGCGCCAGGAGTTGTTGAGCCGTAACTACACCTCTCAAGAAGAGGCTTATACCGCTTTACGAGAGGCGTTAGAGCGACTGAATGATCCCTACACTCGCTTCATGGATCCCAGGCAATATGAACAACTGACCAGTCAGACATCCGGTGAGTTGTCGGGGGTGGGCATTCGCCTTCAGGCACTTGAAGAGTCAGGGGCACTCGCGGTTGTTGAGCCGATTCCTAACTCACCCGCTTCATCGGCAGGCATTCGGGCGGGCGATCGCATTTTGGCAATTGATGGCAAATCCACCGAGGGCATGAGCGTTGAGGATGCCTCTAGCCTGATTCGAGGTGAGGTTGGTACACGGATCACTCTGCGAATTCTACGAGAAGGTGAGGATGCTTTTGATTTGCCATTAGTGCGGGCACGAATTGAGCTACCCACTGTCCGTTACAGCCTTCAGCAAGATGGCAATACCCGGATCGGTTACATCCGGCTCAACGAGTTCAGTGCCCACGCGGCAAGCCAAATGCGTCGTGCCATCTCTGACCTGACCGAGCAAGGTGCAGAAGCTTTTGTGCTTGACCTGCGGGGCAATCCGGGTGGATTATTGCAAGCCAGTATCGACATTGCCCGGATGTGGTTAGGGAGTGGCTCGATTGTTCGTACGGTCGATCGCGTAGGAGCCAGCGAGGAAATCACTGCAAACCATACTGCAATTACAGACTTACCTTTGGCTGTGTTGGTCGATGGTAGCTCGGCAAGCTCCAGCGAAATCTTGACCGGAGCATTAATGGACAACGAACGGGCAACGATTGTTGGGACTCAAACCTTTGGTAAAGCCCTGGTGCAGTCGGTTCACTCGCTGTCAGATGGTTCTGGTCTAGCGGTGACCATCGCCCATTACTACACCCCGGATGGCACAGATATCAGCCATCGTGGTATTGCACCCGACGTCCCAATTGAGTTGACCGAGGCTCAGCGAGAACAACTGTCTGCCACCCCAACCTTGATTGGAACGAACTCCGATCCCCAGTATTCAGCAGCGGTTTCAGCCTTGCGGGAGGACATTATCGCAAATCGAGCGAATCCTCAAGCTAGCCGACGTCCCAACTTAGAAGCTCAGCAAAACGAGACTCAGCAAAGTCTCCGCTAAAAGTTGCGGCTTCTATCTAACGTGAATTCGGAATCAGGATTTTGGCGGTTGGAACCGCACCTAGCAGACCTGGCTCAAATAGCCGCAAATTCATTCGTCAGAGTCTTAAACCGAATTGACGTTATCTAGTTTTATCTATTAAGAAGTCGGAGTTTTTTCGGAAGCTCCGACTTCTTCGTTTTAAAGAGAAGTGCTTTTGAGTTGTTGCGTTAGATGCACTAATTCTGGAAGAATCAGCTTTTCGGTGGCAAGCCGCACTGCATTAGTTGACCCCGGCAACGAGAAGATCAATTTAGCGCGACAAACCCCGGCGATCGCTCTAGATGCCATTGCCCGTGAACCAATCTCTTGATAGCTCAACCACCGAAACAACTCGCCAAAGCCAGGTAAGACCTTTTCGAGTAATCGTGCGATCGCATCATAGGTTGTATCACGAGGAGCGATCCCCGTTCCTCCATTCAACACAATCGCCTCTACATCTGCCCTGTCACATAGGGTTAGCAGGAGCGTCACGATTTGCCCTGGCTCATCAGGCACGATGTCATAGGTCACGATAGAGTGTCCAGCATCCCGAAGCAACTGTTGGAGCAGTTGACCACTGCGATCGGTTTCGGTTGTGCGTGTATCGCTGACGGTGATCACAGCACAACGAACAACAGTAGGGTGGGCATCGGGATGAGGACGATGAGCCATGGTTCAGCGTTGTTCAGATCCTAGCTTTTGTTAAATCCGAGATCGTGCTGTTCGGCATATCGATCCATAAATCGGATGAAGCGATCCCAATCGGCGACGCTTTTCATGACATACACCGCTTCCAGTGCTTCCGGTTGACCGTTGATGAATTTGGCTTTGACCTCCCTGGTCACTAGCTCCCCTTCTTCGTCAACCAGATACATCCCTGTAATTTCTTGAGTACTGTCATTACTCAGTGCCTTTGGGTTTTGAAAGTAAAAGACAGCCGTGCCATTGGTGCCATCTTTTGAGCGTCGCAGGCGTACATCTGGAATAACTTCCTCTGTTACACCCCGCGAAAATTGAATTTCAGCCATAATATTTCCTTGTCAAACACTTATTGTGACCTTAATTTATATTCCCACCATTTGCACTGACATAGAGCAAGATACCTCTGGCGATCGCTTCTGCCATGCGGCTTTGATAATCGGATCGAGCCAGGTTGACGGCATCTTCTTGTCCCGTGACAAACCCCACTTCCACTAAAACAGCGGGCATAGAGGTGTTTTTGAGGACATAAAAGTTGGCTTGCCGAACGCCGCGATCGCGAATCTGAATCGTATTGAGGATGCTGGTTTGGATGGCTTGAGCCAGGGTTGCGCTGCGGCTTGAACCGGGATAGTGATAGGTTTCCAGCCCATTGACTTCGGGGCGATCGAGGCTGATGGCATTGGCGTGAATGCTGACAAACAAATTGGCTCTCGCTTGTTCCGCAATCCGGACTCTGGGATTAAGCTCTAAATCCTCATCGCCGCTCCGAGTCATGGCAGTTCGCAAGCCGTTTTGCGTCAGTACAGTCGCGACCTGTCGGGCGATCGCCAGAACAACATCTTTTTCACGCAATCCCTCAATACCGATCGCACCGGGATCGCTGCCGCCATGCCCTGGGTCAATCATGACCAACTGATTCACCGATCGCGGCAACGGAGGTGGCGTGGGGGAGGGAGTGGGCGCAACCGATCGCGGCAACGGAGCAGGAATTGGGGTTGGAGTCGGAGTGGGGGCGACTGCCCGAGGGGTAGGGGTCGGAGTCGGTGAAGGCGCAGGAGACGGAGCGACCGATCGCGGCAAGGGAGACGGAGTAGGGGAGGGCGCGGGAGGAGGGGGGGAGGGGGAAGGAGACGGTGAACGAGCCGCTGAACCACCCGGTTGAACGGGATTGACAATGTAGGGCGAATTGATCGCAGGCGATCGCCCCAGATACACCACCGCCTGATAAACCATTGAGGCAACCTCTCCCCGTGTTGCTGCCCGATTGGGGTTTAGCTGAGGAATTCGAGGAAAATTGACCACAATCCGGTTGGCGGTTGCACTAGCAACTGCCCCTCGCGCTACGGTGGGAATGGCTGCTTCGTCTTCATACAACCGCAGCAACGTCTGATCGCCAGCAGGCAACTGCAAGCCATTGGCTAACGACAGAAGCACTTGAATGCGCGATACGTTTTGGTTCGGCTGGAATGTACCATCAGCGGCTCCCGACATCAGCCCCCCTTGATAGGCACGACGAATCGCAGCGGCCGCCCAAAAATTCTCCGGCACATCTACGAAGGCAACCGCCGGACGTTTGGGAGTCGGGTTAAAGGTATTGACCATCAAAACGGCATACTGAGCGCGAGTCATCTCGGCATCGGGTCTAAAGGTGCCATCGGCAAAGCCACTGATGAAACCCTGACTGGCTAAACCACGAATGAAGTCAGCCGCCCAATAGCCCTCCAGGTCAGCAAAGGAAGGTGCCGAGACATCCGGTTGCACAATATAAGGAGAAGGAATGGCTCGTACCTGACCCACGGCTACCAATGCCTGATAGATCATGGCAACCACCTCTGCCCGTGTTATGTCCACCATCGGCTCCAGTTGGTCAATACGAGGATGGTTGACGACCATACGACGCTGGGTTGCTGTTGCCACCGCATTAATGGCATAACTAGGAACTTGGGCGCGATCGCTATAAGCATCGAGGGAGTTAGGGTTACCTCCGGTCAAGCCCAATCCGCTCACCAATGAAACGATCGTTTGCACCCGGGTCAGGTTTTGGTTGGGGCGAAAGGTGCCATCGGGGAATCCTGCGATGAAGCCCATCTCTTCTGCTCTGGCGATCGCGGCGGCTCCCCAAAAGTTGTCAGGTACATCGACAAACCGACTGCTTTGCCGTTTTGCAGGCAGATTAAACGCTTTGGCGATCGCCGCTGCATACTGCACCCGCGTCAAGTTTGCTTCTGGTTTAAAAGTGTTGTCTGGAAATCCACCAACCACCTCCCGCACAACCAACGCCTGAATGAACGCCTCAGCCCAGTGCCCAGTAATGTCAGTCAGCACCGTTCTGGGTAAAGGAGCCGGGATAGGTTGGGGACTGGGTCCAGGTTGTGGGGTCGGTCGGGGTGGCGGGGCAGGAGCAGGAGTCGGGGTAATGCCTGCGGGCGGCACTTCAGCCGTGACAAAATTAATGTTGCCCGTGACACGCGCTGGATTGACTTGATTCCCCACGGATACGAGAGCCGCAGGGGTATCATTTCGCAGGTCAGCCGCTGCGTTGCCTTGAAACGAATTATTGCCTGGGTCTTGAGTTCGCCCTAAATCAGGTATTGCAGAATTAAGCACCACCAAGCCATCACTAGCGTTACGCTCAATGCGATTGCTACGTAAAACGGGTCGGGCAGCATCCGAAATCACGACACCGGAACGGTTTTCGACAACTTGGTTACCCAGCAGCAGGGGAGCGGCGTTATCACTGATGGCGATGCCAAAACCCGTGTTTTGGCACAAGTTTCGACGAATGTCGCCCTTAGCATTGCGAACGATAGAAATGCCGCTGGCTGCATTGCGCTGAAAGATATTATCAGATATTTCAGGTGTGGCATTCCCAGTGATAAATACTCCCTCCCGTCCACAGGTGACAAAGATATTATTAGCAATCACCGGATTAGTAGACTCGATCCACACTCCTGTCCCGCGAGCGGCTCGGTTCACCACCATGACCCCCCGCAGTTGAGCATTATTTTCGGGGCGAATGGCAACATTTTGTCGGTTAAAGGTGGGGCTGACATATTCACCCCCTCCCTCAATAACAGTGCCATTCCCCTTTTGGGTTTCATCCCCGATGATCGACACCCCCGTCGGAATCACAATCGGAAACACCTCACCATTCATTGCCGTGTAGTTGCCCGTCGCTAATCGAATGACACTGCCCGATGTTGCCTGTCGCAGGGCGCGTGTGATGGTGCGATAGGGGCTTCCCTGACTCCCCGTTGCATTGTCGTTGCCGCGAACAGGATTGACATAAAAGACTGGTGGCGTTGGCGATTGCGTCATCGATCCCTCTCTACAAACACAACATTCTGCTTTTTGCCTTTTGCATAATCGCACACCCTTTGACACCCCCCCTTCATTCATACGCATAAATTTAATGACTCTCATCTTTTTACAGAGGCATTACAGAGGCAATTGGCAGACACAAATTGGCAGACACAAATTAGCAGACGCCGTTGACTGTAGCTCTAGTTTTACTCTGCTACTCTTCGTCCTTCTAGCTTTGTAATGTGTCAGTATGATTCAAATAGGTGATCCTGCTTTTGCAGGTTCAATCCGCTGCTGCTCCTGTCCTCGTCTTTATGGTGACTGTCGTTGTTATTCTCAATAGCCTGATTGGTCTGGCGTGCCTTTATGCCGCCTGGCGAGTGTGGCGGTTGAAACGGACTTTAGCGGCGATCGCAGATGTTTTGATCATCGCTGAGCGCAATACGCATCAGGTGTTGCACGGTGCTCCAGATGCCATTGTTAAAGGTCAGTTGGGAGTGTACCAGTTGCGTCAACAAACGCAGCAACTCCAGAAGGTGCAACAAATTATGGCACTGGTAGGTCTGGGTCGCTCACTCTGGCAACAGCGCACTCCCTCAAGACGACAGAAGCCCAACCTCAACCACAGACGAAACCCTCGATGACTAGCTCCTTACACCGGGATCTGTCTCTACAACGGCTAGCTATAATCTCAAAAAATTGATTTCTATTTCCGCCATGAACTTTTATCATGGGCAGTATTGCGAGCGCATGGAATATCAGTCAAGGTAGGGCTAAAAACATGGCAGAGAATGGCAATAGTGGCGCAGGCTGGTTTGTCGGGGGAATGTTAATTGGTGCCGCAGCGGGTGCGGTTGCGGGATTGCTGTTAGCCCCTCGCTCTGGTCGAGAAACCCGCCAGTTTTTAAGAAAATCAGCTGATGCCTTACCAGAGTTAGCAGAAGATTTATCGAGCAGTGTGCAGTTGCAGGCAGATCGCCTTTCAGAATCAGCGGTTCGCAATTGGGATGGCACACTGGGTCGATTACGAGAAGCGATTGCCGCCGGGTTAGAAGCCAGTCAACGCGATCGCCAACAGACGATTTCGAGTGAGCCAAAACCCACTCCCGAATCTCGCCCCACGGTTCGTGGTTCTTAATGGAGCGATGCTGAATTGGGTAATGGGGTTGAATGTGACGTTAGAGATGCCACATTCAAAATCATTGTCTATTATCGATTTCTGTGGTTTCAGCTTGATACAAGCAAACGATTGTGGTTGATCCCCTGTTTTGGTTAGGACTGTCTATCCTATTTGTCGCTGTCAGCTTAACGGCAGTTCTAGTGGCGGCTCTACCCGCGTTGCGTGAGTTAGCACGAGCCGCCCGCAGTGCTGAAAAATTATTTGATACGTTAAGTCGGGAGCTACCTCCCACTTTGGAAGCCATCCGCTTGACAGGTATGGAGATCAGCGACCTAACGGATGATGTCAGCGAGGGGGTTCAGAGTGCAGGACGAGTTGTTAAACAATTTGATGACAGTCTGAGGGGAGTAAAAAAGCAAGCCAAGAAAGCGCAACTCACAACTCGCAGTTTAGTGGTTGGATTTAAAGCCGCTTGGAGAGCGTTCAAACGCCCCAACAGTCGCCGCCCTCCAGAGCGTCTGCCTCAGTCGGAGCGATCGCCCCTTAACGATGCTTCCTACCCGCTTTACAATGCTTCAACCGCACGCGAGTTTTATGCTGAGGAGTCTTTTGTAGACCTGACAGAGGCTTCACCGGATTACGACTCGCTCGATTACGACTCGCCCGACTACGACTCGTCTGATTACGACTTACCTGATTACGCCTCACCGGACTATCACTCGTCTGGCTTAACCGATGAGGATGAATACTATCCCCTTGAGCAGACTGGTGACCCTAACAACCCTGCAACCCATCAGCACCGGGTTGAAGAGACAGAGGCATGAAAATTTGACCTATAAAAATTAATTGAAGGGATGGCGATAAGGATTGACTGCCTCGCTTTGCATCCTTAGTATGATTAGTATTAGATTAAAGTAAACAAGTGTAAAGTATTTCTCAGCTAACCTTTACATTTGTTAGATAGCCGTTACACAGCAGTCGATCGACGGGTTGAGATAGGGTTCAGGGATGCAATCTCTAAATTAGAGACTCAGTCCACATAATTTCTCGCTCTCACTACTTCGATCCTGGTTATGTCTGATCCGCACTAGAGTCGCCGCAAATCCGCCGATGTTAAAATCCTCTCTCAATAAAATTTTCATTTACCTTGCCGTTGCTATGTTGTCGGTCATGAGTTGGGCGATCGCCCCTGCGGCTTATGCCTACGACAACCCTGATTTGTTACCCAATGCCCCGACCAACATCATTGATCTGGCTGACTCTCTCACCACCGTTCAACAAGCCGATCTAGATAGGCATCTCAAGGACTTTGAGGAGGAGACGGGCTGGAAACTGCGCGTGTTGACTCAGTTTGACCGTACTCCCGGTCGTGCCGTCAAAGAGTTTTGGAATCTCGATGAAAAAAGCGTTTTGCTAGTTGCTGATCCCCGTGGTGGCAACTTGCTCAACTTTAGTGTGGGCGATGCCTTTTATGAGTTCCTGCCCCGCACCTTTTGGATTGAATTGCAAACCCGTTATGGCAATCAGTTCTTCGTACGTGAAAACGGCGAGGATGGCTCGATTTTAGGTGCGCTGGAGTCAGTTGAAGCGTGCCTGCGTCAGGGCGGATGCAACGTTGTTCCAGGCCTGCCAAAAGAGCAATGGATCTTGACCCTGATTACTTCTGTACTAGGTGGAGTGATCTTCGGTTTTGCGGCTCACCCCCGTCAGCCTGGACAAGCCTTTTCATGGCAGTGGGCACTTATTTTTTCACCGCTTTGGGGGATTTTGTTCATCGCCTTTGGCATTGGTCCTGTCGTGACCCGCACTGCTGATTGGCTACCTCTGCTTCGTAACGTTGCTGGGTTTGTGCTGGGTGCTTTGGTTGCCTATCTCTCGCCTATGTTCAACGCTTCGGCTTCTGAAACCTGAGCAGTCCTGGATCAGATCCAGTCAAGTTGAATGTTTACTCCTTACAGGGTGAGTGCGAAAAACCGACCTGCGTCGGTTTGGCAACCCTTGGTTTCCTGTAGTCCGCGCAGGCAGACTTCGCTCCCATAGCCGCGAATTGATTCACCCGGTGTTTAACCCGGATTGACGTTCACTTAGATTTCCGATCACAACGGGTTGAGGGCTGTTATCTAGCCGTCGCCAGGTTCGATGGGGCGGAGGCGAGATAAGAAGCTCCCCAAAAATCAGGATTTGAGCCGTCCCCTTTGCCCTAAGCTTTCTGACCAAAACTATATATTTTGCTTGGAATCGATCGCTATTTAAGGTCTAATGAAGGTTTGTAGCACCCTTAGAGGGTTGGTTAAGCCAGGGTGCAGAGGTGGAACCTCTGACTAGAGATATCGCCCCACGCCTCCCTGCTCCAATCAACTTGACGGTTGCTATAGAATGGGATGACCAAATTTTTCAGGGGAGTTCATGGAGTGGCACGTCACTGATGCTCAAAGCTTAAGGATTATCGATCGGGAAATTGGTGAACATACGTTTTCCCCCTCCGAGTACGAGATTGTACGACGAGTTATTTACGCAACAGCCGACTTTGAGTACAAGTCCTTAATCCGATTTTCTGACCAAGCTTTGCAGGCTGGAGCCGCCGCTTTGGCTGCCCGCAGCACAATTGTGGTTGATGTGCCCATGGTGCAGGTTGGCATTACCCCTAACATCCAGAGCACATTCTCTAATCCGGTCTACTGTAGTATGGATGCGCTGACCCGTCCTCAACGAGAAAAAACAAAGGCGGCGTGGGGCATTGAAACGCTGGCAAAACGCTATCCGGAAGGAATTTTTGTAGTGGGGGAAGCACAGACTGCTCTGACGGCGATCGTGGATCTGATTGAAGCAGAGGAGATTCGTCCAGCTTTGGTCGTGGGTACCCCCGCTGGGTTTGTTGGGGTTGACGCGGCAGTGCAACGGTTGAAAGATTCCCTCATTCCCCACATTCGTATCGAAGGACGCAAAGGCAGTTCTGTTGTGGCGTCTGCGATCATGAATGGATTAGTTGATCTAGCGTGGCAAGCCTACGGTAAAGAGGGCAATGGGGTTGGATAAGGCGTAGATGAGACATGAGAGGGGTATGGCTAATGAACATCCCTGCATAGCTGTCGTGATCGTCAGCAACACCCCATATTCGGCTTGAGCTATTTATTTGTGTATAGATTTATTGTATTTTGAGGAAAAAGTACTGAAAGACACAGCATGACCTCTTTTCACATCTCTCCATCTCAATTAAAAGCGAAGCTCCAGGTTGCACTGGCACTTTTGGTCGGGCTGTTGTTGCCTTTTTATCTCTGGGTAGCTCCTGCCAACGCGACAGGTGTATACGACTTCCCCATCAAACCTGCCACGGGAGATTGGGTGATTGATGAGGCAGACATTTTGAGTCGCCTCACTGAAGGGAACGTCAGTGGAAGTTTGGGAGATGTAGCGAAACAGACGGGGAATGAGGTCAGGTTTGTCACGATTCATCGGTTAGATTACGGTGAGACGATTGAGAGTTTCACAAACCAACTGTTTGAAAAGTGGTTTCCCACTCCCGAAGAACAGGCTAACCAAGTCCTGATGGTTCTAGACAACGTGACGAACACCAGTGCCATTCAAACGGGAGCGGCGGTGAAAGAGAGCTTGCCCGATGACATCGCTGAAAGCATTGCTCAGGAGACGTTGTTAGCCCCTTTACGGAAAGGCAACAAGTACAATCAAGCGTTTTCAGATGCAGGCGATCGCCTCGTTGCAGTTTTATCCGGTCAGCCTGACCCCGGTCCTCCAGTAATCGTGGCAAATGTTCAAACCGAAGGAACTTTTGCGACTCCTGAGGAAACAAAGCAGAGTAATGCAACGGTTTGGGTGATTGGGTTATTGGTAGCAGCAACGGTTATTCCAATGGCGACTTACTATCTCTACCAAATCCTGCAATCCTAACCAGTGTCGCATCGTCACCCGCTGCAAACGCCTCATAGTGGCTATCACTGGAGCGGAGGGAATCATCGCTTCTTTGAAGGCTGGTACTTTCGGCTAACACTCCCCCAGGAGGCTCAAACCTTTGCCTTCATGTACTCTATGGAAGACCCTGTGGGTGATCAGGCGTGTAGCGGAGGCGTGGCTCAGATTTTAGGAGCCGATGACCGATATCTGTGCCGGACATTTCCCAATGTTCGTAAGTTTTGGGCATGGAGAGATGCCCTGGGTGTGGGGCACTGGGGTAAAACCAACAGCGAAACCAGGCAACCGGGGTATCTCACTCCCGAAGACTTTGATCAGCATGTTTTAGAGGGCTATCAAGCTACGGCTACCTGGCACCAGGGCAAGTTGCAGGACCCAGTAGGGCGATCGGCGGAATGGCAATATCGCATTGAACCAATTGCTGGTTGGGGCGATCGCAACCAACCTCAACGCTCTACAGCAGGATGGTTCTCCTATTTGCAAATTTTTGAGCCTGGATGGCAAGTGCTCATGGCGCACGGATTAGCCACTGGGTGGATTCAGTGGGATAACCACCGCTACAACTTCTCAAATGCCCCGGCTTACGCTGAAAAGAACTGGGGCGGTGCCTTCCCTAAAAAATGGTTCTGGATCAACTGCAACGCTTTTGCTCAAGAACCCGAATTAGCATTAACTGCCGTAGGTGGAGTACGTCAGGTGCTCTGGTGGACAGAATCTGTAGGACTTGTTGGGATTCATTACCAAGGCAAATTTTATGAATTCAACAGCACCGATTCTCATGTCCAATGGTGTGTCTCCCCCTGGGGCAAGTGGCAAATGACAGCTGAGACAGACGCTTATCGAGTTGAGTTAACCGGAACAACGAATGCATCCGGGACAATGGTACGAGTTCCCTCATTGCAAGGAATGATCTTTGATTGCCGAGACACCACCCACGGTCATGTAACTGTTACCCTCTGGCAACGCGATGCCAAAACGGATACGCTGATTATTTCCGCTCAAAGCAACCTGGCAGGGCTTGAGATAGGAGGTTCGCCCTGGACTGAACCGTGGTATAGCCATAGCCACATTTGATGGGGCGGAGGCGAGTCAGAAAACTCCCCAGAATCAGGATTTGAGCCATTGCCTTTGTCCTAAGCTTTCTGACCAAAGCTATACCTCAATGGTTCGCAGGAATCTTTAGGAAATCTGTAGAAGTACCCCTGTGTGTGCTGCGATCACACAGGTACCAGTGTTTTCGTGGAAGAGTAACGACACAGGAGTTCTTTCAAATGATCGTCTCTTCCTTTGAATTGCTGGTTAAGCCCATCGCACCCGGTCCTTTTGACCCGAAAGTCTCTCGCCGAGTAGTTCAAGCATATTTCCTGCAAATCTCAAACATTAACGCACTGGGTGAAGCAGATGCCGCTTTCTCCATTCAATTTAATGCTACACCTGGTTTGAATAACGACGAGTTGATCGCGATCGCTGATATGGGCGACGGCAATACGTTCACTGATTTAGTGGCTGATCCTGTAACCGGAAAACCCAGTCAACAATTGACTCTACCCTCCGGCAAAACCGCATTGTTCATTCTGCAACCAGACATCTCTAAACCTGCTCCAAATCGGGCTAGCTTACAAGTTGCTGACTTAGAAGTGCGGGGTTATGTTGAAATTACTCTGTCTCCTTATTCTCCTAACAAAGCGGTGGAACTGTTAGTCACTCCCCAAACCCGTGGCACCTTCCTGCCGGGTGATTTGTCGGTTCCTAATCCTGACTTTGATCAGCAGTCCTATCCTTTACCAACTGCTAATCCCGGAAGCATCATCAAGCTGACTGCGTAATTTGGAGCAACGCGCAGAAGGTTCACTGTTCTACCTATCTCTAAAACATAGGGTCATCAAGCAGTAGGGGCGTTTCACACAACGCCCTTTTATCTCTCTTCTGTCACTCTCTTCACAGACAACTCTCCTACAAACTTAAGCTTCTCTCTTAGATCGACACAATACTCCTGGTACTCCTTCACATGACTACAATTTTTCGACCAATTTCCCATAGTTGGGTTGCTCAACATCCTGACCCAATCGGTGTGATTGAGTTCTTAGGAGGTGCTCTCTATGGAACATTGCCTCACGTATCTTATGCACATTTTTTAAACTGTTTGTATCACGCACGATATACAGTAATTGCTGTACCCTTTCGACTTGGTTTCAATCATACTGCGATCGCTGAAGGTTTATTAAAAGAACGCGATCGCATTCGTGCAGAGTTGAATTATCCTGCTACGATTCCACACGTTTGGGTTGGTCATAGTTTGGGTTGCAAGTACATTGTGTTATTAGAAGCGTTGGGTCAACTGTTCAACCAACCCAGTTTATTGATGGCTCCTGATATCTCTGATACAACGGATGCACTCCCCATCCCAGCGTTAGCACAACTGCTCGATCGCTACAACCTGGGAGCAACACCGACTCGTCAAGCCATCCAAACTCTCATCCAAACGAGCCGATTGTTTAACCTGACAGCCCTGATCTCATTTGAGAACGACACGATTGCAGGTAATCTAGCCAGTTCACCCGAAGCAAGTGATGTTGCCTGGTTTGCCAATGAGTTCGGCAACCGATCGGGTTCAGGATTCATTAAGGCAGAAATTGCGGGAGGACACCGCGAACCAGTTGCCATCCCAATTGGAAAATCAGTGTTGCGTCCACTTTATCAAGGACGTGTGGTCGAGCCAATGGTGGGGCGATCGCTGGAACCTCTGGCAGTCAAGCTATTAGCTGAACTCAACGCTAAACTCAATGGTCATCATTCGCTACCCATACGCTCTGTATCAGTCCGTGACTAAGCTGAAAACTCTTCTGGCTCTCTTGCTATGATGGCTATAGTTCGTTTGGGGCTGTAGCTCAGTAGGATAGAGCGACCGCCTCCTAAGCGGTAGGTCGCGCGTTCGATTCGCGCCAGTCCCGTTCACCCCGAAGTTAAGACATATAAGGCTTTGAGTCCTTAAACCGCAATCTCTGGCAAACTCTGACATAGCCAGAAATGGTTGAGATTTTCCACCCATTTAAGGACACTTTTAAGGACGGTTTAAGTACGATGGGCAAATGACTCGAGTACACCCTTGAGGCGGTAAATGAACTAAATCTGCCTCAGTACGGGCAAGCAAGTTTTGAGCCAGCTTCAGGAGTGTGATTGTTTTGCCCGATCCAGGTTCGCCCAAGATTAAGAGCGTGCGCCCTACTGCCATGTGGTCAAAAACCAGGAGTTGGGGAATGGGGTGAGGTTCGTTCATAGTGGGACTGACTGACAATGGCGGGCATTAGTCGAATTCGGGTGCCCAGATGCTAGAGACCTCCATTTCCCAACCAGGGAGGAGGTCAGGGACGGTGAAGCGATCGCCATTGCTGAGAATCACGGGGTCTATCTGGTGGCGAAAGACTTCAATAGTTTGGGTGCGGTAGTCTACCAGGGCACCGACAGTGGTACCCAGTTCCAGAAACTGTCGGATTTTGGCACGCAGGGTGTCGAGATCATCGGTTTTGGAGCGAACTTCAAAGATCAGGTCGGGGACGAGGTTGGCGTAGTCCTCCGTGGTGCGTTTGAGGCGTTCCGCTTTGACAAAGGAGGCATCCGGAGCGCGGACATCTTCACCTGCGTTTGGCAGTTTGAAGCCTGCGCTGGAGGCGGTAACGCGCCCTAATCGTCTAGGATGAACCCATGCCCAGAGTTGGGCGATAATGGCGGCAGCGATTTCATCGGATTCAAAACCAGATGGACTCATGACAATGATGGCTCCATCGACGAGTTCGAGGCGGTAGTCAGGATGTTGTTGCTGGAAGCGTTTGAGGTCTTCGACGGTGAGGGTCATGGTGTCCTCCTACGGGGTCTGGGCGATCGCATCTGGGAATAGGGGCATGTAGGGAAACGCACAATGCGTTACTGATAGCATAGGCGATGGCATCAACGGTAGGTGATCAGCACGCTCAACGCCCTCCCCGTTCTAATGACATTGCTGCAAAATGCTCTAGCAGCATTCGATGAACAAAAATATAGCCACCCCCGACTTTTTGCAGGAAGAGGCGATCGGTGCAGTCGTTGAGGAAGTGGGCATAATTCCAGGGGCTATACCCCAGGCAATAAAGCATCAGTCGCAGAGTGATGTGCCGAATGCAAGCTGAACCACCCCCCAGCAGCCCACCCATGACCGCACCAGTCAGTGCAAATACGATGCCGTCTACTAACTCATTACGCAAGCCATCTCTAAAGCCATCGGTTAGACCACCAACGATTAACACGGCGATCGCTTCTATCACCACGCCTACCGCAAGAGACAGCGTGATCGCATTCCGTACTGATGACCAGATCCCCTGATTGGGCTGACTCGTGGTTTGAATGCTGCCTCCGCGAAACCCTCCTAAAAGGGCACTGATTCCTCCTGCCGCGATCGCAAAAAATAATCCATACATAATTCCTATCAGCAATCCAAAGGTGAAGCCTCCCATTTGGGTAGAAAGCCGCGTAAACTCTGCATTAGAAAACCATTGTGGAAAGAACCCAAGCAACAACCCTAATAGCAGTCCACCAACTAACCCAAATAGTGCACCTTGCCAAAAACTCTGTTTGGCCGCTAGCCCAGACCATCTCAACGTTTCAACAGGTTGAATGGCATTTAGGGTGAGTGCCACAATGCCATAGATGATCCCAAGTAGAAAACCGCCCCCTAATCCATATCCCATCCCTATAGCTAGACCAAATAAGACCCCCACAACCAGCATGGTGCGAAACCCATAAGTTAACCCACCCCATAGAGCACCATATAACCCACCCACAACACCAGTCAGAATGCTGCTGGCACAGGCTACAATGAGTATCCCAATGACGCTGCTCATCAAGCGATAGCAGAGCCGCTGCCATGAAGTCTGTAGCCAACCAGGCTGTAATCTCTCAATTAAAAACACGGTCTGAGCCGCTTTCGTCATCCGTTGTGCCAACCAGATCAACCAGTGCTGGGTTTGCATCCGAGAGTAGCGTTGGGTGGTGCTCCGTCGTTGAAACATACGCTCGATATAGGCATCAAATAGACGGTGGCGATAATCAACAATTGTTCCGCTGTGTTTGATCTCTTCGACGGCACAGCCCTGATAAGCTAACGTCATAATGCTCAGCATGAGCGGTGATTGAGCTAACGCTTGCAACTCCTCATCCTGATGCAATGCTGTTTTTAAGGCGTTGAGTTGTTCGCCGACCTGATCGACGTAGTGATCAATCTGATCCAGAGTGAGGGGTTGGATGCAAACAGCACTGCGGAGCATTAACTGCTGGGCCAAAGCCTGATAGTCCTTGATGCGGCAGCAGATCGTGAGTTCCGTGGTGCCGTAGGTTTGCATGAACTGGTTCAAGGCTTGCACACAGGCACTGCGCTGCTCGGCTTTGACTTCATCCAGTCCATCCAGTAACAGAATCAAGGCTTCCGTTTCCACCCAGGTTTTTCCCAGAGCTTTTGAGACCTGGTATTTCTCCAGCAGTTCTTGAATCAACCAGGTTTTAATGGATTGCGGTTTTCTAGCCCAGGACGATAGATTGAACACGACTGGAATGGGTTGACTGAAATCTGTCTCCGTCCGAGCGATCAAATCTTCAGCCAGCTTTAACAGGGTGATGGTTTTGCCAGAACCCGGTTCGCCCAAAATCAACAGGGTGCGTCCGGCTTCCATCTGGTCAAAAACGGTCGTGGCAGGGATGCCATTTGGTAGGACTTGTCCCGGGGTTTCGGCAAACTCCTTAACGCCACTGAAGGGGCGTTGCACCAGGTCAGGGCGTTCTTGCAATCCTAGTGCAATCAATGCCCTGGCATGTAAAGACGTTTCGAGGACACCTTTGACCCAATATTCTTTGACCTTGTTGAGTAAGACCTTGCGTTGACGATATTCCTGCTGGGTCAGAGGCTTCGCTGTACTGATAGGGGGTGGCAGTGATGGTTCAGGAATCCGCTCATGGATGGTGAGTTGGTTGATCACAACACCCCCCAACATTTGCCCAATCACCTGATTGCGATCGCCCGTCACCTCTTGCTGCATCTGCAAATGTTGGTTTGAAGCGTCAGAATCCGTTGACACAACCCTGCAACTCCAATCCCTATAGATTCACATTGCCCGTAATGTTGCCAAAGACGTTGCCACCCGTCACTTGACCGATCACCTGGTTCTGATTGCCCATAACATGTTGCACAATTTGCGTTCCGGCTGTGCCGTCGGGCGCATCCTCTTGCATGATTTGGGCGATCGCCTCTGCCAGATCCGGGTCAGCTTCCAGGATCTTCTTCAACTGCAAGCGCAACGCCGCCTGAGCATCGGCATCATCGGGAGCTTTCGCCACATCTTCCGCTGCTTCTTTCGCCGATTCCTTCGCCTCCACTTTCGGGAATAGCTTTTCCCAGATGGCACCTGCTTTTTTCAATGCGTTCTCGGTTAACGTTGAGCCTGCGCTTTCTCCAGTTTTTGCAGCAGCACTCTCCAAAACTTTGCCACCGAACTGCATCAGCGTGGGCAGGAAGGGGGCAAGAAATGCAGTCAGAGTAGCGGGGTCCATAAGCACATCCTTTATCAGTAAGAGCTATCTTTCTCAATTGGATACCCAGTGCTCAAGCGCGATCGCTGAAGACCAGATTTTTCGTTAGTCATAGCGTAACTCACGCTTGATGATTAGCTGCAAGACTAGCTGACAAATTTCCTTTCCTCAGGGGGCAAGCGACATAAAATGAGAAAAGGCTCCAACCCTTAAGGGGAGAATGATATGAGTGTTGCGATCGCAAAGTGGACATTAGATGACTATCACCGAATGATTGAGGTCGGGCTGCTGGAGGGGCGTTCAGTTGAGTTGCTGAATGGAGAAATTATTGAGATGTCACCTGAAGGCGAACCTCATGCCTACTACCGGACGGAAGCCAAGGATTATCTGGCTGTGCTCCTGGGCGATCGCGTCAAAATTCGAGAAGGGGCTCCCATTACAATCCCATCCAGCGATTCTGAACCAGAACCAGATCTGGCGATTGTGCAACCTTTGGGACGTGAGTATCTGCGCCACCACCCTTACCCAGACAATATCTTCTGGCTCATTGAGTTCTCCAACACCAGTCTGGCTAAGGATTTGGACAGTAAACGCAAAACGTATGCGATCGCAGGCATCCGTGAGTACTGGGTCATGAACTTAGCCAAACACCAGCTTCACGTATTCCGTCATCCGGTGAATGGTGACTATAGTTCGGAGGTTGTTTTGACGGATGGAGACATTCAACCTTTAGCATTTCCAGATGTCACGATCTCAGTCATGCGGCTACTAGAGGATTGAGAGGAATGGGGTTATGGGGAGGGGCGATCGCATATTGCAGGGCGAGTTCGGTTTTGCCGATGCCTCCCATGCCTTGAATGGCGGTGATAGCGAGGCGATCGTTTTGTTGGAGTTGGGTGTGGAGTTGGTGCAGTTCATCGGCGCGTCCAACAAATTCGACAACACCACTGCGGGGCAAGTTTTGTGGAGGATTTAGGTCTGTCCGTTCCTGGTCGGACGACTCTAGTCAGAGTTGAGGAGGATGACCAATATTGACGGTGCCGCCGCTGACGTTAATCTGCCAGCCAGTACTATTGCCTGTGTTGGTCTGGCTCATGAGCGGAGATGGAGAGGGTGGAGAGGGAGGAGGTGTAACGGTTGGTTGAGGGGTTGTATCGGCGGCTGAGCTGCCTGAGTTGAATGCCTCAGCGACTCGACGAATGCCTTGAGCCACATTGGTAAAGGCTTCATCCTGGTTTGACCAAGTGGTGATAGCCTTACCATCGGTAGGAAGTGCCTGGAGTTTGCCGAAGGGACTTTTATTCCAGTTATCGATTGGACGCAGAATGATGGGAATAACGATCGCTTCTTTGGCATCGTGACGTTGCAGGGCGCGGGTCATCTCAACGTCGTAGCAGTAATCGGAAGCGAGGAAGTCGGAGCTAATCAACAGCAGGATAATGTGGGCGGATTCTAAGTGACCGTCAATCTGTCCTTTCCACTCTGACCCCGGTAGAATTTGGCGATCGTGCCATTTCTTGATAACCCCTTGTCGCTCTAACAGTTTGAGGTGATTAGCAAGTTTATCGCGTAAGCCTTCGTCTTCGTGAGCATAGGAGAAGAAGACTTCAAGGGGAGAGTTGGCAGGTGTGGAGGATGGGGGCGTTGCCATAGGGAAGAACGAGAGAATTTCTTCTGTTATAGCTTGCTTTATAAAGTGTCCTATAGTTCCTTTGTGGATTTCAACACAGCAGTAGATTAAGGAAGGCGATCGTTACACGTTGCTAAAAATGAAGGTTTGGGAAGCGAGCCTTGGGGGAAGCTTTCCCCCAATCCCCCTTGCTGGAGGACGAGGCGCGTCCCCCAAACCCCCTCCGATCAGGTGTGAATGAGGTAGTTGTGGGGCGCTTACGGGTGCCAAGTGCGGGTGTTTCTAAGGAGGAGGGTTATGAGGGGCGATCGCCACCATCACCTGACACAGCGATCGCTTCAGTTGCTCGGCTTCGGTATTTTGCTGAACCTCAAGCTGCAACATTGATTTTACCCTCCAACTTCTGATATCAATTCCAAGTTCTGGCGGATGGTAGTGGTGTGGGGATGGTTCGTCCCGAGTTGCGGCTCAACAATTTGAAGGGCTTGTTTATAGAAAGACTTAGCTTTGCCGTAGTCTCCTTGGGCTTTGTAGAGATTAGCCAGGTTATTGAGACTGGTAGCGATGTGAGGATGGGTTGCTCCCAAGTGGTGTTTGTAAATAGCGAACGATCGCTGGTAGAGGGTTTCGGCATCTGCATAACGAGCTTGGGACAGGTAGAGACTAGCTAAACTGTCGAGGCTGGTAGCGACTTCAGGATGGTCACTCCCGAAGTGATGCTCAAGGATGGTTAGCGATCGCACGAATAGAGGTTCGGCATCAACGCTACGAGATTGTAAGCGATAGAGATTGGCAAGATTATTCAATCCAACAACGACCGCAGGGTGATTGCTTCCCAACTGTTGTTCTTGAATCATCAGCGATTGCCGATACAAAGGCTCTGCTTTCGCATAAAACCCTTGGAGTTGGTAGAGATTAGCCAGGTTCTGAAGAGTGGTAGCGATCGCAGGATGATCTGCGCCCAATTGCGTTTTCTGGATCGTCAATGCTCGTTGATAGAGCCTTTCTGCTTCACTGTAGTGCCGTTGGAAATGGTAAAGACCTGCTAAATTGTTGAGACTGGTGGCAACATCGGGATGCTCTACTCCCAAGTGCTCTTCCTGAATGGCGAGCGATTGCTGATAAAAGCGTTCGGCTTCTGTATAGCGTCCCTGAAGGTAATGTAACGCTGCCAGATTGGTGAGAGCATCTGCAATAGCTGGATGGTCAGTGCTCAACTGTTGCTCATAGATGGATAACGACTGCTGATAAAAGCGTTCGGCTTCTGTATAGCGTCCCTGGGATAGGTAAAGATTCGCCAGATTATTCAGTCCAGTTGCAACATCGGGGTGATTGGCTCCGAACTGTTGCTCCCAAATGCTGAGCGATCGCTGATAGAGTCGCTCCGCCTCTGCATACCGTCCCTGCTCCTGATAGACTTCCGCTAGATTGTTGAGACTGGATGCTAAGAACGCATTGTTTGGTTCACTTTGCTGTTCGAGGATGAGCAGCGATCGCTGATATAGCAGTTCAGCTTCTTCATAGTGCCCCTGCGCTTGATGGAGTCTTGCGAGATTGTTGAGACTGGCTGCGATCGCAATATGGTCTGGATTGAACTGCTGTTCTCGAATGGTGAGCGATCGCCGATACAGTGACTCCGCCTCTGCATACTGTCCTTGTTCCTGATGAAGTGATGCCAATTCATTGAGACTGGTGGCGACATACGGGTGTTCATCTCCGAAGCGAGAACAAGCAGTTGCGAGGCAATGTTCAAACCAGATCAGAGCTTGAGAGTAGAGAGCCTGTCCTTGGTAGAAGTAACCCAAGCCCAGATAGGGGGCAATGATATCTGTATCGGTTAACCAGGAATGCAAGGTTGTTGCAGCTTCAGCAATATGGGGGATAGCAGGAGCAATCTGCTGAATGAGAAATTTGGTAGGGGATGGCGGAACTTGGATCGCTACTGTTGCCATGACCTGACACAATGCCCGTTTTAGTTGTTCTGCCTCTGTTTTCTGATTCTTCTCAAGCTGCAACATCGGTTTCCCCTTCCAACTTGCTTCTGAAGAACTCTCGAATCAGGGCATGGAGTCGATAGGTTTGCTCTTGCTGTTGGGAAAGTTGTAGTAAATGCAGATCCAACAGTTTGGTTCTGGCATTCTCAAACTCCTCATCATCAAAGGCGATCGCCCCCTCGGAATTCTCGCAATACTTCTGCTCCACCTGCTCTGCTAAATACCAGGGAATGGGAGCAGGAGCGAATAGGCTCAACAGTTTACCAAGATGTTGACTCGGTTCATTCAACTCGTCCCAACTCAACTCAAAGGCAGCTTCGGCTCCCCGTCGTGCCGTGGAGGTTGCCGTTGCTTCATCGCGTTGTAGGGCATCGTGTTGGATAGCTTGTCGTTTCTTGGCTTTTTCTTGCAGCCGAAATAGCAAGGTAGCCAACGATAGGTCAGTCCGTTTGAGCAGATAACGACCCACTAACTCAATGCCCAACGGTAAATATTCCAACCAGGTGCAGAGGGTTTTAGCAATCTCTAACTCTGGCTGTACCCGTGCGTCTCCAATTAAAACCGTCAGCAATTCTAAAGCTTGATCGGGAGACAACACATTAAGTGATAGCGACTGAATCGGTGGACCAAAGGTAAGTCGAGTGGTCATGACCACCTTAAATCGACTTGATGCAGGCGGCGGCAAATAGGGTTCTACATCCCGACCATAGTTGACCACATCATCCAATACGAGCAGTACATCCCCTTCACGCCAGTTACGCCAGCAATAGGCAACCTGATCCGGCAGTTCCAGTCCTTCTGGAATTTTCAAATTTAAGCGGGACTGAGCAAACCCCACAACCTGAGTGCCCACGTTGAACTCTCTGGCATACAACCAGGCAATTCCTCCTTCATAGGCAGACGCATACCGTTGGGTGTATTGAATAGCTAGCTCCGTTTTGCCGACACCGCCCATGCCCTCCACGGCTGAAATGGAAACCAAACTTCCCTGTTGCAGTTGAGTGTGGAGTCGTTCCAGTTCCGGTTTACGTCCGATGAATTTGGCAACGCCACTGCAAGGAACATTGTTAGGGATTTCTTTGGGCTGGAGGGACTTGAGAAATGTGGTCAGCACCTGAGTGAGTTTTTCCTCTTCCCAGCCGTGGAGGTGAATGCCCATGTTAGCAACACCGCCCTCCTGTACCATCGCTTGAAACCCAACGGCATCCCCCGTGTTAATTTGAATCGCCTGCTCAATGCGTTCGTCTTGCTGGAGACGCTCAACTAATTGCTCGATTGAAGCTGCTGCTGGTGCAGTTTGGAGATCTTCTTCGATGAGTTGTTTCAGCTTCTGAATCAGTTCATCTGTCATGACTAGTTAGCATCGGGTGAGGTTTTAATGTTTCGCATGAGGGTGGGTTATGACATGGGGCGATCGCCACTATCACCTAACACAGCGATCGCTTCAGTTGCTTGGCTTCTGTATTTTGCTGAACTGCAAGCTGCACCATCGGGTCATCCTCAGGGAGTTGGGGGGCTTGAAATTTTCTTCTGTTATAGCTTGCTTCACAGGCAACCTTATAAGACAGCTATGCCATTTTGGATTTTAGATTTGCGATTTTGGATTGGGGGCATTGCTGATCGGATATGTGAATTTGTAGGGGCGTTTCGCGAAACGCCCTTGCAGCAGATGGAGACAAATTGGTGAGAACCAATAAATTATGAGGTGCAATGAACCTCACTTTTAGCGTCGGCGCACCACCAATCGCACTCGCCCTGTCGCTAGCAAAAACGGTAATAGCAGCAAAAACAGGAGTAACCGCACCACCCACCACAGTCCCCGAATTCCCTTATTCAAAAGCCACAGAAGCCAAAAAAGAAGGGCAATCAGAAATCGGAGTGGAGACAGCATCAACAGATTTTGTGCCACCTTGCGGGTGTCAGGATGGTTGCGCCCAAGGTGCTGTTCTAGAATTGCAAACGCCTGTTGTAGTAATCGTTTTGCCTCGGCAAATCGTTTCTGCTGGCAATACAGCATTGCCAGGTTATTCAAGTCGTTGGCAACATGGGGATGATTGAACCCCAACCGCTTCTGATCAATATCTAAGGCGCGACGAAAGGCGTCTTCTGCTTTTCCATAAAATCCCTGCCCCTGATAGGCTCTTGCCAGGGCATTGAGAGTGGCTGCCACCTCCAGGCGATCGCTGCCCAGTGATTGCCAAACCTGGAGCGATCGCAGCAATAGCTTCTCAGCATCAGCGTAGCGGTGTTGTTCAAGATACAGCGATGCCAGGTTGTGGAAGGTTTCTGCGGTATCCGGATCTGCTGCACCTAACAACCGTTCCTGCATATTGACCGATCGCTCTAGCAAGGGTTGGGCTTCCGCAAATCGCCGTTGCTCCAGGTATTGCCGCGCCAACAAGCTGAGCACCTCTGCCACATGGGGATGGTCGCGTCCAAAGGTACGTTCGCGGGCGGACAGAATGAACTTAAGCTGCGCTTCCGCTTCACCAAAGCGACCTAAGGATTGGAGGAACTTCACCCCCTGAATCTCCTCAATGGTGAAGTCAGGGTTGGGGGGTGGTGTGTGAGGAGTTTGCAGAGCCGTGACCAGGCTATCCAGGCTCTCTTGAATTTTGCGAGTAGCCGGATGATTCTCTCCAACTTGCCTCTGACTGATGCTCACAGCACGACGCAACAGGGGTTCGGCTTCGGCAAACCGCTGCTGCTCACAGTAGAGCACCCCCAGGTTATTCAGAGCCTGGGCAACCGCTACATGATCGGCACCCAAGTGGTCTTCCATAATCTGGAGCGATCGCTCAAACAGGGGTGCTGCCTCGTCATAGCGCAGTTGGTCACAATACAACACTGCCAGATCGTTGAGGGCAGTCGTCAGCATGGGATGATTGGGAACAAGCTGCTGTTCGACAATGTGGATCAATCGTTGGTGCACTTGCACAGACTCAGCAAAACGTCGCTGATAGGCGTAGAGGTTTGCCAGGTTTTTGAGCGTTGCCCCCAAACCGGGGTGATCTGTCCCCAATTCCTGCTCCAACAGGTGTAGCGATCGCTGATACAACGCTTCTGCCTTGGAGTATTGCTTGCGGTTCGTGTAGAGCCGTGCCTGATTGTTGAGGAATATGGAAACGGCAGTGGGATTGGGATCTGGTTGCTGTTCGAGAATTTGCAGCGATCGCTGATAAAGTGACTCCGCCTGACCGTAATGCCCCCAAGCACGACACAACTCTGCCCAATGATCGAGAGTCGTGGCAATGGCAAGAGGATTTGGCTCTGGCTGCTGTTCGAGGATCTGGAGCGATCGCTGGTAGAGGGCGTCCCCTTCTGCATAGCGGCCTGGCTGCTGACAGAGTGTTGCTAATCCAACCAGGGCTGGCACCACTTCCACTGAATCAGAACCAAACTGCTGTTCGAGAATCTGAAGCGATCGCCGATAGAGAGCCTCTGCTTGGGCAAGATCGCCACGCTGAGTGTGGAGGGCAGTGCCGAACTGCATCAGGCTTTGGGCAACCAGGGGATGATCTACTCCCAGGCGAGCTTCAGCAGTGGCAATCGCCTGTTCATACCAGACGAGTGCCTGGTTATAGGTCGCCTGATGGGTGTAAAACGCACCCAATGCCCAGAAGGGATACAGGCAAGTGTCATCGGAGAGCCAGGGTTGCAAATGCTCTGCCGCTTCAGCCACATGAGGGGCGATCGCACTGATCTCTTGAAGGGCAGCTTGGGTCACCGCTTGGAAGAGTTGCCCGGAGGCTGCCACCATCGTCTCGGCAAAGGCTCGTTTGAGTTGATCAGCTTCAGTATCGGGTCGGATTGCAACCGATGAGATCATCCTCTCGTCTCCAGTCAAATCGTCAGGGACAGTCAAGCAATCGCTTGATTAGGCGTTGTCTCTAGCTAAACTCCGATTCGCGCCAGTCCCATTATGGCTGGGAGCCCACCAGACTTGCGATCGCCTTCACCAACTCTGTCGGTTCAATTGGCTTGGGAACGTGGAGTTGAAATCCTGCCAGGAGTGCTTTCTGACGATTAATCTCTCCGGCATAGGCAGTCAGGGCGATCGCCGGAATGGTGCCTCCCTGCTCCGGGGACATTTGTCGCAGTTTACGCACTAACATGTAGCCATCTTCTCCGGGCATCCCAATATCGCTCAGTAAAATGTCGGGTTTGGATTGGGTAATCAGGGCGATCGCCTCAGTCGCAGAGGTAGCCACCTGGGTTTTGGCTCCATATTCCTGTAAAACAGTCGTCATCAGGTCGCGCATATCGGCTTCATCATCCACCACAAGCACTTGAACATCACTTAAATCGATGGTACTGGAGATCGGCTCTGAATTTAGCGTTGATTGGGGCACGTTTGTCATCAGCGGCAACTTAACGGTGAACGTTGCTCCCATGCCTTCACCAGGACTGGCAGCATGAACTGTGCCTCCGTGGAGTTCAACCAGATGACGAACGATCGCCAACCCCAACCCCAACCCGCCGAATTTACGAGTGGTGCTGCCATCAGCTTGGCGAAAGTAATCAAACACACGCGGCAAAAAGGCTGGATTAATGCCCTGACCCGTATCACTCACTTGAATCTGAGCATAGTTGTACAAGGGTTGAAGTTTGGAGGTTGAGTTTTGAGTTGAGCCGTCTGACTGAGTTATGTCTAGGCTCTCAACACTCTCCAACTTCACCTCCACTCGTCCACCCTCTGGCGTGAACTTAATCGCGTTTGACAGAAGATTCCAAACAATTTGCTGGAGTCGGTTAGAGTCTCCTGCGATCGGTTTGATCTGGTGATCGAGGTGCGTGTCAATCTGAATATTTTTCGCTTCTGCCGCCAGTTGCACCGTTTCTAATGCCGCTTCAATAGGCAACACTAAACTGACAGGTTCGACGTTAAGTACCATTTTTCCCCGTAAGATCCGGGAGACATCCAACAAATCTTCAATCAGCTGAGTTTGCAACCGGGCGTTGCGTTCAATCGTTTCTAAGGCACGAGCGGTCCCGACTTCGTCAAATTTGCGGGTGCGAAGCAACTGCGCCCAGCCCAAGATGGGGTTGAGGGGCGATCGCAACTCATGCGATAACACCGCTAAAAATTCGTCTTTCGTACGGTTTGCGGCTTCTGCCTCTTCTCGTGCTGCCCGTTCTCGAACCAGGAGATCTTCCCGTTCAGCCTCGGCTCGTTTTCGTTCTGTAATTTCCTCGCACACTGCACCAACCCAGGTGATATTTCTCGGTAACCGAATGGGGTAATAGCTGACCAGCCAGAACCGTTGTTTACCAGGCATCGCTGGCGTTTCACCCATTGCCTCCTGGTTTAACAATGATTCCCCTGTTGTCAGGACATGACGAAACGCCTCTGTCACATTTGCACTCACTGTGGGTAATAACTCAGCTACGGTCTTACCAATATGAACATCTTGGGGCAAGCCATTGATATCAGCCAACGCCTGGTTGAGGCGCACATACCGCGATCGCTCATCCCACAACCCAATGCCAATCGGCGCGTTATTAAACAAGGTGTCGAGCAGTGCGTTAGCTTCTTGCAGTTGAGCTAAGAGACGTTCTCTTTCTAACTCAGCCTGTTTGCGATCGCTAATTTCTTGCTGCAACTGCTGGTTTGCAGCCACCAGTTCAGCCGTTCGGGCTGCCACCAAATCTTCCAATTGGTTCTGATAGAGCTTAAGTTCGCGGTTTGCCTGTTCTAATTGAGCCGGACTGGGGAGGGCTAGGGCTTTTGGTACAAGTGGAATGAGTTGAACTGCTGTGAACACAGAAACGATCGCGGTAAACACCTTAATGGCTCCAGAAAACCAATAGACCGGATGCCACAGCGTCCAGACTTCCATCAGGTGAGTCGTTCCACAGGCGACAATGAATGCCGCAAAGAGCAAAAATATCCAGTTAAAGGGGAGATCTTGTCGTCTCCGCACAAAATAAGACAGGGTTAGCGGAATGGAGTAATACGCTAAACCGATGAAGGAGTCTGAGAGGAGGTGGAGCCAGACCAGACTTGGTTTCCAAAGATAACAATGCCCATGAGGAATAAACGCCTCTGAGAAGAATAAGTTGAATAAGTCGTACATAGGATTCTTTGGGGTTCTCTACGGGTCTGCGCTCACACAATCAAGCTCTACAGGAGGGGAAATTCAACAGAAATGATTCTTTCTACTCAATTTCATACCAAAAAATGAATATATGGCGTCGGTCAAAAGGCTTAAGGCAAAGTCAATGGCTCAAACCCTAATGCTGGGAAAGCTTCCTGACTCGCCTCCGTTCCAGGGGTGGCTACGGCTATACTCACCCTGACGATCGATCAAACCAAAAGACAGGCTATTGAGTTTATTCTGATAACTTTGAGTCAGCCAGTAATATTTGACAACACAAAATAATTTGACAGCGCAAAGTTGGGAAATGATGAAGCGTTCTCAATATCCCTAAATTTAATCAACCCATTTTATACTTATGACGACTTTCAACAATGTAACCAAGTTTCAATGTGAATTTATACCCAGTGAATCTATTCTTAAATTTTGATTTACTCTGACTAAGTATTAGATCAGAAACTTATGGTATTAAAGATAACACTATTTTAATTGGGTTGATTCTAACTGTGTTGGGTCTACAGCCACCCAAGTGAGTTGTGAGAGGCGAGAAGCGTAAACCCCCTGTTTGCCAATACTTGTTTGTAAATACTTGTTTGTAAATACTTGTTTGCCAATATCTGTACAGATGATTGAGGACTGCTATCTTGAGTTCCAGTCATCACCATCAGCAAAACTACAATCTTTACATTGTCTCAATAGGCTAAGAAACCTGATTTCGTTAATGGTTATTTACGTGAATTCAGGACAAGGATTTTGGCGGTTAAAACCGCGGCTATACATGCTATTGAATGGATAAAGTAGAAATTTGGAGTTATTCCAGTGAATTTGCCTTTTATTCTCGATGTGGCGATCGGTCTAGTCTTTATTTATCTAATTATTAGCCTTCTAGCCTCAGAAATTCAGGAATTGCTGACCACAATCCTGCAATGGAGAGCAGCTCATCTGAAGAAGTCGATTGAGATTTTATTGGCAGGTGGAGACGATTTAGACAATCAAGCAAGAGATACAGAAAACCGCAGGAAAGCAAGAGAAATTGTTGATGATATTTACAACAATCCTTTAGTTAAAAATATCAGCCAGGGATCGTTTGAAGGAATAGAAGCAACGCTCCGAAAAATAGCGCGGATGATTGTTACCCTATTTGGGCTACGAAAAAATAGAACCCTGGTGGGCAACGAGCCATCTTATATCCCCGCTGAAACCTTTGCAAGCACGTTATTAGAGCGATTAAACATCCCTCAACTCAACCAAAAATTAGTAGCTCTCAACCTACAAAAATTAGTCGATATCGAAATTAGTACTAAGGTTAGAAGCTATCTAGACGATCCAAATTTGCAGCTCAATGATGCCATTCGTGAAACGTTAACCGCAGGTTTCACCACTTTAGAAGCAAGGCTGATTGAAATCTGTCAAGCCTACAGAGATGAGACAATCACTTTATTTGCCGCTGTCAATCAAATCGAGGATGAATTAGATCTAACAGTAAATACCTCATTCATTAATCAGGTACAACTGCTCACTCAAGATGAATCGGTTGTGCAACAACTCGTCGATCAACTAGCTGCCATCAGAAAAACTTTATTTAAAGATGGCACGGATGACCATATCAACGAGTTTATGGCACGATTGCAACCCAGTTTGGTGCAAACACTCGACCTGTTAGTCGATGACGTTGTAGATGAGGCTAAAGCCAAACACCAGACCTATCTTACGTTGCGTCAGGAGATTGAAGCCGCTGAGCCTGCCGATCGCCTGTATGGAGCTTATGACTCTGTCAAGCAAGAGATCAACAAGGTTTCTAATAAACTATCTCCTTCCGTGCGTCAGAGCTTAGCTGCTCTTGCCCGACGCGCCCAATTGAATCTACAACGGGCTCAAGCCAAAGTTGAGGTGGTTGAAACTGAGTTAAGCCAATTTCAAGTAGAGGTACAAACCTGGTTTGACCGCTCTATGGAGCGTGCCTCAGGAGTTTATAAACGCAATGCCAAGGGAGTAGCCTTTTTAATCGGTTTTCTATTGGCGTTGGTCATCAATGCAGACACGTTTCATATCGTCGATCGCCTCTCAACTGATGCAGCATTGCGAGATGCGTTGGCTAACAATGCAGATTTTGTGGTTGCGGCTTGTCCATCTCAGTCCACAGGAGGCGACAACAATGCCGCATTGGAGTGCCTTCGGACTGGCGTCAGCCAATCGCTGCCACTGCCCATTGGTTGGAGTGAGGACAATAGAAGTCAACAGTTTCCTGAGAATGGCTCGTCAGTGCTGAAATTTCTGAAAGGGTTGCCGGGATGGATAGTTAGCGGTCTAGCCATCTCTATGGGAGCGTCTTTCTGGTTTGATTTGTTGGGCAAGATTATCAACGTGCGAAACGCAGGCAAACGCCCTGAAAGCCCAAGATGAAAGGGTAGTGTTTCAGATCTGTTGCTACTAACCCCCGGCTGTCGCCGTCCCCCTTGGTAAGGGGGACTACAGGGGGTCTTACAGAGGTTATCAACAGGTTTGGAACACCACCAGATGAAAGTTTAGCGGGTAAAATCAGCCTGAGGATAGGTTAGCATAGCGTAACCTATACAGACGTTGGGCTTCTTACCTCGGCTCAACAACTCATCAGATTCGTCGGCTTAGAGTGGATGTCAACGGTTAACCCTTGTATGCAACGGTTTGAATGGTCTAAACCTTTCCCTTTATTCTCTCGTCAGGTTGCGATCGCCCTTTCTATCGGAGCAACCCAGGTCATTTTCGGCTCCACTCCTGCGATCGCCAACACTCCTCTACCACTCACGCCGCTTCATCCGTCGTTCTCATTTTCCTACGTTGATGTTCGTATTCCCGATTTGCCGCCGCTGGCTGCGCCATCCAACTATCTGCCGACGATTGAGGAGCCAGAACCCCACATTGTGTTGAAGCTGGGGCAACGCCGAGTCTATCTATATCAGGGCGATCGCGTCTTAGCCAGTTACCCCGTGGCGATTGGGCGATCGGATACACCCACTCCAACGGGTCGCTTTCAAGTATTTCAGATGATCGAAAACCCTCGCTGGCAAAATCCCTGGACGGGTGAAGTCACCCCACCGGGGCCCAATAGTGCGCTGGGAGTACGTTGGATTGGCTTTACTCGAATGCCCAATGGCATTATCGGATTTCACGGCACACCGACCCTTTCGTCGATTGGACGGGCTGCCTCAAATGGGTGCGTACGGATGCGAAATGAGGACGTTGTGGCGTTGTTTGCTCAGATCGAAATGGGTACAACGGTCATTGTTGAACCGTAGGAGAAATAAAGAAGGATAAACGATAAAAGCTGAAGCATGAAAAGGGCGATCGCGAAGGCTATAGTTGTAGCCACATTTGATGGGACGGAGGCGAGTCAGGAGCCCCACCCACAACTCAAGTGCGGGCTAATGGCATGAGGTCTGCTGAAGCAGACTGGACTGCTCAACAAAAAATAGGGGAGCTAAACCTTTAAGTCGCACGTCGCGCCGCCCCCCTACTCCCTCTTCTTTTATCCTTCAGCCTTTATCGTTTATCCTTCCTTTGCCCCTACGCCTCACTCTCTACTCCCTCAGTTGCCTCGTCTGTCGTTTCTTCAGTCAAGGCTTCGTCTAACGATTCATCTGTCGGGGTTTCGTCTACTACGGGTTCTGGTTCAGGTTGGGCTTTTACAGGGCGCGGACCGCGCATCGTTGCCAGATTAGCAGGAGCTTTGGGTTGGTCGTCGTCCCGTGATCCCCGTTTGCCGCCTTTGCCTTTCCCTTTTGATTTTCGATCGTCTGATCTCCGCTCGTCTGACTTGCCACCGGGGGGCTTATCTTTTGCCCGAACAGGTTTCGGGGTATCCCGCTTAGCAGTCAGTTCAGTTCCTTGAGCTTCGCCGCCCTCTTCGCTCGATTGGGCGATCGCTTGCCGCTCAGATTTTTTGATAGGACGTTCAACCATAGCTCAATCCATTTCACTGTCTCTATGGTATCTCGAACGGGATATGTCCCAATCAACGGATTTTAGATTGACCACGAATTAAAGCACGTCTCGCAGAAACGCTAACTCCTCGCGAATAGAACCGGGATTGTATCCCAACTCAAAGGCTTTGGAGCTGTCAAGTGAGACATCAGCAGGGCGAGGCGCAGGCATGGGCACATCGGCTTGCCGACAGGCACTGATATTCGCCTCCGTCAACTCCAGAACTTCCACCATGTGACGACCAAACTCATACCGAGACAGGCGATCGCATCCTCCCAAATGCAGGTAACCTTGTACCTGTTCGAGTGCCAGCAACAAACCTTGAGCCGCATCCCGACCGCTAACAGGAGTACGAACCTCATCCACAAACAGGCTTAAGGGCTTCCCCGATCGCATCGTTTGGAGAAAGGGCTGAAGAAAGCTGACGGCATTCGGTGCGTAGCCAAACATCAACGGCATACGACAAACCGCCACCCCCGGATGGCGCGATCGCATTTCTTGCTCTGCCAACACTTTTTGCTCGCCGTAGTGACTGATGGGACACACCGGATCAGTTTCTGTGTAAGGGGCGTTTCGTCCGTCAAACACCAGGTCGCTGGAAGTAAACACACAGGGAATAGCGCGATCGCCACTCAAGCCCGCTAGATTTGCTGAGGCAGTGACATTAATTGCATAAGCCGCTTCAGGTTGGGTTTGACACACATTAGGGCTAGATTGCGCCGCTAGGTGAATCACCGCATCGGGTTGTAGCGACTGAAATAGCTCCTGCAAAGCCCTGTAGTCAGTCAGGTCAACCTTCAACGTTGTCACACCAGAAATTGTCACTGGATGGGTTGCATAGGTGCCATAGACTTGCCAATTGGCTTGAGCCGCCTGACAAACATTCCACCCTAAGAACCCACTGGCACCCGTCACTAACAGTTTTTTCATAGCGTGCGCCTCCGGCGTTATCGCAAGGGTCGCGGTTGTCCTTGATCAGCATCGCCTACCATTCTAGGCTTGGTTTGCCTCCGTTTCAGCCGATTTACGAGAACCCAGGACGGCGATCGCCACCCCCGCCAGAATAATCACCGCCCCAACCAACACCCGAATGCCAGGGTTTTCACGAAAGACGATAAAGCCCAGAATGCCTGAGCCAACCGGTTCCGCCAAAATCACCAACGTCACTAAAGTCGGTGAAATCCAGCGCACCGCCCAGTTAAAACTGGTATGCCCGATCGCTTGCGGAAACAACGCCATCAAAAAGATATACAGGTACACCTCCCCCGAATAGCCCGTGTAAGCCGAATTAAACAGCAACGGCAACGGCAGCAACACCAGAGCAGCGGTGCTATAGGTCAACACCGCATGGCTACCAATGCCAAGCCCCCGTCGCTGCGCCTCCCGCCCCAACAAAAAGTACAAACTCACTGCCCAGGAGCCGATCAGAGCCAGAATATTGCCTAAGAGAGGATTACTACCCGCATCCGCTGTCTCTGAACCCGTCAACCCAACTAACACCCCCCCTGCCAGGGTAACGCCAATTCCTGTGGTTGTTAGAACCGTTGGCTTTTCCTTAAACCACACCCATGACAACAACGCTACCCAGATCGGATTAGTGGTTACGAGTGTTGTCGAAGCGGCGATCGACGTATAAGACAGCGACGTAATCCAGGTGCCAAAGTGCAGTGCCAGACAACCCCCCGCAGCTAATGAGTAATACATGGCGTTGGGTTGAAATGATGTGCTCCGAAAATTACGCCATGCTGGAACCAGCAACAACGCCGCCATCGTCAGTCGCAGGGCTGCCAGGACTAAACTAAACCCAACCCCACGAGCATCAGCCGCCGCTAATGCCAAACGAATAAAGATAGCGGCTGTCGAAACAGAGACAATCCCCAGCGTGAGGATCAGTCCGACTTGCCATGCGGTGGGCTTGGTTACAGAGGTCATGAACGTTCAATTAGGTGGAGTGCTAGAGTATTGTCGGTAATAAAACCTTACTCGGAGTGTGCAGGCATGGGAATGGACATTGACGGAATTGGCTACTTGGCGTTGCCAGAATCTGGATCAGGTCCAGGGGTGATTGTGCTACAGGAATGGTGGGGTCTGGTGCCTCACATCAAATCAGTTGCCGATCGCTTTGCAGCAGCAGGCTTTGTTGCTCTTGCTCCCGATCTCTTTAAAGGGATTCAAACCACCTCTCCCGATGAGGCGGGGCGATTGCTGATGGCACTCAACATTGACCAAACCGCTCAAGATTTGCAGGTTGCAGCCCGATTTTTATTGGGACAAGAGGCGGTGACCCTTCCCAAGATTGGGGTAGTTGGCTTTTGCATGGGTGGTCAACTGGCATTGTTAGCGGCAACTGTCAGCGACAATGTTGGAGCCGTCGTTGATTTTTATGGCATTCATCCCAACGTCCATCCCGACTTTTCTAAACTCACTGCTCCCGTTTTAGGGATCTTTGCTGAGAATGATAGTTTCGTTCCAGCAGATGCGGTTAAGGCGTTAGCAGCTTCCATTCAAGAGGCAGGAGGGGCGATCGCCACTCACACCTATCCCAACACCGACCACGCCTTTTTTAATGACACTCGCCCTGAAGTGTATAACGCTGAAGCAGCAACCGATGCCTGGAGTCGTACGTTAGACTTTCTTCAGAAGGAGTTAGCCGCATAGAAGAAAGAAAAGGGAAAAAAGAAAATAGAAGAAAGATGAAGAAAAAAATAGATGCTTTCAGCCCTCGATCTGTCTAACCTCCAAGTGCAAATGATTAGAACATAAGACTCTGGATGTACTTTATCCACACAGATCAACGGTATTCTCCATCGATTACTCTTCTTTACTTTTATCCTTCAGCCTTTATCGTTTATCCTTCTTTTTCTCTCTTCCCTCTTCTTTTTTTCTTCTCCTTCTCCCCTGCTTATGAAACCCGCTGATCCCTTTGGTGAACAAGACCTGCGTCGATTACAAACGTTTATTTACCTGATTCCAGTGGTTGGTTTTTTCCCGGCTCTATGGTCGCTCTATCGACGACAGGGGAACAAACAACAACGGGCAGTCAGTCGATTGGCGGTATTGTTGGCAACAGGCTGGTTGTTTGGGTATCTGCTATTAGGCACTGGAGCACAGGCATCTGATACGGTCGCATTGCCTTTTTTGATCATGAGTAGCCTGCTGACCTCTGGTTATTTCTTAACTAATGTTTGGCTGATGGTGCGGTTGTGGCGACGTAAATCTATCTGGCTACCCGGGTTGAGCCAGGTGGGCGATCGCATCCCCTAACGGCGATCGCATCCCCTAACGGCGATCGCATCCCCTAACGGCGATCGCATCCCTTAAAGAACCATTCAGGGTACTCACCCATCCAAATCGTACTATCAACCAGTAGTACGATGACACTGTCATGGATTTAGGTTAAAGCTAGTGAAGGTTCATTAAAAACCAGAAATATTACGTCGATTAAAAGAATTTTTTAGAAAATTAGTGAAATTTACAGATATAGGGTCTATATTTGCTCAAGACGTCACTTCAAGTTTCATAGCTCTAGATATAGTGTCTTTGAAATATCGACTTTGTAATCTCCTCAAAATTGACTTTGCATTTCCTTTAGTGTGAGCAAGTTTGTGTCAACTCGAATTTATTATCCTCCCTCCCCTCAACCCAAAGATCCGCGACGAAAACCCTCTAAACCCAATAAAAATAGAGGACTCTGGCTAGTGCTGGGATTGTTGGGCGTGGCGATGGTGTCCGCAACCGCAGGGGCACTGGTGGCAGTGTCGATCGCCAGTACGCCGCTGATGCAAACAGAGCTAAGCCCCGAAGAAGCTGAGGTGTTTGATCAGGAAAACATCTCCACAGGAATGGATTTTCGCTTGCCGCGATTGTCTCGCCCTGTCAATATCCTCGTGTTGGGGGTTAAGGTATTGAGTTCTGATGTCAACGAACCTCCACCAGAAACCCAGGATTTGGGCTACCACACTCTGGTGAACTCGTTTGAGGGATTGTCTGACACAATGTTGTTGCTGCGGTTTGACCCAGAAACCTCGCAGTTGGTTGTGTTGTCGTTGCCCCGCGACACCCGCACCTGGGTTGAAGGAGTTGGGCTCACCAAGCTGAATGAAGCTAACCTCTATGGTGGTCCTGCACTAGCCGCTTCTTCAACCAGTGATTTATTAGGTGGGGTACCTGTCGATCGCTACATTCGCATCAACGTGCAGGGGGTTGAAAAGCTAATTGATGCTCTGGGGGGGGTGGATATTTACGTTCCCTATGATATGTACTATCAGGACGACAGCCAACACCTGTACATCAACCTCAACCAAGGGGATCAGCACCTCAACGGCAGTCAGGCATTGCAGTTTTTGCGCTTCCGGCACGATCGCAACGGGGATATTGGGCGCATTCAACGCCAACAGATGATGATGCGGGCGTTAATGGAGCAAGCTCTCAGCCCAGCTACCATTACCCGCTTACCCCAAATCTTATCGGTCATTCAAGAAAACCTCGACACCAACCTCAGCGTCGAAGAGTTGGTCGCGCTCACCAGCTTTGCTTCAGAAATGAACCGTTCCAGTGTGCAGATGTTAATGCTGCCAGGAGAATTTAGTTCTCCCACGGAATATGAGGTGAGTTACTGGTTACCCAGTTCCAGTCGCATTGAAGAGATGGCAGCCCGATACTTTGAGGCGGGTGCTGTGGTCGATGAAGAGGTCATTCCAGACTATGTCCGAGTTGCAATTCAAGATAGTACTGGCGATGATCCCACGATCGATCGCGTCATCGACACTCTAGGAGAAGCAGGCTTCGGCAACGTCATCGTTGATGACCCCTGGAGCCAACCGTTGAGAGTGACCCGCATTATTGCCCAAGATGGCGATCGCGAGACGGCTGAAGCGATTCGGCAAGTTCTGGGAACTGGAGAAGTTCGCGTTGAAAGTACAGGCGATTTGCAATCCGACGTCACGATCCAATTGGGGCAAGACTGGCAAGAAATGCACTCAGCAACCACAGATCAATGAGATGATTATTTGTCCTTCGTCATTGGTCAATGGCTAAACGTGGAAGAGAGATGCAGTTAAGTTCGGTTTAAGAGCCCGGCGAATGAATTCGCGGCTACTAGAGCGAAGTTCGCCGACGCGGACTACGGAAAATCAAGGTTTAGGAGGGGTTTGGCAATGCCAAACCCGTACAGGGTTTTGTCGCGGTTTCAATTCAAATTGGTATGGTAAGGCGGAGGCGAGTCAGAGAGCCTGTCCAGATCAGGGTTTGAGCCATTGCCGTTGCCTTAAGCTTTCTGACCAAACCTATAATTACAACAAAGCCAGAGCCTTCTCGATATTCTGCCGCACTGCCTGAGCAGAAGAATGAAGTGCAGTAGATTCAGCTTCAGTCAGCTTCAGTTCTAAAATGCCCTCCACTCCGCGACAGCCTAAGCGGGCGGGCACACCAATAAAAATATCCTCCAGCCCATACTGACCATGCAGGTAAGCGGCTACGGGCAAGAGACGGGGTTGATTGAGCAGAATCGTTTCAATCATGACACAGGTCGAAGAAGCAGGAGCATAGTACGCGCCGCCTGTCTGCATCAATTCAACAATTTCAGCCCCACCATTGCGTGTCCGCTCGATTAAGCGATCAATGGTTGAAGCATCAAACAAATCTGTAATGGGCACACCGCTCACCGTGGAATAGCGGGGTAAAGGCACCATCAAGTCACCATGACTCCCCAACACCATCGCGTTGACATCGGCAGCAGCAATCCCCAACTCCAGGGCAATAAAGGTTTGAAACCGGGCAGAGTCAAGAATACCTGCCATACCCATCACCCGGTTTGTGGGTAGACCACTGGCTTGCCATGCCAGATAGGTCATGACATCCAGCGGATTAGTGACAACGATGAGCAGAGCATCTGGAGAGTGAGCGATCGCCTGTTTTGCAGCATCTGTGATGATTTTGGCGTTAGTCCTCAACAGATCATCCCGACTCATGCCGGGTTTGCGAGGCAAGCCTGCGGTAATCACCACAATGTCAGACCCAGCCGTATCCGCATAGTTAGTCGTACCGCTGATGTGACGGCTATGTCCTTCGATGCCGCTAGCCTCCATCAGATCGAGTGCAATTCCCTGCGGACGACCTGACACGACATCCAGTAACACAACATCTGCCAGATTACGTTCGACAATGCGTTGAGCCAAGGTTCCGCCAACGTTACCTGCACCAACAATCGCAACCTTTGCATGCTGACAGTAAACGGGGGAAGGGTTAAGTGAAATCATAATGGAACCCCATAGCAGCGATCGCCACAATCACAAATAGCTATTCAAATTTTTCGAGTTGGTCAGCTCGGAGCCAAACATTTGGAGTAGGCACATGCCCAAACTTGACCAGCACATAATCGCCTCGTGCGTCTACGACTTCACCCTTTGTCTCAAAAATATAAGGGGGGAAACGGGTATCACTTGCCTTCGCTTCCAGGCTATTGTCTAGCTTTTCTCGAACTGCGCGGACGATATCGCCTCTCTTAACTGCCATAGTGTTACTACCTAGACACAACTAAATCCTTTTTGCATTGTATAGCAACCGTCATGACGCTTATTGCACAAAAAAGCGGGCTTTCACCCGCTTAGCCAAACAGTATTCCAATGACAGAGATAACCAATCGATGCACCGTCTTAAAAACGGCTTTAGCTTTGATGTCTGAGCTAAGCTTGCCAACTCAAGCACCCTTGAAATCAGATTAATAGCTCCCTCAACCAGATCCCTTGATACCAGTCAAAGCATCAGGTTGGCTGAAAAGGTCATGAAACCTCCGCTCAGAGCTACTTTTTCTGTGAAGTAACCTTTTTGTAGGGTTAACTTTGTGGCTCTGCCTCATATTTATGGGCATAAGCTTTCAGCAGCGTGCTAACTTGGCTCAACACCTCATCTCCAGCATTTTTGCCGAGCACCTGCCGCTCAGGGTAGAAGTCAGGGCGATCGAGACTACGGGCGATCGCATCGCTGACTTGCTGAGCAATCAGAGCTTGCAGATCGTCTTTAGCACGCCCCCGTTGATAGTCGGCTCCTTCCTCGGTTGTGGCATACAGGGGAGGGAGACGGTTGAGTGCGTAAGCCGCAATATCACCTAAATCTAAGGTGCAATCACTGGTGGCTTCAATCTCGGCGACACGGGCGATCGCCTCAGTCAATACCAGTTCTTCCATCACGTTAATAAACTGCTTCCGGGGAACAGCAACCACTTCCCCCGTTAGCAAAGCTCCCATGAGCCGATCTAACGCCATGTATTCTTCGATTGAAAGCTCTGAGGCGGTATCACAAATGCGCCCAACTTCAGCTTCCATTGCAGGAGTCAAATACCCATCCTGTAGGGCTTGTTCAACAATTTTCTCAATACTCATATTGTTGTTCTCTATATCCAGGGAGACGTTGAGGGGGCAAGCTTATGTCCCTCAGCTATAGTTTGCCCCAGATTCCATAAAAGGCACCGAATTTGATATAGATTGTGTGAAACTTTCGCGCCAATGCTACAGGTAAGCTCTACTCAAACCCGTCATACCGCCAGGGAACAGGGTCAACCGACTGCCCATGCACATACAAGCCCCAATGTAAATTGGGTCCAGTGGCGGAACCAGTCGCCCCGATCGCCCCAATCCGTTGCCCTGCTTGCACAAAATCTCCCTCACGCACATCCATGCGGCTGAGATGCAGAAAAATGCTGGAAACGCCCTGCCCATGGTCAATACCAATGGTGTTGCCATGGAGCCGAAATCCTTCCGATTCGCGTCCTACTAACACCACTCGACCGGGAGCCGGAGCCACCACTGGGGCACCTGCACCACCGCCGTAATCCACGCCTCGGTGATAGTAGTTTTGCGCAAAAACACCGTTGTAATACCGCCGTACCCCGTACACGGAGGTAATTTCACCCCCTGCCGGACGGGCAAATGCCCCGCTCCAAAACTTTTCAGGCGTCACTAACCGCTTAAACTCATTCACCCGATTAAACTCAAAATCTGTGCCGTCAGAACCACCCCCCCTCACGCGGATGCGCTGTGTGGGAAAGGAGCGATCGCGCAAGTTTACCGCTAAGTTGCTGACATCCTGACCATCCGTGACCTGAATCGTCATCCGCCCAGGGCGATCGAGCGGAGTCGTGGGCAGCAGTGCTCGATAACGATTGGTGCCTGTGGCAAACGTTGGGTAGGTCTTCTGGTTAAAGGTAACTGTGGGAGTTGTGTTGGGGCGATCGCTCTGCACAATTACCGAGATCGTGTCTCCCAGTTGTGGATTCGTTGGCTGCACCTGCACTTGAAACGCTTGAGCAGGGCTAGTTAAGACCGATAACAAAACAATCAAGCCAAAAAATAGACTAAGAATCAATCGAGGCTGACGAATCAGACGATTCAATTGAGGAGAGACAACGCGGAGTCTAGAGATCAGAGAAGTCATGGTGAGGAGGCGACGATGAGGAGGCAAACACTCTTGACCAGATAGACTAACATTCCTTTCCCAGGAGTTCCAACTGTTTTTACAAATTACCTGTTTCACCCAATCTCCTCTCCCAGTCACCTACAAAACTCTGTATTCTAAGAATTAAGACTATTTAACATTTCTCTCAGGATCGCTAGGAACCCGTGCAAGAAGACGTCAGGCTGATTGTTGATTTAGTAATGGTATTAGCAGCAGCAGCTGGAGGCGGATTGCTCGCCGCGTTGTTAAAACAGCCCGTGTTGCTGGGTTATTTGGTGGGAGGGGTGTTAGTTGGCCCTGCTGGGTTGGGGCTAATAAAGGAATTAGTTCAGGTAGAAACACTGGCACAACTGGGAGCTGCATTTTTGCTGTTTGCACTGGGTGTGGAATTCTCCTTTGCTGAATTGAGGAAAGTGCAAGCCATCAGTTTGGGGGGAGGGACGCTACAAATTCTCTCCACGATTTTAGTGACGGCTCTGGTTTCGATTGGTATTGGCTGGGTTACATCTCCTACTCAAGGGGTGTTTTTAGGGGCTATCTTGTCGCTCTCATCGACCGCGGTTGTGCTCAAGTGTTTGATGGAGCGCAACGAGACGGAAACCCCACACGGTCGAGTCATGCTGGGCATTTTGGTAGTGCAAGACCTGGCATTAGGACTGATGTTAGCGGTGTTGCCTGCCCTCGATCGCCCCGCTGATGAGATTGGTATTGCTGTCGGGTGGGCATTGTTGCAAACCGCTCTGCTAGCCGCAGGAGCGATCGCCGCTGGCATTTGGGTGATTCCCTCGCTGTTGCGGTTGCTGGCACGGACGGAGAGCCGAGAGTTATTTCTGCTGGGTGTAGTCGCGCTTTGTCTTGGCATTGCCCTGTTGACAGAGCATTTGGGGCTGTCGATTGAGATGGGGGCATTCATCGCCGGACTCATGATCTCAGAGGTGGAGTACGCCGACCAAACGCTGACCTACGTAGAACCGATTCGTGATATCTTCGCGAGTTTGTTTTTTGCAGCCGTGGGGATGTTGATCGACCCGGTGTTTATCTGGAACAACCTGGAATTGATCCTGGGATTGGTTGCTCTGGTTTTTGTCGGCAAGTTTCTCATCGTCACACCGCTGGTGCGAGCATTCCGCTATCCCCTCAAGACTGCCTTGATTGCCGGGTTGGGGTTAGCTCAAATTGGGGAATTTTCCTTCGTCCTGGCGAGTAAAGGTCAGGCATTGGGGATCGTCTCTCGTCAGGTTTACCTGCTGATTTTAGGAACAACTGCCGTTACGTTAGTCTTCACACCGTTTGTGTTGCGATTGGTGCCCCAACTCTTCCTGTGGGCAGAGACTGTTCCCTGGTTTAAGGATTGGCTGGAGGGTGCCGATCGCGCCGTTGAGATGTCAGAGGATGTGCCCACCCAAGATCATGTTGTGGTGTGCGGATATGGGCGAGTCGGTCGCAATATTGTCCGCCTGTTGCGGGAGCACAACTATCCGGTTGTGGTCATTGACCAGTCGGAGCAGGTGATTCAGCAGGTGCGTGAACTGGGTGTGTCCTACATCTACGGCAACGCGGCGAGTCTACACGTCATGGAGGCGGCAGGAGTGACCCGCGCCAAAGGAATGGCGATCGCCCTACCTGACCCGATGAGCACTCGGCTGTGCCTCAAGCGTGCCCTGGAACTAGCTCCTGATCTGGATGTTGTCGTCCGAGCAGGACAGGATAAAGACATCGAATTACTGTATCAACTGGGCGCACGGGAGGTGGTACAACCGGAATTTGAAGCAAGTTTAGAGCTATCCTCCCATCTACTAGTTCAAATGGGATTGAACCCTGGAACAGTCCAACGGGAAGTGGCAGACATCCGCAACAGTCATTACCTTGACCTGCGCCCAGAACAGTCTCTGGATGAGGTGTCCCGCGAACTCCGCAGTGCAACACAGGATATGAACCGCCAGTGGTACACCTTACCGGATACGTCTCCTTTAGTGGGAATGACCCTCGAAGAGGCTGATTTGCGGCGGTTGCTAGGGGTTAGCCTGCTGGCGATTCAACGCACAGACGGGCAGGAAAAGGACTATCCAGACAGTCAAACGGTGTTGCAAGGAGGCGATCGCCTGTTGTTGGTGGGTGAGCCGGAGGAGCTAGCTGCGTTTAAGGATCTGGCAAAAGGCGAAGCCCCAGTCCGTGCAAAGGAAATGGCGTGCTGTCAGTGGCTGATCGTGCCTAATCATAGCCCAGTTATCAACAAGACCCTGGCTGAGCTAGATCTGAGCCGTCAACATGGCGTGCAGGTACAGGCTATTCGCCGCGAGGGCAAATTCATTCGCTTCCCCAATGGCACCGCTGAGTTGGAGCTAGGCGATCGCCTCTTGTTATGTGGCAGTGATGCTAATCTAAAGCTGGCTCAGCAGTGGATCGTGCCATTGACGCTGGTATCTAAATTGCCAGTTGCAGCCGTCACAGTTCCGGTGAGTGAGACGGTGCCAAATCTGGTATCAGCCGATGGGTCACGCGAACCAGACAACTAGAGCTTGGGTTTGATAAATACAATGGCATTGCGCCAGATAATTGTGGGCTGGTCGTAGTGATCAATGAGACAAATGCAGTTTTGATCTTGCCAGCGCATCTTGCCCGTCAATAGATCATTTGTGATCAGCTTGAGTTCAACTTCCCGCTCTTCCCGAATCATGGTTTGAATTTGGCGGATGCTCGGTAGACCAGTTTCAAGTTCGGTTGACATATCAGTAATCCTTATCAGTAATCCTTTCAAAAAGTGGCGATCGCTGTTGCTAATTTAACCTGAGTTCGAGATTCAGGATTTTGGCGGTTGAAACCGCAGCTATCGGCACAAAACCAACCTGCGTCGGTTGAGCGAACCTGTGATTTCCGGTAGTCCGCAACAGTGGACTGCGTCTTGATAGCCGCGCATTCATTCGCCAAGTGCTTAACCCGAATTGACGTTAATTTAGTTCAAGTCTACTGTGTCGTGCTACTAACCTGCGTCTAATTCACAGTTCAAATTCACAGTTCAAAAAACTCTACAAAAGGCTGAATTAGATTTAGCTGAGTTCAACGCTGGACTGGATGACTATGACCCTTTGGCGATCGCGCTATCCCCGAAACGTCTACCCATCATCCCGCTTGAGAAGTTTGCTTCTGTTGTCAATCACAACGTTTTTAACGGCTTGTCAGTCTTACATTCGTAGTACTGAATCCAGTCAGAATGGTCAATTTTGCATCGTCGTGCGTTCTTACCCGATGTTGATTGCGATGCCAGGACAGGGCAGCGATGCACCGGGGGAGGTAAATCTGTACGACATGACTGGACAAAAATTAGAGTCTGCTTCTCTGGAAATGGTGCAACTGTTTGAGGGAGCGACTTGGGCAACTAATCAGGTCATGGTCGATCTGGGGCTGAATGTCGAAACCTGGCAATTGCCTCAAGAGCAGGAAAATCAGCCGGATTCTAGAGAACCGTCAGACGCTTGCACACGATTTGAGCTAGAAAAAAGCTCCTGATTTATTCCCGGCAAACCATAGCCCCCGACTACACTGAAGGAGAACTGTAAATGTCATGCTATGGCTATTTCCCAATGGCTGCACCAGGCATCCGAGGCTCTGTCGCACGAGCAACCCGATCAGGCGATCGCTCTGTATGAGCAGTGCATTGAGGCTGAGCCAGATGAAGCGTCTCATTACTGGCGGTTGGGTTTGGCGCAACTGCTAGCGGGTGATGCATTGGCGGCAGAATCTACCTGGGTGTATGTGTTGGCTCAAGGGGAGCCAGATCAGGTCACAGCATGGACAACGGAACTGGTGGGGATATTGTTAGAAGCAGGCGATCGCTACTCCAGCAACGGCAATCTGGAGACAGCAGAAGCAATCTATCGTCAGGCGTTACAGCAATCTCCCAGCGATCCCGCCGTGCATCACCGTCTAGCTGGGGTTTTAGTCAATCGAGGTGAGTGGGATGTTGCCTTTAACCATGCCTATGTTGCGGTGCGGCTCGATCCCCAAAACTTAGACTACCTCTCTCGATTTGCCCGGTGTTTGCCCCATTTAGCCTTTGCAACTGTGGATGCGGAGTTCTTGCAAACGATAGAGCATTGCTTTGACTTGCCAGAAGTGGATCAGCAAACCCTGGGGGCGATCGCCACCTATCTACTCAAGCTGACTCCAGAGATGACTCGTCTGTTGCACGACCGTGAAGCAACTTTAATCAATTCAGCCCAATCAGAGTTGGAGTGGCTGTTTCAGCAATCGTTACTCCAGCAGATTTTGATACGGTCAGTTTTGGTTGACCCGGAAGTAGAAATCTTCCTGACTCACCTCCGCAAGCAACTGTTGGAGCGATCGCCCGACCCAAACTCACTCGCATTTGTAGCGGCTCTAGCTGTGCAGTGTTTCAACAATGAGTATGTCTTTGCGGTCAGTGCGGCTGAAGAGCAAACACTACAGCAGCACCAAACCCAGCTTAAGCAGCAGTTATTATCGGCTGTCACGACTCCTGTCACGACTACAGAATTTCAACTGCAACTCGCAACGATCGCAACCTACCTTTCATTGCACACTCTATGCGGGAGCGATCGCCTGTTAGAGGTTACCTCCGAATCCTGGCATCCCCTGATGCGATTGCTGGTCAAACGGAGTGTGCGCGATCGCCAACAAGAACAGACTATCCAAACAACCCTTCAGGCAATCACTCCAATTCAAGATGAAATCTCCCTCGCGGTTCAAACTCAATACGAGGAAAATCCTTACCCTCGCTGGATTAGCCTTCCGAAGATCGCTCCTCGTCCGCTGACTACCCTATTGACTAGCCTACTACCCCACTTTTCTCCACCCCCCTTTTTGCAAGAACCTCTACAAGTTCTCGTAGCTGGATGTGGCACGGGCAAACACGCGATCGACGTGGCTCAAACCTACGAAAACAGCAATGTAGTTGCTGTTGATCTCAGTCGTGCCAGTCTTGCTTATGCCAGTCGCATGGCAACGGAACTCGGTGTGCAAAACATCACTTTCTATCAGGGCGATATTTTGGAGTTGGGATCACTGCAACAGTCCTTTGCGGTAATTGAGTCGGTGGGTGTGTTACACCATCTGGACGATCCGGTAGCGGGTTGGCGGGTGCTCGTCAACCTGTTGAAGCCGATGGGGATCATGCGAATTGCTTTGTATAACGATCGCGTCCGACAACCTGTCCAGTCAGCACGAGCATTCATTGCCAAACGAGGCTTTGAACAGACGACCAACGGCATTCGGCAAGCCAGACAAGCCATCTTTGAGTTGAATACCGATGATTTGGTGACACAGGTGATGCGATCGCCCGATTTCTACAGCTTAAGCGGTTGTCGAGATCTGATCTTTCATGTGCAAGAGCAAAACTACACCCTGCCACAAATTGCCGAAATCCTAGAGCACCTTGGTTTACACTTGATTGGGCTAGAGCCGATCGCCCCCGATTTAACTCAGGCATACAAAGCTCAGTTTCCGGACGATCCCACCCTAACTAATCTGACCTGGCTCGACCAATTTGAGGCAACTCATCCCACTGCCTTCTCGGCTATGTATCGGTTTTGGTGCCAGAAGGGTTAGGAAATGACCAAGTTTAAGACCCTGGCAAATGAATTCACGGCGACCGGAACCAAATCTGCCGTCGCAGGCTATCAAAAATCAAGGGTTAGACGAACTGATACAGGTCGGTTTTGTGCCGACAGCAGCGGTTTCAACCGCCAAAATCCTGATCCCGAATTCACATTAATCAATCACTGCTGGATTAGGGATCGTTTCCTGCACGAATTGCTCCACCACTCGCAAGTATTCTGCTCCTGCGGTATCTCCCACATTGTTATGCCCTGCCCCAGGGACTAGCCAGAGTCGTTTCGGTTCAGGAGCCGCATCAAACAAGCTCTGACTCATATCCGCCGGGACTTCCGTATCTGCTATGCCATGAATAAACAACACTGGCATTTGTAAACGGGGCACTTTGTGAATTGAGTCAAACCGTTGAGTCAACACGAGATCGATTGGTAACAGACGATAAGGCGGCATACGGTTGGTCATCTCCCGAATGGAGGTGAACGAACACTGCACAATCAACCCGGCTGCATCGGGCTGCTGAATGGCTAATTGAGTGGCGATCGCCCCTCCCAGGGAATGCCCGTACAGCAAAATCTGTTGCGGCGGAATCTGCCGTTCCTGCGTCAGATAATTCCAGGCGATCGCTGCATCTTCATAGACCTTCACCTCCGAGGGAAAACCGCCTGTGCTCTTGCCATAGCCACGATAGTCGATCAACAACACCGATAGCCCTAACCGATGAAATCGCTCTGCCTGAGCGACATTGGCACCGATATTGGCACCGTTGCCATGCAGATATAACACAACACCTCGTGACGTTGATTGCGCCGGAATCCACCAGCTATGTAGCTGGGCAGGGGGATTGCCATTGCCCACAGACAACCACACATCCTCATACGCCATGCCAAACTCGTCAGGAGTCGTCTCAATGTAAGGGGATGGAAAGAAAATGAAGCGGGTCTGTCGAAAATAGAGATAGAGACAAATCCCGCCATAGGCAACGAGCAGCAACCCCACTACACTCAGAGACAACCAGCGAAACGACGCAAATAAGCTTTTCATACGGATGAGATAGAAGGGGGTATGAGGCATTAGTTAACGTGAATTCGGGATCAGGATTTCGGCGGTTAAAACCGCCGCTATCAGAGCAAAACCGACCTGCGTCGGTTCGTCAAACCTTGATTTTCGGTAGTCCGCGTCGGTGGACTTCGCTCTAGTAGCCGCGAATTCATTCGCCGGGCTCTTAAACCGAACTGACGTTAGTTAACAGTCATTAGTCATTCGTAAACCATTGACCGGTAGTGTTTCAGATCTGTTGCCACTAACCCCTGGCTGTCGCCGTCCCCCTTACCAAGGGGGACTACAGGGGGTCTTACAGAGGTTATCAACAGGTTTGGAACACCACCCCATTGACCATTAACCACTGACCACTAACCATTGAGCATTGACCATTAACCATTAACCATTAACCATTAACCATTGACCATTGACCATTAACCACCAACCACCAACCATTGACCATTGACCATTAACCACCAACCACTTTACAGGCGGGTTTAGCAGACCCATCTGCTAAACCTGCAATGGATTTGACGACAAAACCCGCGCTCACCCAATATCGAACTTATTTAATTCGCTTTCCTAACTAATCCAACTGCGGTGTTTGCTCATGCCAGGGGGTTGCTTGCTCGTAAGCATACGCTGCTGAAAACAACAAATCCTCCCGTAGGACATTGGCAATCATCTGCAACCCAATCGGCAACCCCTGATCATCAAAGCCACAAGGCAAACTCAACGCAGGAAGCCCTGCCAGGTTCACCGGAATGGTCATCAGGTCAGAGAGGTACATGCTGAGGGGGTCGTCGGTCTTCTCACCCGCCTTAAAGGCTGTAGTGGGCGATGTCGGACACACTAAAATATCTACTTGCTCAAAGGCGCGTTCAAAGTCTTGCTTGATCAGCGTTCGCACTTTTTGAGCCTTCAGATAATAGGCATCGTAGTAGCCCGCCGACAACGCATAAGTGCCAATCATGATGCGGCGTTTGACCTCAGCCCCAAACCCTTGAGCACGGGTTTGAGTGTACATATTCAGCAGGTTATCCGGATGGTCTGTCCGAAAACCATATTTCACCCCGTCATAGCGAGCCAGATTGGCAGATGCTTCCGAGGGCGCGATGACATAGTAGGTTGGTAACCCATACCGGAATTGTGGACAGGAAATGACTTGAGTTTGTGCCCCTAATTCCTGCAATTGTTGAACCGCTTTATTAACGGCAGCTTCAACCACGGGATCAAGTCCTTCGCCAAAGGTTTCCTGAATCACCCCAATCCGTAAACCTTTGATCGACCCTGCTCCCGTCAGCGCAGCCGCATAATCAGGAATTTCTACTTTGAGGCTGGTCGAGTCTTTAGGGTCATAACCCGCGATCGCTCCCAGTAATCGAGCCGCATCCTCCACCGATCGCCCAAAGGGACCAATCTGATCCAGCGATGAAGCATAGGCAACCAAACCGTAACGAGAAACTAACCCATAGGTGGGCTTCATCCCCACGACACCACACAAAGCAGCGGGCTGGCGAATGGAGCCTCCTGTATCCGACCCCAGGGCGATCGGTACCTGTCCTCCAGCAACAGCGGCGGCTGACCCCCCAGAAGACCCTCCAGGCACTCGCTCCAAATCCCAGGGATTGGCGGTGAGTTGGTAGGCAGAGTTTTCAGTCGAACTGCCCATGGCAAACTCATCCATATTCGTTTTGCCGACAATGATGGCACCCGCTGCTCTCAACCGGGCTGTCACCGTCGATTCGTAGGGTGGCACAAAGTTTTGCAGAATCTTAGAACCACAGGTCGTGGGAATGCCCTGGGTACACATATTGTCCTTCACGGCGACCGGAATTCCGGTTAGCGGTCCCAGCGTTTCACCGTTGGCAAGTTGGGCATCGACCTGTTTTGCCTGCTCTAACGCCTGCTCAGCCGTAATGTACAAAAAGCTCCGCAGCTTTGGTTCTAACGCTTGAATACGATCCAGGGTGGCTTGAGTGATTTCAACGGCAGAGCGTTCTTTGCGAGTGAGTTGATCGTGCAACTCGCGAATCGATGGCATGGGCTGACCTCTTAAAGGAATAATTTCCTGAACGAACGGATCGATCTTCTGTATGAATAACAGCGTGAGTGATTGACGCTCTCAAAAACAAACATTCAGAAGATCCAAATCAATAGGGGAAACATTAAAGAATTCTAGACAAAACTGTAACAGAACGGGTATTTTTCATTTAGTCTACCTTTGGTGTTCCTAATATTTGAAAACACTATATGTAGCTGAATTCAGATTATCGACTATCGTCATGGTGAGGTAGGCTGTTACGAATATTCGAGATCGGTGTTGAAGCTCACTCAAATAAGTGACATTAACCCTCTAAAATCAGCTTTTATATCCCTGTAGCAAATTCGGTCATCCGGTCTACAGACGAGGCGATCGCTCAAGGTTTCACTGGTTGTTGGCTAATGTGGTGTTTCAGTGGTGTGAGGTAGACATGCGTCGGTGGTTGCTTGTAAAGGTTCCAATAATGACCCTGATGTTGGCAGGGGCGATGGTTGCTTTTCCACTGCGATCGATCGCGCCCGTTTTAGAAACACCCTACACTGAAGAACTCGAAGATCCTCAAATTCAATCCCTGGAAGACCTGTATCAGATCCGCGATCGCCTCCGGGCTGAGCTTGAGTCTCCGGCAGCAACCCCCACTCTGACAGGAATCGGTATTTTCTCGGCTCCAACGACCCTCTTACAAGAGTTGCAAGCCGTTGAGATTCGCATTCAAGTTGAAGAAACCGCTGAAAAAAATTGGGATCGGGCACGTCAACTGGCAGACGAAGCCAGTGATTTAGAAACGCGATCGGATGACTCTCCTGAAACGATTAAAAATATTTATTCCCTCTGGCAAGAAGCCGTCAATGCTCTTAAGCAAGTCCCTCAGGACACTTTCTTGACGACTGAGGCAACAACCAGGCTAGAGGAGTATGAAAAGAATTTATCCGCTGCTTCCTACAACTACGACACATCGCGATCGGGCTTCCTCAAGGCGATCGCCGAACGAACAGAGCTACCTCCCGAAGATGTGTTTATCACCGTCTGTAACCTGGCAGGGGAGTGTCGCCGCTGGCAAGGCAACAAAACGCCGGCGAGTCCTGCTAGCTTGATTAAAATGCCCGTGGCGATCGCCCTGATGGAAAAAGTCGCTACTGACAACATCAACCTTGACACCAAGATCACAGTCAGTCGGGGCAACTACACTGAGGATGCCTCTGATATCTGGGTGGGGTCTGAATACACGCTCCGCAAACTGCTGGAACGCATGATCAACCAGAGCAGCAATATTGCAACTAACCAGTTGATCGACTATCTGGGACGCGATTACATTAACCAGGTCATGCGCGATCGCGGCTTTCCGGTTACGTTTGTGGATTACAAACTGGTAGGGGAGAGCACCTTTCCCGCCAATGCAGGGTCAAGACCCAATCGCTTCAACACGGACGAGATGACCGAGATGATGCGGCAAATCTACGCTCAAGAGCATCCCGGAGATGACGTTTTGATCGAGATTCTGGCAAGCCAATATGACACTGTGTTGGGCTACGACGGCTTGCGAAGCACCAGAGCAATTTGGATGGGCGAAAAAACCGGGCAGAACTCCAAAATGTTGGGCACTACCCTGGCGTTTACCGTTAATGGTGAATATTACGTCGCAACCGTTGCCCTCAACTACACCGCCAACGAACGGGCATTGCGCCGTTGCATTAACGACATCGCCAAACACATTGAGCAGCAAGGGCACTTGTAGAAGAGGAAGAAAGAGTAGGGAAGAGGGAGAATAGAAGGAAGAGCGGGATCAAAGGCTTCAGGGAATTCTCTTATCCCTCATGCTTCATCCCCTTCTTTTTTCTTTCTTTCTTCTTCCTTTTTCCTCCATGTCTCATCATCCTGCCTTGCAACTGGCAGTTCAAATTCAGGGATCAGGGTATCCTATCCTCTGCCTGCACGGACATCCAGGCTCCGGAAGCAGCATGTCGGTTTTTACCAGACACCTGTCCGATCGCTTTCAAACTATTGCTCCTGACCTCAGAGGCTACGGGCAAAGCCGCGTTTCAGAGGAGTTTGAGATGGCAACCCATTTGGTGGACCTGGAAGCCTTACTCAATCGCCTCCACATCCGTCGTTGCCTGGTGCTGGGTTGGTCGCTCGGCGGTATCCTGGCAATGGAACTGGCACTTACGTTGCCAGAAAGAGTCAGTGGATTGATTCTTGTTGCCACCGCCGCACGACCCCGTGGCAGCCATCCCCCCATGTCCTGGCAAGATAATCTGCACACAGGCATCGCCTCCCTGGTCAATCGGGTCTACCCATCCTGGCAATGGAATATCGACACTTTTGGGAAGCGATCGCTCTACCGCTATCTGATTCAACAGCATACTACTGTCGCCTATCGATATCTGGCTGACGAGGCTCTGCCCGCCTACCTCCAGACATCTGCCTATGCTCACCGGGCACTTAACCAGGCTCTGAGGTCAGGCTATAACCGACTAGAGGCGTTAGCGACGATCCAAATTCCTGCGTTGGTTTTAGCAGGGGAGTGCGATCGCCACATCACCGCTCAATCTAGTCTAGAAACAGCCCAGCACCTCAGAAACTGTCAATTCAAGTGTTATCCACAGGTTGCCCACCTGTTTCCTTGGGAGATTCCAACCCAGGTTTTAGCAGATATAGACCAATGGATTGCCACTCAGCCCGACGCAGTTTGCCCCAGTCATTTGTTCCAATAATCCTGTCTAAACCAACTGACAGGGTTAATTCAATTTCTACAGTTGGCTGCTTAAAGCCCGCGACCCATTGCGACTATTCATCTGAGACACTTCGTCATCAATGGTTAAACTGCTGGGCTTACACCGCTTAACATTAACCTTGATCCCCTGCGCCCCTTCCTGCTCAAGGTCTTCAATATAACCACCTTGAGCCTCTTCAGCTTCCTTACCACTTGAGAATGGACCAAAGTAATAGGTGCACCGAGGGGTTTCTGTAATCACCTCAACCCACCAAGCCAGCCCAACCGTATTAAGAACGCTTGTCCAAATTTCGCTCATAATCCCCGCAAGTTATTCTCTATACAACAGATGCACAAAAACTAACCAGAGCCCTCTCAAGGACTTCTCATCCCAAACCCAACTGAGTTTTCTAAGTATGTCTAGATATCAGTAGAATCTTCATTAAGCTTCAAGTTTTGTTATACTCTGTTACCCCTTATTTTGCAAAGCATCTAAAGAAACAATATTCACCCAACGCTGACGATAAATTTCGTATAACAACATGCCAGCAGCTACGGATGCATTGAGACTGGGAGTGTTGCCGTGTAGTGGCACTGAGATCAAAACATCACAATTGCGTTGAGTCAACAAACTTAAGCCTTCTCCTTCAGAGCCAATGACCAACGCAGTCGAGCCGTTAAACTTAACGGCATGAGCTGCCTGACTAGCCGTAGAAGCAGCCCCATAAATCCAGAATCCAGCTTTCTTTAGATCTTCCAGGGCGCGACTTAAATTGACAACCCTTGCAACTGGAAAAGTTTCTAAAGCTCCGGCGGCTACTTTGAGCACAGTTGACGTGATCCCCACGGTGCGACGTTGTGGAAGGATGAGTCCCTGTGCGCCGATCGCCTCTGCCGTACGCACAATTGCCCCCAAATTATGGGGATCGGTAATACCATCGACTGCAATTAATACAGGCTGATCACTGGCGGCTTTAGCCCGCTGAATCAACTCACTCAATTCCAGGTAATCATAGGGCGAAACCTGAGCCGCAACGCCTTGATGGTTCGCTCCTTGTGTCATTTGATCGAGTCGTCGTGGCTCAACCTCATCAATCACAGCCCCGTTGAGTTTCGCTTGCTCTAACAGCGTGTGAAAACGGGGATCATACCGCAACCGAGAAGTAATCCAGATGCGATGGAGAGGGCGTTGGCTTTCCAGGGCACTCAAAACCGGATGCCGACCGTAGACCAGATCGGTATCAGCTTCATCCGTCAATGAGGGATCGATAGACTGAACTTCTGGAGCAGGAGGATTGGCAATGACTTTTTTAGACGTGGCTGATTTAGACGTGGCTGATTTAGATACTGGAGAGACTTCCGCAGGTCTTTGAAACCGCTTAGATTTAGATGCTTCTCGATCCCCCTTTAACCGGGGAGACGTGAAGCGGTCACTCCTTTGGGGCGATCGCTTCGATTCTGACCGCTCCTCACGCGAATTGGGGCGATCGCCTCGTTTGCTAGGGGCATCTGTACCCCGCTTGCCATATTTAGAACGGGGGGGGCGTCCTCGCTTGGGGTAATCCCCCTCTGAGTCACCCTCAGCTTCAGAACGAATCGGTTGAGTAATAATCCGCTTACCTGTCCGCTTAGCTGCCGCTTTGGAAGAACCGTTGCGCTGTGGACGATTTTGAGAACCGGAGTTTCGATGCTTTGGAGCCATATGTCATCAATCCCTAAAAATATTGCAAAAACCAAATCAACGAAACTAAAGCTGTCGCCACAAAGATCAGGCAGTTTTATCGCCGTAGCCCCATTCGATGGGGCGGAGGTGAGTCGGAAAGCTCCCCCAGCATTCAGGTTTGACCCATTGCCTTTGTCCTAAGTTTTCTGACCAAAGCTATAACACTTAAGACATCCACCTCAGACATTAGTGCAGTTAAGACATTGGTGTAGTCAGCCTTCACCTTCTAACCTCTGTCTTCTGTCTTCTTTTTGCTATTAGCTGCCCAATTCGTTACGGAATTCAAATCTCCAATGAATCACCTGGAGGCACATCAAACTCTAGTTGCCCCAGCAGATGCATTAATCGATGGAGATCAGTGAGGTATAAATACCCAATCAAAGCTTCTAATCCAGTCGCTTGTTGATAAACATCTGGATCTACCCGCTTGGGTCGATTTGTAGCGGCGTTTCGTCCTCGTTTGATAACTTCTAACTCAACCGCAGTCAGATGGGGTTCAAGCGATCGCAAATGTCGCGCTTGTCCCTCCGCCCGCACTTGATCAACTACCTGTTTATGATAAGCCTGCAACCGCTTAGGTGGCATCAGGTAGTAAGTCCGAATATATAGTTCGTAAACTGCATCCCCAACATAAGCTAAAGCGGCTGGTGGCAACCGCTGTATCTGAGCAGATGTTAAAGGTAGAGCGTTAAAGAGATGGGGAATCAGCTTTTCTTAAGATTCTCTATAGCAACATCAACTGACGTTTGCAGTGATAAGAACTGCTCCAGGCGAACGAGCTTAACAGTCTGAGTGACACGAGGATTCGTGATAATTTGCAGGGTTCCTCCGGCACTTTGCGCTTTTTTCACAAGTTGCACAAGGGCACCCAGCCCAGAACTGTCCACAAAATCAATCTGCGAAAGATCCAGGATGAAATTGGGTGGACCTTCCTCTACAAACTTGTCGAGCACCTTCCGAAACGTTGGCTCAGAGAAGGCGTCCAACAGTCCGGCAAGACGAAATAGTTGATAATTTTCCCTAACTTCGCGCGTGCCTCTCAGGCTAACGGTCAGGGTTAGTGTATCAGGGATAGGCTCCTCCTCGTTGCTTTAGTACTACAACGTTGTGCTTAATTCGACGCTTCAGTATAAAGCAGGACAGTGATATCTGCAATATCTTTGTCCTGGCTCTTTTGGTTCATTATGACGCTTGATCCCTTAAACGGGTTCTAAATTATTCAATCACCTTGAGGAAAATCAGTCCAAAGATGTGTCGTTTGACGCAGACTGGCGTAATTACCACTGCCAAGAATCAGGTGATCGAGGAGAGGAATTCCCAGAATTTGGGCACCTGACAACAGTTGTTTGGTTAAGGCGATGTCTTCAGGGCTGGGTTCAACACTGCCGGAAGGATGATTATGAGCCACAATTACTCGGACTGCCCCCTGGCGGATCACCTCTCGAAAAATGTCACGAGGATGTGCCAGGGTTTCCGTAGCCGTGCCAATGGTGATCACCTGAGTCCCCAAGAGCCGATGTTTGATATCCAGCAGGAGCACCGCAAATCGCTCTTGCGACTGCCACATGAGGTCATCACTAAGAGCTGCAACTGCAACCGACGGATCATCCACTACCGTTTTTTCGGAGGGACGCGCATTAAAGACCCGTTTACCCAGTTCGATCGCCGCAATGATGGTCGTCGCTTTGGCAGGTCCAATTCCTGGAATTTGGGTCAGCTCTTGAGGGGTAATCTCGCGCAGTAGGCTGAGTGGATCACGTTGATGTTGGCTAAGTTGTTTCAGGATGTGCTGTCCTAAACCAACCGCTGAGAGTTTACCGGGTCCTTGACCCGTCCCTAATAGGATGGCGAGTAGCTCAGCTGTGGCTAAACTTTTTGCGCCTTGACTCATCAGCCTTTCACGAGGTCGCTCGGTTAAAGGAAGATCGGCAACTCGAAGGCTATACGTCATGATGCACCTGCTCAGCGGAAAATGAAAGCTATTTTCATTTATCCCGAAATTATTAGGGTATGCTACAGGTTGCTTTTCAATGAGGTGCCATCTATGTCTCTATTGCCTATCCCTTACTTAGCTGCCCATACCAGGAAGTAGCCCTGTTGTGAGCCGTTTGATGGCGCGATTGGCAACATCCGCATAGCGCATTTCCCCACAGAGAATTTGACCAATGCGCTCGGTAGCAGAGGGACGCTTGATACCGACTCGATACCCGATTCCAGGGGCACGATAAAAGACCCCGGCAATGCGTTGTGCCCAGAGCATATCCGATCCCCATTCATGACTGATAGTTTCAGTATATTTTTCAAGAGCATTTTGATCGCCACCCAGAGCAGCATCGATCGCCTCTGCGGCTTTCATGCCACTAAAAATGGAAGGACGAATGCCTTCTGCGGTAAAGGGATCAACCACACACGCAGCTTCTCCAGCCAGGAGTGCATTTTGAGTGTGTAACTTCTGATTGCCATCCCAAAGGCAGAGGGGATGTCCATATTGCTGACAGGTCTTGATATCAACACCGAATAGGGTGCCATATTCGCTCAGAATGCTCTTAAAGTCTTGTCCTTGCCCGCCGATAAAGGTACCGATGCCAATGGAATAGCCATCTGCTTTTGGGAAATTCCAGATGTAGCCGTTTTTGACCATGCCGAATTCAAAGTGGGCAACATCAGGATTTTCAACATGAGCGGGAGCCTCGGCTTCGAGGGCTGCTCCTAAGCGGCGTTTGCGCTCTTTAAACCCCAACCATTTTGCCATCGGTCCTTTGGCACCATCAGCCGCGATGAGATAGCGTCCGGTGACAGACCCGTGAGCGGTGTTTACTTGCCAATGACTGCTCTGAAACTCAATCCCAGTAACCTCGGTGCTATCTCGCAACTCTGCACCTTGCTTCTGCGCCTGTTGCACTAAAAAATGATCAAACACATCCCGCCTTACCATCCAGATCGGTTCTGGAGTTTTTAGTTTTGCTTCTACGGGGTCACCCATCTTCCAGGTGTACCGAATTTCATTCACTTTGAGAGAGATCGCAGGACTGAAGTCAAAATCAAACCACTGTGCCACCTGGGGAGACACGCCACCTCCACAGGGTTTGTAGCGAGGCAGAGAAGCCTTTTCTAGAATCAAGACTGAGCGTCCCCGTTTTGCCAGGTGATAGGCGGCTGTGCCTCCTGCGGGTCCAGCACCTACGATAATACAGTCGTACATTAGTGGTTTTATCCTCCGTACACCAGGTCTTAGCCAGATTGTGATGTTTAATCTCAGTTTCCCTATTCAATTCAATCATTGGGGGAGAGATTCGTAAAATATAGATTTGGTCAGAAAGCTTAGGACAAAGCGAATGGCTCCAACCCTGATGCTAGGAGCTTTCCGACTCGCCTCTGCTCCATCGAATGGAGCTATAACTATAACTGCTATAGCCATCCCATTTGATTCATAAAGAAGTCTGAGATACGGTCATTCGTCAATCGTCATTAGTCAATGGTCAATCGTGGCTGGTCATATACAAATGACGAATGACGAATGAAAGAGTATTCACGATCGATTTAGGACTACTACATCCCTTGAAATGGTTGAGAATAGCTAGCTTGTGTTTATTTAGTGGAGGAATTTCGATATTTGTACGGAGTACAAAGTTAAAGTGAAGTTCCTAGGATGATTGTGAAGGATTGATGAAGCGAAGCGGTTCTTCAAGGTTGTTCATCCAATTTGGAGCGTCACTTATGGTTTGGCAACTATGTATTCAATATGCGAATGGATCTGAGCGAGTTTTGCGCTCCTACAAAACACGAGAAGCTGCACTGAAGTGTGTGGATGCTATCTATTCGCAGGGCTATCCTCTACATATTGCCTATGTCGTTCGTTGCGCTCAAGCCTTTACGGCTCAGCAGGTGGCTTAAGGAGTAGCAGTTTTACTACCCCTACGAAAAGTAGGATTGTAACAAAAACCTATCCGAAAAAAAGCCATGCCTGTCAAAGTCATGTTCGCATGGATCGGATAGGTTGCTATCAATTGTCAATATTCAATTTAGAGGCTGAGATAAGGTACTTACCCTGATCCCAACAGCTATTAAACCGTCATGATGTCTGTTTCTTTTTCAGACAAAATTTGATCGATTTTAGAGATGTATTTATCAGTCAATTTTTGAATATTGTCCTGCATGGTGCGAGCTTCATCTTCAGAAATCTCGCTATTTTTCTCTTGCTTGCGAATCGTATCTACAGCATCTCGACGAATATTCCGAACCGAGACTTTGCCCTCTTCGGCGTATTTGGCAGCTACTTTGACTAACTCTTTGCGGCGATCGCTCGTCAGCGGTGGAATGTTGAGCCGAATAATCGAGCCGTCGTTATTGGGGGTTAACCCAATATCTGACATAGAAATGGCCTTCTCAATCAAATTGAGTGAGCCACGGTCGTAGGGTTGGATCGTGATGGTACTGGCATCGGGAGTACTGATCCCGGCAAGTGACTTAAGCGGGGTCGGCGAGCCATAGTACTCCACCATCACCTTGTCTAAAATGGCAGCATTGGCACGACCTGTCCGAATGGTGTTAAAAGCGCGTTGGGTAGATTCAACCGCCTTTTGCATGTGACTTTCTACATCAGCTAACTTCACAAGAGCCTCCCACAATCGTTCCTATTGGTTCTCCCAGTAAAGCGCGTTTGATATTTCCCTTGCCAGAGAGATCAAACACGATAATGGGGATGTTGTTATCTTTGCACAGAGCGATCGCCGTGCCATCCATCACGCGCAGGTTGTGACTCAAAACGTGCCCATAGGTGAGACTTTGATAGCGACGCGCATTGGGATTGACCTTGGGATCAGAGTCATAAATCCCATCAACTTTTGTCGCCTTAAATACAACCTCGGCATTGATTTCAGCGGCTCGCAGGGCTGCCGTTGTGTCGGTTGTAAAGAAAGGATTACCCGACCCTGCTCCAAAAATGACAACGCGCCCCTTCTCCAGATGACGAATGGCGCGACGACGAATGTACGGTTCAGCGACTTCTTGCATTTCGATCGCCGTTTGCACTCGTGTGGGAACCCCATTTTGCTCCAGCGCATCTTGTAGGGTCATCGCATTCATCACCGTTGCAATCATGCCGATATAATCTGCTGTAGCCCGATCCATTCCGGCGGCTGCACCTTTAATTCCCCGAAAGATATTACCACCACCTACTACGATCGCCGTTTGAATCCCTTCTGCTACAACATCCGTAATTTCCTGAGCAATGCTATGAACCACTGCCGGATCAATGCCATAGTTAAGCTCGCCCATGAGGGCTTCACCGCTCAGTTTCAATAAGACCCGCCGATATGTAATCCCCATTTAGTGACAATTTTCTGAACTCAAGTTGTTTCAAACCTACCATAACAGTAGAAACAGCTTCCACGATCGCAAATCGGGACGGAATTGCGTTTCATCGCCACTTGACCGAGCAGCCAATCGCTTCAGTCGAGGCAACTGTGATGGCGTGACCTGCTAGTAGCTCAGCGATCGCATCCTTTAAATAAGACATCTTTACCGCATTGGCATCCTGAGCATTATCGTCGATTGCGCCGTCATAGCGCACAACCCCTTGCTGATCGAGCAGAAATACTTCTGGTGTCCGCTCGGCTCCAAAGCTGCGAGCCACATCCTGAGACACATCTCTTAGATAGGAGAAGTTGAGCTGATTGTCGGCAGCAAACTGTTTCATGTTCTCGAAACTATCATCGGGATAGTGGGTATCGTCATTGGCGTTAATTCCAATTAAGGTCAAGCCCTGTTTTTGAAACTCATCCTGGATCTGCTTCAACCGTTCCAGATAGAGTCTGACGTAGGGGCAGTGATTACACATAAAAACTACGCCCACTGCCTGAAATCGCTTTAAGTAATTGGCGAGATGATGCACAGACCCATCCACCCCTGGTAACTCAAAATCAGGAGCGTAACTGCCAATGGGGGTGCCTAACTTTTCCATATGATCAACCCTTTCTCAATAGTCACCATTTATAACGATTTTTTGATGGTTTTGACACAGCCACTCTAGAGAATTAAAGAATGCAATCGTCTAATCAATCCATTACTCAAGATTTAGTGCTGGTTGGAGGAGGTCACAGCCATGCGATCGCCCTCAAGTTGTTTGGCATGGCTCCTTTGCCCGGAGTCAGGCTGACCCTGATCACCGATGTTTACCACACGCCCTATTCAGGCATGTTACCGGGATATGTTGCCGGGGTGTATGACTTTGACCAGTGCCACATTGATTTACGTCCTTTAGCTCAGTTTGCCCAGACAAGACTCATTGCAGATCGAGCGATCGCCCTGGATCTCGAAAATAATCGGGTCATCTGTGCTCACCATCCCCCGATCGCCTTTGACCTGTTATCGCTTGATATTGGCAGCACCCCGAATGTTACCGAAGTGCCGGGGGCGAAAGAACATGCCATCCCCGTGAAACCCATCTCGCACTTTCTCAACAGTTGGGATCAATTGGTGGCAGACCTTGAGCGATCGCCTCACACAGCCATCAGCCTGGGAATTGTGGGTGGAGGTACAGGCGGAGTCGAACTGGCACTTAACATTCATGCCCGTCTAAAACGGCTTTATCAAAGTGTTGATGCACCTGATACCGCTGTCAAAGTTCATTTGTTCCATCGGGGGCAAGACTTGCTTGAAGGCAGTAGTGCCTGGGTGCGTCGTCAGATGCGATCGCAATTGGTACAACGGGGCATTCAAGTTCATCTGTCAGAAGAGGTGACAGAGGTACACGCCGATCGCGTTGCGTGTCGATCGGGGTTAGTGGTCAAGTGCGATCGCCTGTTTTGGGTGACTCAAGCCACTGCTGCGGCCTGGATAGGCGAGTCAGGATTAGCAACCGATCTACAGGGATTCATTCAAGTGAATGACTATTTGCAATCCACCTCCCATCCACAAGTCTTTGCGACGGGGGATATTGCCACAATGGTATGTCATCCGCGTCCCAAAGCAGGAGTCTTTGCCGTGCGCCAGGGTAAGCCCCTGTTTGAAAATCTACGCCATGCCCTATTAAAGCAACCGTTGCAAAAATTCGTGCCCCAACGACGCTGGTTGAGCTTGATTGGCATGGGGGACTGTACGGCGATCGCCACCCGTGGACAGTTTGGGTTGGGACCCCATCCGCTGATCTGGCAGTGGAAAGACCACATCGATCGCCGCTTCATGGAACGCTTCACCCAACTCCAACCGATGGGGGCTCCCAAAATCTCCTTTTCAGCCGTAGCAAGAGGACATCAAGAGTCCCACGCGGATGCTCAAATCCCCCAAATGCATTGCGCTGGCTGTGGCTCCAAGGTTGGCAGTGTGGTGTTAGAACGAACCCTGCAACGGATTCAGCAGGACTATCCCCAAACTCAACCGGATGACATTGTTGTAGGGTTAGATGCGCCGGATGATGCGGCAGTCATTCGCGTTCCGGTCGATCAACTTCTGGTGCAAACGGTCGATTACTTTTCAGCTCTGGTTGATGATCCCTTTGTGTTTGGACAAATCGCCACAAACCATTGCCTCAGCGATTTGTTTGCCATGGGTGCCACTCCTCAGAGTGCTCTGGCGATCGCCACCTTACCCTACGCCACGACTGCTAAAACAGAGGAGACGTTGTATCAACTGTTATTGGGTGCCACCAAAGTGCTTCAGCAGGCTCAAGCTGTCCTGATTGGAGGACACACAACTGAAGGAGACCGTCTCGCCTTTGGACTCAGTTGTAACGGATTGATCCAGCCCGATTGCCTGCTGACAAAGGGGGGAATGCAACCGGGGCAGGTGTTGATTCTGACCAAGGCGTTGGGCACCGGAACGTTGTTTGCGGCAGATATGCAATTTAAGGCCAGAGGACGTTGGATTGAGTCTGCCATTGACTCTATGCTGTTGTCGAACCAATCGGCAGCGCAATGCTTTCAGCAATATCGGGCGACGGCTTGTACTGACATCACTGGATTTGGTTTATTAGGGCATTTAGTTGAAATGATTCGGGCATCCCATGTGGCAGTTGAGTTGGAATGGGCAGCGATTCCCATTTTGGCAGGAGCACACGAAACGCTACGCCAGGGGATCGTCAGTTCTCTGCACGCTCAAAATGCGATCGCCTCTCCTGAGCTTGCTAATCTGACCGAAATCCAGAATTTTCCTCTCTATCCAATCCTGTTTGATCCGCAGACCTCCGGAGGCTTGTTGGCAAGCGTTCCAGCAGACGAGGCGATCGCGTGTCTTGCTGCGCTAAAGGACAAGGGGTATAGTCACAGTCGCATCATTGGTCGCGTCCTCTCTACCTCAGACAGTCACCCACCCATTAGGATCAAGGTATAGCCCAACCATCCATTGTTTCTCGCGTTTGTATCTACGCAATGCCTCAATCCCTGGAAGTCACTGATTTTCTCACCAATCCCGGCATCATTCTCGATGTCCGCAGTCCGGCTGAATATACTCAAGGTCACATTCCCGGAGCCGTCAGTTTTCCGTTGTTTACCGATGAAGAACGAGCACAGGTAGGCATCTGCTATAAACATCAGGGGCGAGATCAGGCAGTGGAATTGGGGTTTGCGATCGCCGGACCCAAATTTGCTGATTTCATTGCGCGTGCAAAAGAACTTGCTCCCGATCGTGTTGTACGACTGCACTGCTGGCGCGGTGGCATGCGAAGCGGAGCCGTTGCCTGGGTACTGGAAATGGCAGGCTTTCACGTTTCAACCCTGGTTGGGGGTTACAAAGCCTTCCGGCGTTGGGTTCTCGAAACAACTTATGTGCCTCGACCGATCCTGATTTTGGGAGGCATGACGGGCACAGGCAAGACAGCCATTCTCTCAGCCTTAGCTGATATGGGAGAGCAGGTACTTGACTTAGAGGCGATCGCCCATCATCGCGGCAGCAGCTTTGGCAGTTTGGGAATGCCACTCCAACCCACAAACGAGCAATTTGAAAACACGGTGGCCACGCAATGGGTAGCCTTTGATCCTCAAAGACCTGTCTGGATCGAGGCTGAGAGCAAACGCATTGGCATTTGCCGCATTCCAGAAAGCCTGTTTCAGCAAATGCATCGGGCACCTGTGATTGAAGTGGTGCGATCGCGCCAGGAACGATTGTCCTTACTGGTAGATGTCTACGGTTCTGCCGATGTTGAAGAACTCGTGGCGGCCACTGAGCGCATTCGCAAACGCCTGGGTGGCTTACGCACTCAACAGGCGATTGAGTTGTTGCGTCAACAGCAATTGACGGAGGCGTTTGACATCATCCTGGAGTACTACGACAAAACCTATACCTACGATCTTCAGCAACGCAGCACTCCCATTTATCCCCTCAATCTGTCCGGTTTATCTCCGTCCGTCAGTGCCACTCAACTCATTCAACAGGCTCGGCAACTCGTCCCCAACCTTGAGGGAACGCTAGAATCCCATCGGATATTTGCTCCATTATCCCAAGTCCAGATGGCGTCCTCTTAATTCTTCTGGTCACTCTAAAATCGGACATCTAAAATCCAAAATCGCTACATGCAACCTGCTTCTAACCTACTGATTAAATCGAGCCATCGATTATTTGCGGACACAACCGCTCAAGCGCAATTTGTCGAGGCGTTGACCCATCCCCAACCGTTTCATCCGTCGATTTTGTGGTGTCGAGCTAAACCGGACGACTTCCCCTTCACTACGGAGCCTCCTCTTCCCTGGCAACCTGAGTTTGTCGATCGATTGGCGATCGCCACAAAACCGGGGCAACATCCTCTGCATCAGGCAGGTTACTACTACTGCCTCGATTTTTCCTCCGTGTTTGCGGCGTCTGTCCTGTTGGCGATCGCTCAACCCACTCCAGTCATTGTCGATATGTGTGCCTCCCCTGGAGGTAAAAGCCTGTTTGCCTGGAGAGCACTCCAACCCCAACGGTTAATCAGTAATGAGGTTATTGGTAAGCGCATCGGAGCTTTACTCTCTAACTTGAAGCGATGCCAGAATGCAGATTGGTCGGAATCTCCAACTCAACAAATCATCAGCAATATAGATTCCAAAATACTCGCAGAAGAAATTCCCCAATCTGCTGATCTTGTCATTGTCGATGCTCCGTGTACGGGTCAATCTTTGCTCGCAAAAAATGAAAAAAACCCAGGATGTTTTCATCCAGTAACCATTAAAAAAAATGCCAATCGCCAAAAGCGAATCTTGGCAAACTCCGCTCAACTGGTTGCCCCTCGCGGCTATTTAGCCTACATGACCTGTGCCTATTCTCCTGAAGAAAATGAACAAGTCAGCGAATGGTTTCTAAAGCACTTTTCTCATTTTGCTCCAATCCCAATTGCTCATCTCTCTCCCTATCAATCTCACTTAACTGATTTACCCTGCTATCGCATGTTTCCTCAAGACAAGTTAGGGGCTGGAGCGTTTACAATTCTGTTTCAAAATACTCAAACTCAGGAACGCAATTCTTTTCCTGATCCGTTTCTACAACGGGCTGGATTAATCAAACTTGCATTGCATTCGTGATTCTTATGATTTGCAGTGCAAATGATTGCCAGATAGAAAAAGCATAACTCGATAGTCATAATCCGTTACACTAGACCTTTGAAAAGTTAGTAGCAGATTTGATCATCGATGAGTGCAGAGCAGCGTGGCGTAACGGTCTGGTTTACTGGTTTAAGCGGTGCAGGTAAAACCACTCTCAGAATGGCGGTAGAAAAAGAACTTCGCGCCCAAAATCTCAAGGTCGAAGTTCTGGATGGTGACATTGTTCGAGAAAATCTCACCAAAGGGTTAGGCTTTAGCAAAGCAGACCGAGACGAAAACATTCGTCGCATCGGCTTTGTCGCTCATCTACTGACGCGCAACGGGGTCATTGTCTTAGTTTCAGCCATCTCCCCCTACCGCGACATTCGAGATCAGGTCAGGGACAAAATCGGCAACTTCGTCGAAGTTTACGTCAACGCTCCTTTAGAGGTCTGTGAACAGCGCGACGTCAAAGGGTTATACAAAAAAGCTCGTGCGGGTGAACTTAAGCAATTCACCGGAATTGATGATCCCTACGAAGCACCACTTAATCCTGAGGTTGAATGCAGAACCGATCAGGAAACTCTGGAAGAGAGCACTGAGAAGGTTTTAGGGAAATTAGAAGCATTGGGCTATATTTCGCCCGTATCCCTCGTCAACCCCGTTCCGTAACTTCATCGTGTCAAGGTTGGGATCACAGTTGAAGTGCAACGCTTATGGAATCACCTCAACATCACCCAACCTCTAACCCCATCTAACCTATCGCCCTTTGATCAGACTCGCTAAGCGTTGCCGCAAGCTCTTTTTCCGCTTTACCGAAGGATAATAAGCGGGTTTTTCCTCGTTTAAGTAGCGGTAATGTTCCCAAATTTCCCAATAGGGACATCCCGGTTCAATCCGAATCCCTGCCCAATGCAAATATTGCAATGGCTGATTAACGTTGGGATCGATCAGACGGAAGCCATCTCGCTGAAATCGCGTACTTCCTCCCCAGTTACCTGGACCCCCTCCGGGTCGGCGAACAATATTAAAGCGTTTGGGCACTCGCTTTAGGATCATGTAGTTAATGATGGGCTGATCGGATGTCTTTTGAGTGAAATCAAAATACTCCGGATGCTGAGCACATTCCTCAAACGTGGCATACAGATCGTCTTCTGTAATGACTCCTTTCTTAGAACCCCAAAAGCCACAATTAAAGACATCTTTTAGCTCTGGTTCGCTAAAAACATTTAACTCTATTACTTTAGGGGAAAAGACATTCTCAATTCCTCCATTGTGTTGATAATCACAACAGATAAAATCGTATTCAGACAGATAGTTGAGATTGTCAGCTATCTTTTCAAACACAACAATATCTGTGTCGATGTAGAGGAACTCATCAAAGGGACCAAACCAACACGCCTGCTTCCGAAATTGATTGGGTCGGGCAAAAAAGCGTTGACCAAATACGTCGCTGAGTTTGATTGAAAGACGATTTACAAACTCCAAGTCTTCGTAGATTTGGACACCATAGGTTGTTGTGAGTAAGTCAGCGATCGCCCCATAGTTATCATCATAGGGAATCATCATGATTGGGGTTTCAGCATCATAAAAGCGAATGCTTTTAATCAACGCAATAGTCTGATCAATGACGCGATCGTTAGCAATAATGTAAATTCCACGGCTCACACTCAACCCCTCACTTTGCTTTTACTAGTCCAACTTTTCGCAATGCTCGTGTCATCAAACTGGGAGGTGCACCAAATGGTTTGGGTTTTCCTTTCAGAACTGGACGTTTTTCGGGCTCATGCAGGTATCGATAATAGAGAAAAGTCTCCCGATAAGGAAACCCGTGATTGACACCCTGACACAATTCGTTGAAAGCCTTTGAGCTAAGCCCAATGTAGTGAATGTAGGTCAGACGACGTTCTCCGTCCTCGTAAAGCGTATTATCTCGCATCACAAAACGCTTTGAGGTAACAGCGTTTCCTGTACGCTGATCCTCAGGAAGTTCAAAGATCAAATTACAGACAGGGATGCCCGATCGCATCACCATGTAATTCAAAACAGATTGATTTGGAGCGTTGAGATAAAGCACTTCCGCTTCATTCTCTGCCAATTTAGAAACAATCCAATCTCGCTGTTCTTGAGGAAACATTCCCCGTTTTGAGGCAAAACATCCTGAACAAAAAATTTGTGTATTAATTTGCTCCTGACTGAAGATTTCTAATAGTTTGGGTGATTGTAAATTAAAAATGTGTGATGGGTCTGTGTATTGATAGTCGTAGACAACAAAATCGTTATTGTCTAACGCATCAAATATCACTTTTGGTGAGCCGAGCACCAATGTATCTGCGTCCAAATAGATGAAACGGTCAAAGGGTGCCCCCGGATCAAATGCAGCATAGCGATGGTTGCAATTTAAGCGGTAAACCTCAACCCCTTTTCTACGTTGCCATTTTTGGGTGGCGTAGGGATGAGTCCTCCAAACCTGCCTTGAAAAGTCTTCCCAACATCCGAATATTGTTGGGTCAGACATCAAAGTCACATCCTTTCGCTTTTCAACCTCCGCTTTGACTCGATCCAAATTATCGTCATAGGCAATAACACAAACTGGTGTACCAGGTGCGTTGGCTTCAATACTGTTCAGCAGAGCCACAAGTTGGTCATAAACGTAGTCATTCGCCAGCGTGTAAATACCGTCTACCATAAAAACATCCTCAACAAGTTAAGCGATATGGTTAGCAACCGTGCAAACACTGTGTGTCATAAAAATCCTTCCAATGTTTGGGTTAACGGTACGCTTGAACTAAGAACTGGAGAGTTGTTTAACTGTTTTGGATAACCAATTCAGCAAATTCAACTCGTGCAAAATAATCTGTCGGGCTTCGGCGATCGCATCTTTCGCTGCATACCACGCATCCGGAGTAGCAATTACCTCTTTGATATAGGCTAACCCCTTCTCATCCATACTGGGTAACCTGAGAAAACTACCCGGTGGCAATAGGCGATCGGCTGCTGAACCGCCGTAATAGATAGGTAGACACCAAGCCAGCAGGGAATCCCACAGCTTCTCACTCACATACCAATCATTCTCAGCAAAGTTTTCGATCGCCAGGTTGTAGTAATACGGAGCCATCGCGTTCCATTTACTCAACAATTGACCGTTACCCTTTGCCCAATCTGGTAGCCCCCGACCATACAGGTCAAATTCTAGCCCGCTTTCTCGTAAAAGTTTGATGAAGCTCAAGCGATTCTGGTGATTAGCGGTGCGGTCGATTCCCGATGTAATCCAACTGCAAGGACTAACTTTCTCCGGTGCTCCCATCTCGTTCAAATCGCGAAAAGAGTTGGGATGATACCAGATAGCAGACATGGGTTCAGAAATGGGCGCAAAATCATCAGGCCCAGAAACATATTCACAATACTTTTCTGCTAGCCGATAGTCTTTAATTCTACGTTTTTCCTTCTCGACAAAAGGTGGTTCTCGTAAGGCAAAAATCACTCTTTCTTTCGGAACATTACGCAGGCTCTCCTGAAATTTTTGTTCTTCCTGCTCAGCAGTCATTTTGCCTTTGAATCTATTCAAGAACCAATTTTTGTTGCGAGATTTTCGACCAGGAAATTGGGTGAAGTTATACATCAATATGAAGTCTGGCTCTGGAGCATTTGCCACAACTTGAATATCCTTCCAAACTCCAAAAGGTTGAGGGGTTTGATGCCACATCCAGTCCCGTGGGCTTGGATTCAAGTCGTTGTAACTGCTAATCATGCCAACGATTTTCTGATCCATACTATTCGCACTCACTCTGCATCTCGCTCAGCAACATCTCCAGTCAGAGTCGCTCTTAAAGACTTATAACTAAAATTTTATTGATGGTCAGCTAACCTAAAGAAAGAGAATACAAAATTACAGATTTACTAATAACTCGCTCGTACTAAAGTCACTTGATTTTTATCTATCCTTGTTTAAGGCTTGCATTAGATACACAATCGCGATCGCTAGATAATTTACCTGGGAATCAATTGAAAATCAGTAGAGTTCTAGTAAATACTTTGTAAAAGCCGCTTTGTAAAATTACCCATTTGCAACGTTCTAATTATTTAGAAGTTCATATCGTTCATAAAACTACGCTAGCTATAGCTCCAATCTCATTCCTCAAGCCTTTGCCACCTCAAATCATACTCCTCCATTTTTGGGATGTTCAATAGCAGATTAACCCTTCATTTAAGTTTTACACTTTTGTAAAGCCACAGCCTACGGCAACTGCCGAGACAGGTAGGACAGTAGCTAGGACATAGCCGTCAAGTTTACTCTTCCCTAAACCCCGTCATCATCAACTTGAATGGAGCAAGCCGTAGAACCCTACACCAGCTTAGCGGTACTAAATCCCTACTCAACGGGGATATGTCTAACCCAAAACGGCTTGCCCAAACAGCCTAGAAATCACAACCTAGACGGTTTGATTTGCGTTTTCGACGTGGAGCTTCGACGTATTTTCCATACTGTCTTCATCCAAAGAGCCGTTTCTAGCCGCCCCTTCAACCATTTCTAACGTCTTAAGCAAGCTGGCTGCCGAGACGTAAGCTTCCTCGGTTAATTCGGTTTGCTCTTCAGGGGTTTCGGTCATACCATCTGCCAACAATCGCAGTGACCCTAAAGTCGAATTGAGGCGAGTCCGAATCTCATACGACAATTTCATTAAAGTTTCATTGCGAGTTGTCTGAATCACCTTCTTCGTGCTTTCCGAGAATTGCATCGAGTACAGACGGGCATATTGCCCATCCTTTTGCAGCAACTCGCTATGCGTTCCAACTTCAACCACAAGCCCCTTATCTAAGACTGCAATCTGGTTTGCTTTTTGCACTGTTGACAAACGATGAGCAATCACAACAGTAGTCCGGTTGAGACTTAAGTGCTCGATCGCTTGTTGAACTAATCGCTCCGAAACCGTATCTAGAGCACTCGTTGCTTCATCTAAGATCAGAATCTCAGGATCTTGCAGCAATGCGCGAGCGATCGCCAATCGTTGACGTTGACCTCCTGATAACATCACCCCGCGATCGCCGATTACCGTATTTAATCCATCTGGCAAGCGCACAATAAACTCGTAAGCGTTCGCCAACTTGGCAGCATCAATAATTTCATCTTCAGTGGCATCAGGTCGAGCGTAAGCGATGTTGTTGCGGATCGTGTCGTTAAACAAAAACGTATCCTGACTGACAATTCCCATCGACCGTCTTAAGCTACGGACATCAAAATCTCGCAGATCAATATCGTCGATCGTGATTGAGCCAGACGTTGGATCATAGAAGCGAGGAAGGAGATCAGCCAGGGTTGACTTCCCGGCTCCCGACGATCCGACGAGTGCCAGAGTCGTACCACGAGGTATGGTGAGACTAATCCCTTTTAGAACGAGGTCTGGGTGCCCTGGATAGGAGAACTGGAGGTCATTCAGGCAAATTTCTTTCTTGAGATGAGTAAATTCAAGAGAGCCATTCTCCATAAATGGCTTATTGTGAACGTTCAAGAAGTCATTCACCATTGCCACACTGGCAGAAGCATTCGCAAAAGTGCTACGGGCATTATTCAGTTGTGAAACAAAAGGAAGCAATCGGAATAAAACCAGCAGGTAAGTCAACAAGATGGTTGACATTGCTTCAATTTGGCTGCTGAAAATAGCACGACTAAAAAGCAGAATAAAGATGATGATACAAGTGCCTGTTAATTCGTTCAGAGGAGTAATAATTTCAGCATTCATCTGAGATTGAAACTCAAGCTTTTCTCGCTCCCGAATCAAAGCTTGAACATGTTTGTATTCCTTGTCCTCATTCCCCGTCGCTTTAACCAGACGAATTCCACTTAAAACTTCCAGGACACTGACTGAATATTCTCTAGAAGATTCGGAAAGAGCTTTTCCAAATTGTTTAGCCCGAGCAATAATGGACTGATTAAATAAGGCAACAATAGAGAGTAAGACTGTTGATGCGATAGTCAGTTGCCAGGAAATGGCGATCAGGATCCCTACAAAAACCAGAATTGTGATTGATGTCATTAGCATCCGAATCATCAAGCCGATGGATGCAGCCGTACGATTCACCTCTGTACCTAACCGATGAATCAAATCCCCCACTTGCATTCTGGAGTAGTAATCTAAATCAACCCTGAGTAAAAGCCGTAGTCCGGCTTCCCGTAAATCACGAGCCAACGCCCGTTTTAGGGAGCTAGAGGAGAGTGTGCTCAAATACCCTGTCACGTTTTTTAGGAGAATCGCTAGAAGAATGGCTCCCACCATGGCTAAAGGGCGAAGCTGCTCAGACATATTATTAAACGGTGCGAGCAGCCCTTTGATAATGGGTGGAAAGCCATCTAGCTGAAAATCTTGACCAGAAAGATTCAAGATAATCGGAGCAATCAAGGTGGTGCTGACACCGTTAAACAATGCTCCTGAAAACCCCAGCACAATGGTTAAGAAGATGTGACCAGGGTAGGGCTTAGCAAATTTGAGCAACAATCGGTTATCAGACATGCAATCTTTCCCAACAAGAACCTTTTAGAGTCGAGGCTAGTTTCAGGTACACCGCAGCATAGAAATCTAAATTAGTCTGAGCAGACCATTGACTTAAGGTTGGAATCAGAATTTTTAGCCTAGAAATACTACAAGCTTCAATACAACGTGTTTTGCGTATGGGCACCATCTTCCTGCTTAGTCTAATCTAAATCAGAAAATAGCTCTAATTTTCCTGTTGACATCCAGAATAACTTCATAACCCCCGCTTCGCCATGCTTGCATACTATGCAGCCCTTACCCTTAATGCGGTGAAGCTATGATCAACCTGTTGTAAAAGCGTACCCCCGGAGAAGTACGCCCCACATTCTGTTTAAGCTGCCGCATGATGCTGGTAAAAGGTGAAAGTCGCTCTTGACTGGACATAGGTATGACTGTGTTCCTAGATGCTGCTCAGCTTAACTGCAAATAAGGTTGCCAACGGGGACATAACCCACTTGCTGGCAACTTAAACTGCCTTAGGTTAGGCTGCACTAGCTTATCTAAGGATTGGAATAAACGGGTTTGAAGCCAATTCTTAATCAATATTGTGTAGCCTGAATGTTGTGTAGCCTGGTGGGCAAATTGCAGTTCAGATTAGCAATCCTGCAATGGACTTTTATAGCAACTGAAGGGTTGATTTGGACGGGGTGCAGAGGTTGAGTACTCTTATCTGGAGACGAAGCCACCACCCCCCCTGTTTCACCTGTCTTGACAGTTGCTACACACCAGGTTGGATCATGCAAACTAAATCAGCATCAAGATATCAGTACATTTAATCTACTAATCTCAACCGTCCATTCTGGATGTAATCAAAAACTCGGTTGATTTGACGCCGCTCTTCTTCTGTGATCTTGTGATCAGCAAGAATGGCAGAGGTTAGTTGTAAGTGTTCTTCACGATTCATCGCGCCATTTGCAATGATTTGGTCAACTAAAGTCGCAACATTTAAGCTTGATCTGCCCGAAACAGTCCATACCATAGGTTTACATCCTGATTCATATAGACAACCCAGCCCACTGAGCCTGGTTATTAATACTATTGTGTTGTCTCCCTCTGGTGATTTAGGCAAAGCTTAGATAAGACGATAATAAAGAGTTGATTAACTTAAGTACTTGTCTATACCAATGTCTACGCCCTATGGATATTCATCAACTTCCGGCTTTATCGGACAATTACATTTATGTGTTGCAGAATCGGGGCGATCGCACAGTAGCAGTCGTTGATCCGGCTGAGGCTCAACCTGTTTTGCAATGGCTAAAGAAAACTGACTCTCGCTTAACTGCAATTTTTAATACCCATCACCACGGTGACCATGTCGGGGGAAACACCCAATTAATCCGAGAATTTCCTGAGGCAGTGGTGTACGGAGGCGCAGAAGACTGGGGACGAATCCCGGGACAAACAGTTTTATTAAAGGAGGGTGATCATGTCGCATTTGGCGATTGCACTGCCGAGATTTTCTTTGTTCCCGGTCATACCAGAGCACACATCGCCTACTACTTTCCACCTGAAACTGTTGATGGGATGGGCGAGTTATTTTGTGGAGACACATTATTTGCTGGGGGATGCGGACGATTGTTTGAGGGCACCCCCCAGCAAATGGTGACATCGTTGAACAAATTGCGGACATTGCCTGACCAAACCAGAGTTTGGTGTGCCCATGAATATACCTTAAAGAATTTGGAATTTGCGTTGACGGTTGACCCAGACAACCCCGACTTGAATGTGCGATTTGCTGAAGTGAAAGAACGGCGATCGCACGGTGAGCCGACGGTTCCCTCGTTGCTGGGGGTTGAAAAGAAAACAAATCCCTTCCTTCGGTGGGATCAGCCCACCTTACAAACTGCGATGAAGAGTGCCGATCCGGTACAGACATTTGCTCGGTTGCGCGGAAAGAAGGATCAGTTTTAGCCGTCTTTGAGTCTGCATTAAAAACTGCCTTAAAATCGATTTTGGGTTGCGTTCGTCCTCTTCCATTCGCTATTATTATGTGTCTGGCATTATTCTGCTGACCAGGGTTCCCGTTTGGGGAATCGCACGGGGATCAGTACTAGCTATTTATTGGGTTATTGAGTCAGCTCATGGCAAAACGTGTTCAATTGGTTCTGAGTAAAGACATTAGTAAGCTTGGCAGAGCAGGAGATTTGGTCGAGGTAGCTCCTGGTTATGCCCGCAATTATCTCCTTCCTCAAGGATTAGCCGTCCACACCACACCTGGCATCTTGAAGCAAGTAGAGCGGCGGCGGGAAGAAGAACGGCAACGGTTGCTGGAGCAAAAGCGTGAGGCTGAAACCGTTAAAGCGGCATTGGAAAAAGCGGGTCGCTTCAGCATTTCTAAGCAGGTTGGTGAAAATGATGCCATTTTTGGTACGGTGACCGACCGCGAAGTTGTAGAGATCATTGCCAATGTAACTGGACATGAGATTGATCGACGCGGCGTCACTGTCCCCGACATCCACAAGCTTGGCTCCTACAAGGTTGATATCAAGCTGCACCCCGAAGTGACTGCGACTGTTGATGTTCAAGTAGTAGCATTGAAATAGGCGATCGCCCTCGATTTGGGGTTTTATCCTATTCTGGGGATCAACTTTGAATAAAGATATGAAGGCGAAAGGCGATTAAATTTGTCTTTCGCCTTTTTTCGCATCAGGCAGATTTAGATGACCGGACGCCCCCTTCTCATGACTGTCTTAACTGCACCAGACAAAGATTTGCTAAAGAGCAATAAATCTCGCTGAGATCCGTTAACATAGTACATGTATACTATTTTCTCAAGATTCATGTCAAACCCGAAGTCCTGTGGGATTGATGATCTTGCTGTAACGTTTCACTACCTACACCCCGTCCTCATTCTGGTAGCGCAACATAAGATGTGAGGGTTGAAGATTGAGCAACCGATCGCCTGCCACTCAATTATTGAGTTTTGTATAGCTGCTGATCGAAATCCTGTAGCACTACCAGTAGAGTAGTAAGGCATCTCTTCTGGTGCATACCGCTATATCTTGGTATCTTAGAGTTTCAAAAGATGCTGCTTTGACTGCGTTTATCCTGCTCAGACCTACCTGCCATGGTTCAAGAACTCAATTTTCAAGTCTATAGCGATCGCCTCCCACCTCAGAACGTTGACGCTGAAGAGGCTATTTTGGGGGGGATTTTGCTAGATCCAGAGGCAATTGGTCGAGTCGCAGAGTTGCTGCGCCCTGAAGCATTTTACATCAGTGCTCACCAAGAGATTTATCGAACAGCTCTGGCTCTTCATGCCCAGGGTAGACCCACTGACCTGATGAGCATTACCAGTCGTCTGTACGACAATGGGGCGTTGGACAAGATTGGAGGACAGAGTCGCCTGGCTCAATTGGTCGATCGCACGGTTAGTGCGGTCAACATCGACCAATATGCTCAACTGGTGATGGATAAGTTTCTGCGCCGCAAGTTGATCCAGGTGGGCAATGAGGTGGTGCAACTGGGGTATGAAACGAACTCTCCTCTCGAAAAGGTTTTAGACCAATCAGAGCAAAAGATTTTTAGCATTACTCAGGTTCGTCCTCAGCAAAGCCTGGTGGCAACCGCTGATATTCTGACTTCAACCTTCTCAGATATTGAAAGCCGTTCCCTGGGGATGGTGCTGCCGGGGATTTCCTGCGGGTTCTATGATCTGGATGCGATGACACAAGGGTTTCAACGATCTGACCTCATCATCGCAGCAGGTCGTCCATCCATGGGAAAAACCAGTTTTGTGCTCAACATCGCTCGCAATATCGCTGCTTTTCACAAATTGCCTGTAGCCGTCTTTAGCTTGGAGATGTCAAAGGAGCAACTGGTCTATCGTCTGTTGTCAAGCGAAGTCAAAATTGAGAGTGGGCGACTACGTTCCGGGCGGATCAACCAGAATGAGTGGGAGCCCCTGGGACATGCGATTAGTATCTTGTCGCAACTGCCAGTCTTTATCGACGATACACCTAATATTTCCGTCAATGAAATGCGCTCGAAAGCCCGTCGCCTTCAGGCCGAGCAGGGTGGTGCGTTGGGACTGATTCTAATTGACTACTTACAGCTAATGGAGAATGGTGGCAGCGAAAACCGGGTTCAGGAGTTATCGCGTATTACTCGTGCCTTGAAGGGATTGGCGCGTGAGTTAAATGTACCTGTGATTGCGTTGTCTCAGTTGAGTCGGGGTGTAGAGTCGCGTACAAACAAGCGTCCTATGATGTCTGATCTGCGGGAATCAGGAAGTATCGAGCAGGACGCTGACGTCATTATTATGTTGTACCGGGATGATTACTATAATCCGGATACACCGGATCGGGGCATTGCGGAAATCATTATTACCAAGCACCGGAATGGTCCTGTTGGGACAGTGAAGATGCTGTTTGAACCGCAGTTTACGTTATTCCGGAACCTCGCCTCGCCGCAGCGCAGCTAATGGGTGGGAGCGATCGCATCCTTTCACTCGCAACTCTAGTCATCTCTGAGAGCTTCAATCCGCGATCGCATTGTCTTCCTAGGCTCAACCGAGCTTATTCAACTGAAACAGCGTTGACATCTACAGGCTCAGTACCACTGGTCGAGGGATGACCAACCGATTCAGCAGGAGATACAGATTGGGATTTGCTGGTTTTGACGCGATCGATCAATAACTGTGAGATCTCAGATACCAGCAGCGTAATCAGCACTACGTCGTCAATCTGCCCAATAATGGGTAAAAAGTCTGGAGCAATATCAATGGGTGAAATCAGATAAGCAGCTGTTGCTAGAATGATCCACCAGCGATATTTAGGATTGCGGATAGTTTGGCGATACCAGTCGTACAGGGCTTGAACAGAAACTTTCATGGGGTGTCCTCCAATCACCCCTTTATTCTTACAAATTCCCCCCAGAACTTCCGGTGCAGATATCCGTCTGTTTATACCTGGAGAATACTATCCTGAACATGGAGTAAAGCATCCGAAATCTAATTTTTGGTATTGTGTGACCGTTAAGTCTTTAGAATTGACCTGATGTTGTCTTGGGTTCGCCTGAAGACACAGTCGTTAAGGAGGTAGGACAAGATTGTGAATATACCTGAATTATTTGCTGATGCAGGCATTGTGGCTTTGCCCCTATTGTTGCTCTCAATTTTGTCATTGGGTGTTGCGATCGAGCGGATTTGGTTTTGGTCAAAAATCTTGACCCATGAGCGCGAGATTGCAGGTCGCATTATCGAGGCAGCCCGACGAGATTGGTCTGCGGCGGCTGATATCGCTCAAAAATCGAACAATCAACCCATTGGGCGGTTCCTCAATTCTGCGTTGGAGATGAAAAACCCTGAACCAGAGGTGTTTCAGCTTGCATTAGAAGCTGCTGCTGATGAAGAGTTGGCAGCGATGCAACGAGGTAACAAGATTTTAGAATCGGCGATCGCCATTGCTCCCCTACTCGGTCTGCTGGGCACGGTGTTGGGTTTAATCCGATCGCTCGGAGATATTCGGTTGGGTGATATCATCACGGGTTCCGCCACAGGAGTAACGCAAGGTATTTCAGAAGCCCTGGTCAGTACAGCGTTTGGCTTGATTGTGGCACTGACCAGTCTGGCCTTTTACCGCGTGTTTCAGGGGCTAGTGCATGGGCAGGCTAAACTGTTTCGTAAGTCTGGCAACGAATTGGAACTGCTCTACCGTAAAGACTGGTCAATCCATAAAGGAAAAATGGATACCACAAATCCTACTGTTTCAGAACAAAAACCTGCTGGTGGCGACTTCGTGACTTCTTGAACCGTTACTTCCACTAACGCATGATCTGGATGGGCGAGATGCCGTCCGTTACCTCCACTCTCTTCTACGGTTATGAAAATCAACTTAGACAACCCCGAATCGGACGTTCGCATCGAGTTATTGCCGCTGATTGACGTCATTTTCTGTATTTTGACCTTCTTCATCTTGGCGGCGATGGCTGTGACTCGGCAGACTGCCATTAACGTCGATTTGCCACAAGCAACAACTGGGGCAACGCAGATGCGCGACATGATGATTGTCAGTGTTGATCCGGTGGGACAAACCTATATTGATCAGCAACCCGTTACACGAGAGCAACTGTATCAAGCCTTAGTGGATTATCAAACCGCTAACCCTCAAGGGTTGATGGTGTTATACGCCTCACGGTTGTCAAGCTACAACGATGTAGTGCAGGTGTTGGACTTATTGCGCTCGGTAGGGGGCGATCGCGTCGCGCTGGCTACCTTGCCGAACGGCAACGATGCTGCCCAACCAGAAGGTTCTGAATTAGAGATTCCTACAACGCCAGGGTTAGATCCTGCAAATCCCTATGCCCCTTACGGCATTCCTGGAGGCAGTGATCCATTCAATCCCAGTTATGATCCGAGTCAGCCTTTATTTCCTCTGGAACCCTCACCCAATTCTGGTTCCAGCAATCCACTTCAACCAACTACCCCTTAGTAAACTGTCAGCTTTGCAACAGACACCTGACATTAAGTGATGTCTAGCTAACTTGATTAAACCGTCTGGAATCAGAGAAAATAAGGGCGGTTTTTAACCAGCTATGACAAATTAATGTTTCATGGTGGGGAGCTTCTAATTTATGAATTGGTTAATCGGACTAGTAGTTGTCTGGCTTGTCACAGCTGTCAGCCTATTTATCATTTCCAAACTGCCGTTAGGAATTGACATTGATAGCTTTAACAAAGCCCTGGTTTCTTCAGCTGTATTTGGAATTTTAAACGCGATTTTGGGTCCCATCTTGAGGTTTTTGGGCGCACCGATTACCTTCCTGACCCTGGGATTATTTGCGATCGTCATCAACGGCTTTATTTTTGGCTTGGCTGCCTGGTTGGTACAGGGTTTCCGCCTGCGCTGGGGCATTTGGAGCGCACTGTTAGGGGGATTTCTCCTGGGAATTATTAATGCCCTGATTTTCAGAATACTGGGTGGCATTCTCCCAGGGTTTGCCTCGTTTGCTTCTTAGATTTCCACGTTGTATCGGTTTGTTTTCTCAAGTATTGGGTTTTGATCACCCTGGCAAAAGAAAACTGCTGATGAAAGAGAACACCAGAATCAACGTCATCATTCCCGCGATCGCCCACCCCAAGGAACGAGCCACAAAGCGAATCCGGGTGAGGGCAATCCAAACTGGAATTTGAATCATCGTTCCCAGGATTAGCCACAGTTCTAGTCCTGGGATTTTTAATGCCTCAAATAGGCTACCTCGATTGGCAATCAGGAGTAGCAGGACAAGGTACGATGCTCCGGCGAAGGTGGCGATCGTCCCACAAACCACCAGAGTGACAACCATTCCTTGCACCAGGTAACGGAGATCGTGCTGGAAACTATTCATAAAAAAGAAAGGATAAGCGATGGAGGATGAAGGATAAGTAGGGAAAAAGAAGAGAAGGGGAGAGGCGCGGTGTATCGCATCTGAAGAAACAAAGCGGGAAAAGAGCTATCCGACCGCTACGATTCCAATGAGGTATGCACCCGCGATCGCCCCCATCATACCAATGGAAACAAATCCAACCAATCGTGGGATGATATGAAATTCTGTTAACACACCCAAATACAACAACTCGGCAGTGGTGATGACTAGAAACACCCCCAGTGCGCCAGAGCAATAATCGGCTTCCCACATACTGAAGGGGTTGGGAACCCGTTCTTCCACATCCATACAAGTCATAAAGCCGATTCCGATAGCTGATGCGACTGCACCCACGACTGCCACCAGCACTGCAAAACTCTTTGCCAAACTCAAGCTGTATGTTTTCAATTTGTACCTACTCATAGAGGTTGAATGGGTCGTTCTGCAATCAGGCTTCATCAACGAAATACGGGTTCTTGCAAGGGATTCCCGGAACTAAACAACACAAAACAATAGAGTGACATCCGGTTAACGATTTGTGATTTTTTATACAGGCTCAACCACTGATTGATTTGGCACTGGAGCAATGGGCGAGAGGCCCTTCAGCCATTGTTTAACCATTGTGAAGTGTGACCAATCCAGGGAGAATAGGTCATGATGCTGCTCAATGGTTTACGGCAAGAGGATCATGGCTCAATCTACGATTGGTGTTGCTGTCGTTGGAACTGGATTTGGTCAAAAAATTCACATTCCCGGATTGCAAGCCCACCACCGCACTCAAGTCGTTGCGGTTTATCATCGCGATCTGCAAAAGGCCCAGGCGATCGCTTCTGCCCACAGCATTCCCCATGCCTGCTCCAGCCTTGATCAAATCTTCGCCCTACCCGAAGTCCAGGCTGTTAGTATCTCAACTCCCCCGTTTTTACACTACGAGATGGGGCAGACCGTGTTGAATGCAGGAAAGCATTTGCTGTTGGAAAAACCCACTGCCCTATCAGTGACAGAAGCACAAGCTCTACAGGATCTGGCGATCGCTCAGGGAGTCGTCACTGCTCTTGATTTTGAGTTTCGCTTTGTGCCCGCGTGGCAACGATTAGCAGAACTACTGGCAGAGGGGTTTGTGGGTCAACCCCGATTAATCAACATTGATTGGCTGGTGTCGAGCCGAGCGGATGCCAGCAAACCATGGAATTGGTATGCCCGTAAAGACCAGGGCGGTGGTGCGTTAGGGGCGATCGGGTCTCACGCCTTTGACTACGTGTCCTGGTTGTTTGGTCCGGTGCGGCGACTGTGGGGGCGGTTGAGTACGGCGATCGCCACTCGTGTTGATCCAATAACTGGGGAAGCAAAGTCCGTCGATTCCGATGACACCTGTAATCTCGTGCTGGAGTTGATGGATGGAACGCCCTGCAACCTGTCGTTGAGTTCGGTGGCGTTTCAGGGACGGGGGCACTGGGTTGAGGTGTATGGCGATCGCGGCACGTTAGTTTTAGGCAGCGACAACCAGAGTGACTACGTTCATGGATTTAAGCTCTGGGCAGCACCTGTGGGACAACCCCTCGTCGAAGTCGAGATTCCAGCCCGACTGGAATTTCCTAAAACTTATCCAGATGGGCGGCTGGCTCCATTTATTCGAGTGGTCGATCGGTGGATTGAGGCGATCGACCGGGGAGAATCTCTTGCCCCTTCCTTACAGGAAGGCGTTTATTCGCAATTACTGATGGACTTGACCCATCAATCCAACGAGACAGGTCGTTGGGTTGAGGTGCCGGAGAAGTAAGAGGGAAGAGGGAAAAAAGAAGAAAGAAATAAGGATGAAGAATAAGAGATGAAAGGGAGTTCATGAGGGGCTGATAGCGATCGCACAACGTCTTACCGAACGTGAATTCAGGATAAGATTTCGGCGGTTAAAACCGCCGCTATCGGAGCAAAATCGATCGCGTCGGTTCGTCAAATCCTGCATTTTCCGGAGTTCGCGTCGGCGGACTTCGCTCTAGTAGCCGCGAATTCATTCGCCGGGCTCTTCAACCGAACTGACGTTACCGAGATGCAAGACGGGCAGAGCAAACCGATTCTCTCTTCTGCATGGTCTGTTCCCTATACAACAATCCCCAGGGTTGACGATTCACCTGGGGATTGCTTGCTGGTGCGGAGATGACTATTTAACTACAGCACGATTAGCTAACGGCAAGCGCAACGAGAACAAGGGTGCTGACAAACAGAGTGGCAGCTGCACCCAGGAGAGCATAGCGTTGTTGCTGCATGGGCGAAGGATATTCAGCGTAATAAAGAGCAGGTTCAGAAGCGTAGTTATTCAATTGACCTTGTTCATTAATAGTGGTGTACATAGCAGTTCATCCTTAGTGGTGTAACCTTATGTAAACTAATGTAAACAAAATGTTACGAAACATCAAGTAAACTTGCATAAAAAAGTGTTTGGTGCTAGCTAAGTATTTCTTATCAGCTCTCGAAAGCAAACCAACAAATGGGTTAGGGCGGTTCGTGAACCGCCCCTACGGATACATCGATAGGTAGCCTAAGCCCACGGAACCACATCAAACCAGGCAACCCTGTTAAACCTGGCAAACATTTTTCTGACCACCTTCTGTAGCAACTGAAAGGTTGGTTAGGGCAGAGTGCAGGGGTGGAATCCCTACATTCCCTTGTATTAACGGTCTCGACAGTTGCTCTAAATGTCGTTCCAGTGGCGAATTAATTCAGCGACAGACCACGCCTGGGCGATCGCCCCTTGAGCAGTATGAGGGAAATCACCATCAAAAATCTCTGAAATGGTTCCCAGTCCAACTTGATGTTGCAGGTGATCTAACAGGCGATCGCTCCTCCAGGGAAGGGGGTCTGCTGGGTAAAACCGTTTCCAGGCGCGAATGAAGGGACCAATCAACCAACTCCAAACCGTGCCCTGATGATAGGCGCGATCGCGGTGCCGTGAATTGCCTGCATAACGACCGATATAAGCGGGATGAAAGGGGTCAAGCGATCGCAACCCATAGGGGGTAAGGAGGCGATCGCGGGCAATCTGCAACCCCTGCTGTGCTTGTTGGGTTGAGAAACCGCAGTGATATAGAGACAGGGCAATAACCGCATTTGGGCGAATGGAACCATCGGGGCAATCGTTGGGTTCGATGCGATCGTAAAAGTAGCTGTACTCCGCATTCCAAAACTTTTGCAGCGAGGCTTTCACTTGCTCCGCCTGTTGAGCATAGCGGCGAGCCTGATTGCCTAATTTAAGAATCTCGTCTTCATCCTGACTCATCTGTTGCAACCGTTCTGCCCATTGCTGTGCCCAACATAGAGCAGAGTACCAGAGAGCATTAATCTCAATCGGTTTTCCCTGACGAGGGGTAACGGGTTGCCCATCCACCAGGGCATCCATCCAGGTCAGAGCAACGCCCGGAAACTCCCAGGTGACTAGCCCATCAAAGGCATCAATGCGGATGTGGTAGGATGTGCCTGCCATGAAGGATTTGTAGATGCGGCGGACGATAGGATATTGTTCCTGCAAAAAGTCCCAATCTTGAGTGGCTTCGAGATACAAGCCGAGGGTTTCAATCCACCACAGAACCGCATCCAGGCTATTGTAAGCAGGGTCAGAACCCGCATCCGGAAACGTGTTAGGAATTAAGCCATCCTGACAGTATTTGCCAAAGGTTTCGAGCAAGCCCTTTGCCAGAGAAAACTGTTGGGTCGTTAACGCTAAACCGGGGAGAGCGATCAGCGTGTCTCGTCCCCAATCGTTAAACCAGTGATATCCAGCGATAACCGTCGGACCGTTGATCGACGCTCGATAGGTGATGAATTGATCACCCGCTTGCAACAGTTGCCGCAACATTGCCATTTTTTCTGGTTTGTGCGGGTGCTTGAGGGCAAATTGCTCTAACGCCGGGGTGAGGCGATCGCTCAGGCGTTGCTGTTCGAGTTGCAGCGCATGATCAAAGGAGTGGCGATCGGGCAGGGGGTAGTGGATCGCAGCGGGAGGCTCAACTCTGCCTTCTAGCGTGACGCTCTCTCCAGGTTGCAACCGAACTGTGAGATAGCCCGGACTGAATAAATCTTCTTGATCACCCAATCCGCGTTGGGTTTCTTCGGGATAGCGGTAACTCCAATACCACACGGCATCGGGGTGATATTCCCCTTGAGTCCATGCTAGCTGCCACAATGTGCCAATCCAGTCACGGCGCATCGCTTGCAGATGAATACGCTGAGGCTCAATCACTTGAGAAAACTGGAGGTCGGGGTCGGCGTGTTGTTGGGCGTGAAAGTTGCGATCGCCAATGAGCGGTCTGAGCTTTAACACGGCAGCTTCTTGCCCATCATAGCGATAGCGGATCAAGACTCGATTACAACAGTGGGGGGTTGTGTCTTCTGTCAGGGACGACAACCCATGGGGCAGCAAAATCTCACGGGAAAACTGCCAGTCTGGGTGGCTCCAAACCCAATGTGGCGTAGGGTTGGTTTGAAAGGAGTGCAAGCGTTTATAACCGAGGGGGGCGATCGTGCCGCTGACCCAAATATTGGTGCCCAGTTCAAAACTCTGCCCAGACACTTCCAACGTGGCATCAATGCGCGACAGGAGGAGCGTCCGTTGCCCCGGAGGCTCTAAGGCTGCGATCAACCAACCGTGATAGGTGCGGGTGTGGGCATCACAAACTGTACCACTGGCAAATCCCCCCAATCCATTTGTAAGCAGCCACTCGCGCGTATCTATGCTGTCCATAAAGATTCTGTTGCAGGCTAGATTAGGTATTCTATCGAACCTGTCTCTACGTAAATTAAAGCCTGTCTCTAGAAATATAAATTTGAGATAAATCGTGGGGCGATCGCTTTAGTCAAAATCGTTATGACTATGATATATTCGTAACAGTTCGTAAATGCCTGGTGCCGCTTACAGGTTACAGTGCTGGGATGCACTGTCTGTGGCGTGTCATCACCTGCATTTAGCTCGTGAATCGATAAGTAGTCCCAGACGCAAGTTAGTTATTAGGAGAGTAACTGCATGACTCACCACAATGAAGGATGCCTTCGGGTTGGTCAAACCGCACCTGATTTTACAGCCACTGCCGTATACGACCAAGAATTCAAGACTATTAAGTTATCTGACTATCGCGGCAAATACGTCGTTTTATTCTTCTATCCCTTGGATTTCACCTTCGTTTGCCCTACTGAGATTACCGCATTTAGCGATCGCTACGAAGAGTTCAAATCCATCAACACCGAAGTTTTAGGCGTTTCTGTTGATAGCGAATTTTCTCACCTCGCTTGGATTCAAACGGATCGGAAGTCTGGCGGTGTAGGCGACCTGACCTATCCTCTGGTAGCTGACATCAAGAAAGAGATTAGCTCTGCATACAACGTGCTCGATCCCGATGCAGGGATTGCACTGCGTGGCTTGTTCATCATCGACAAAGATGGTGTGATTCAGCACGCTACTATCAACAACCTGGCATTTGGTCGCAGCGTTGATGAAACCCTCCGCACCCTGCAAGCGATCCAGTATGTGCAGTCTCACCCCGATGAAGTCTGCCCGGCGGGTTGGAAGCCTGGCGATGCAACCATGACTCCTGACCCTGTGAAGTCTAAAGAATACTTCTCGGCAGTTTAAGCAACCTGCTTAGTTTGAGTTCAATGGCTGCGATCGCAGTCTAAAATGTTCCGTCAAGCCTCAGTGTCATGGGTTAATACCTCCATGACATTGAGGTTTTTTCTTAGTTTTGCTCTAAGTTTGAATAGAGACACCAAGGTCATCCAAAATCGCAAATCTAAAATCCCAAATTGCTGTGTGCCATGACTGTGACAACGCCCGTAACAAATCTGTTCACGTCTACAGATTTTAGAGGTCTGTTTAATCAGCGGTTTTTTAATAACTTTTTGCCGATTCCGGCGACTAACAAGTTTAAGCTTGGCAGCCCTGCCCCTGCCTTTCAACTGCTCAACGTCAGCACCAGTCAACAAGTCAAATTGTCAGACTACACAGGCAACACCAACCCTGACCTCGAAGCCTGGAACCGTCCTGTCGTTCTAGCGTTTACGCGCATTTTCACCGAAAAGCAATACTGCCCGCTGTGTTATCCCCATATCAAAGCATTGAACGAAGCGTATGACGAGTTTTTGCAGCGGGGTGCGGAGGTTTTGATGATCACCAGCACCGATCAGAGACAGAGCAAAATTGTCATGCAGGATTTGGGCTTGCGAATGCCATTGTTAAGTGACCCCAGTTGTCGAGTGTTTCGTCTATATCAAGTAGGGCAAGCTCTGGGGGCACCCCTACCCGCCCAATTTGTGCTGGATCAACAGAGCCGTATTCGCGATCGCCACTTGTTCTCTTTTTTAGAACCCAATGCCCCAATTGAGCGGTTGCTGAGCGTGTTGGATCAGGTGATGAAAGGGGAATAAAGAGTGGGAAGTAGGGAGTAGGGAGTGGAAACCCAACGACCATTGACTATTGACCATTGACTCTTGACCATTGACTCTTGACCATTGACCATTGACCATTGACTCTTAACCATTGACCATTGACTATTGACTATTGACTATTGACCATTGACCATTGACCATTGACTATTGACCATTGACCATTGACTCTTGACCATCAACCACTAACCACTAACCATTCACCATCAACCATTCACTCCTCCGTCCCAATTTCTGACCACTTGGCTAACCCAACGGCAGGATGGTGTTGCGGGGAAACTCCCTCATAGTTAACTGGGTCACGACTTTTAGCCTCTGACTCAGCAGCACATGAAACTTGCAGGCAACCTCCAACACCGTGTTTCACTGGCTCAAACTCTATCAGTCTGGTTCAAACAAATCAGCACTTCAACCGAATCCGCTGAATACGAAGCGTGGCAACGACAATTTTTGATTAATCGCTTGCAGTTGTCGAGCCGCCTCATTTTCTACTTCTTCTTGAGCGCGATCGCGTTGATGTTGCTGGTGCCGCAATATTTTGACAGTTGGTTTTGGTTTATTGGTGATGTTGTCACATTAGGCAGTGCTGCGTTCTGTTTATACCTGCAAAAAACTCGGCTCGGTCGTGCCCATCCAGATGCATTGTTTTTAGGACTGTCCTGGGCAGTGATCTGGTTCAGTCAACTGCGAATCTCCATCCTGGGACATGCGATTCCAAATATCAGCATTTGGTCGCTGGTCTTTTTAACCTTTGCAGTGGCGATCCCAATTCGGTGGCGATTGCATTTAATCTCACACCTCGGTGCTCTGACTCTATACACTGCTCTCAATATCGGGTTTGGGCAGTTTCCTACGATTTCAACAATCGATCTAGTGATGATCTGGATGTTTATCTTCTGGATCTCGTTTTGCTGCATCTTGGGCGTCTATCTCTATGAGCGGTTGCGACGAGGGGAGTTTGAAGCCCGACGCGAGTTACAAACCCTGATTCAAACCATATCCCATGACTTGCGATCGCCCACCTTAAAGAATTTGGAGTTATTGAAACAATCCCTGGAGCAAACGGGAGAGCAAATTGCGATCGCCCGTGACACATTAGATGAGATTTATCAGAGCAGCAATCGCCAACTGACTTTAATCGAATTGTTGTTAGAGCAAGCCAGAGGAACTGCAAAACAGAGCTACACTTCAGTGGCATCAGCGACATTGCAAAACACCTGGTTAGCCAGTCAATATCGGGCGATCGCAACCCTGCTAAATTCCATCGCTCAACGGTTGTGGGCAACCCCTCTAAAACGGCTCAGTCAGCTATTTCTGCTTCAGCCAGTTACCCAATTCAAATTTGTCATTCCGGAAGACGACCTTTCGTCATCGGTAGACTACAGGTTGTGGCGATACCACTTCTTAATTAATCGTTTGCAACTTGTGGGATGGGTTGGGCTAGGGGCATTATGCACACTCGGTCTTCCAGCTATTTACAGTGCGATCGTTGACCCCAACAAATGGTTGGATCTAATGCCCTATGGAGTAATTGGTACCCTTTTACTCCTGTGGGTATTATTTTACCGCAGTCGTTTTGGACGCAGTCAACCTGATCTGGCATTTTTAGGATTGGTGCTAACCTTCACTGTAGGTGTCCAGGTGGGAACTGCATTCATGGGTTTGCGCTCCCCAGAGGCATTCATTTGGACAGTTATCTTTCTGATGGTAGCGACCTTGATTCCGGTGCGGTGGAAGTTGCATGTCCTGGCGCAATTGCTGACGATCGCCGCTTATTTGCTGCTGGTATTGATGGTTGGTCCTGACCCGATGATGCGCGATATCGATGCGATCGGCACAACCTGGTATGTCGGTTGGGTCTGTTTGATCTGCGACCTGGGGGTCTATACCTATGAGCGGTTGCAACGGGCTGAGTTTGAGTCACGGCGACAACTTCAGGTATTTTTGCACTCAGTTACCCACGACCTGCGAACTCCAGTCATCGGCACAGCGATGGTGTTAGGAAGTTTGCTCAAGAGGGCAAACGACCCAATCCTGATGTCGCGATCGGCTCTAGAACGGATTATTCAGGGGGGCGATCGCCAGATGCGGCTGATCGACTCTCTACTGGAGGCACACGTCAGTGCTAAAGCTGAGATGCGCTACCAACCCCAGGCGATCGCATTAGCTCTCATTGCCCAAGCGGTGGTCGCCGATGTCGAGCCACTCGTGCTCCAGAGCCGAGCCACCCTGACCAATCTGATCTCTACAACTGAAGTGATTGTTCAGGCTGATCCAACTCAGCTTTGGCGAGTCTTTGAGAACCTGATCACCAATGCGCTGAAGTACAATCCGCCAGGGGTCAATGTTATCCTCAACGCCACGATTGAGGGGGATTATATGCGCTGCACTATCGAAGACAGCGGCATTGGCATCAGCCCCGACTTGAAAGATCGCCTGTTTGACCTCTACTCGCGTGGCACCCACAATCGGCGATCGCCCGGTCTGGGCTTAGGGTTGTACCTTTGTCGTCAGATTATCAACGCTCATCATGGCGAAATTGGCGTAAACAGCACCCCCGGTCAGGGGACGACATTCTGGTTTACGTTGCCCCTCAGAGACGCGATGCATCGCGTCCCTTCTATCGGAGATTAATCGCATCCCTTCTGTTGGCGTTGCTGAATGTAGATAGGCTTCTTAAAAACTGACCACCGCTGTAGGGACGCTTCGCGAAACGCCCTTACAGGTATTTTGTTCCTGAAAATCTCCCTAAGTCTTTAGGGGCATGGATTAAAGAGAAGGCAGTTTTTTGGAAGGGGTTTGGCAATGCCAAACCCGTACAGCAGGGGATTTGCTTTGGTCAGAAAGCTTAAGTCAAAGGCAATGGCTCAAACCCTGATTCTGGGGAGCTTTCTGACCCGCCTCCACCCCATCGCGTGTGGCTACGGCCATAACATCAGTTCGGTTTAAGAGCCTGGCGAATGAATTCGCGGTTATGAAACGACTCGATTTAAGGCAGTTCATTCACCTTAGGTATCGACTCGATCGTGGGTGATAGGGGTTGATTGGGCGAAGATACACTACGCACGGGTAAACCCTGCAACACCAGAACCATGACAAATGCGATTAACAGAACCCAAACGAAATCACTGGATTGTTTGTCATCTTTTTTAGGTTCAGTGAAGTCGCGTTTGAAATCGCACGCAAGGCATTGATACAGATCGTTTCGGCGTTCGACTAAGGCGTGTTTGCTGCACTTGGGGCAGTCTAGAATATGTGCTGACATGAGGTTATCTCCATTGGGGGCTTTCGGCGTCGTCAGTTATGGAAGTCCAAGATGTCAATCAAGATAGTAGAGGTCGCTTTTCCCTGAATTGCAACAATATTAAGTGCGGATAACGGGCGATCGCCTTATTGTAGATATCACTGAGTCGATCGAATTTTTCGCATAGACTGACCGCCCAACCCTTATGAAATTCTTAGGTGTTGATTTGGGTTGGACATCACAACCCAGTGGAGTGTGTTGCCTGAGTTTGCAGAATGAAACGTTGCAGTTACTTGACTTGCAGCGACTCGGTACGCTTGAGGAAGTTTTGACGTGGGTTGATCAATGGGTTCCAGATCAACAGCCTGCCGTGATTGCAGTTGATGCTCCTACCCTGATTCCCAATGCAACGGGAATGCGATTACCTGATCGCCTTGCTCACAAATACTTCGGTCGTTATCATGCAGGGTGCTATCCTGCCAATCAGGGGCTTCCCTTTGCTCAACGTACGATCGCCTTCGGACTCAGCCTGGAACAGCGAGGGTTCCTGCACGCTCCAGAGATACACCCCCAACAGCCCGGACGCTATCAAATCGAAGTGTTTCCCCATCCGGCAATGGTGCATCTGTTTCAGCTCGATCGCATTCTGAAATATAAGAAAGGTACTGTTGCTGAGCGATCGGTCGAATTGAACCGACTCCGTCAATATCTTCTCGAAACCTTGCCTGTTTTAACTCCCGCCCTTCCACTTCGTCAGAGTGATGGAGTGCCGCTGTTACCCGAAATACCCACGCGCGGGACTGCGATGAAAGCCGTTGAAGACCAGCTTGACAGCCTGATCTGTGCTTATGTTGCTGCCCATTGGTGGTTTTGGGGAGTTGAGCGCAATTGGGTTTTGGGCGATCGCACCGAGGGCTACATCATTGTGCCAGCACCAAGAGGTGATGGGGCGATGGCGTGATGGGGCGATGGCGTGATGGGGTGATGGCGTGATGGGGTGATTCGTAAAGACGCGATCAATATCGTAAAGACGCGATTAATCGCGTCTCTCCTACTCCCTTACTCTCTTATGCTCTAACCCTACAAGCCCAGGCTCAACTGTTGCTGACCCAACTGGACAGGCTGATCCTTCATCTCCGATGCCAGCTTATGGGCAAATCGAGTGGTTTCTGGGAGGCGATATTTGGTGGTGCATTGCATCACGTAAGCGATCGCTGTTTTTAAACTGATGCGATGTCCTGGCGAAATGTAGAGAGGTTTGGTTCCAACCCGAGTGCGAACGACAGCACCAATCGTTTCACCTTTATGCTGCAATGGCACCCATGCGCCTTTTTCGTCGGGCACGTCTGCATGAGTTCCAACTAAAAGTGATTTGCCTACTCCAACACTGGGGATATTTGTCAACAATCCCAGATGACAGGCGATGCCCAGACGACGCGGATGAGCGGTTCCCTGTCCATCGCACAACAGCAGGTCAGGGATGATCTGCAACTGCTCCAATGCCTCTAATACAGCAGGAACTTCCCGAAAGGACAGTAACCCCGGAATGTACGGAAAGGAGGTGGGACGACGGGCGAGCACTTGTTCCTTAAGTTGCAACCGAGGAAAGGTCAGAACGGTCACTGCGGCTCGTGTGACTGTGCCGTCTTCTTCAAAACCAACGTCTACTCCTGCCACATGTTGAACAACTTCCAATTGATCGGTAGTAATCACTTCAGATTGAAGGCGATGTTGCAGGGCGATCGCCTCCTCAGCCGTTAAGTTCCACTCATGGCGTTGGTGAATTTTCATAATTTGCACCCGACGTGATAACCCATCTCCATAACACCATATTAAAAAGGGGCACGGCATAGCTGTGCCCCTGGAGTTAGACCTTACATTGAGAGAGTTGGGAATTAGCGACCGACGCCGACGTAGCGGAAGCCTGCTCGCTCCATAGCTTCCTGGTCAAGGAAGTTACGACCGTCGATGATCACGGGGTTGCTCATCAGCTTCGACATCTTGGCATAATCCAACGTGCGGAACTGTTTCCAGTCGGTCACGAGCACCAATGCATCGCAACCGTCTGCCAGACGCTCTGGGTCAGTTTCCACAATCACGTTCGACAGACCATGACGCAATCCGGTTTGGGAAACCAGTGGGTCAAATGCTTTAACCTTTGTACCCAAACGGCTCAAGTGCTCGATCAAGTCCAGAGCGGGAGCGTCACGCATGTCATCGGTGTCGGGTTTGAAGGTCAAGCCCAATAAACCAACCGTTTTACCCTTGAGAATCTTGAGGACTTGTTGCAGTTTCTCGATGGCGATCAAGCGTTGACGCTGGTTGACGCTGACGGCTGCTTTCAACAACTGTGCTTCGTAACCATAGTCATCAGCCGTGTGAATCAGAGCAGACACGTCTTTGGGGAAGCAAGAACCACCCCAGCCAATCCCAGCTTGCAAGAATTTGCCACCAATCCGGGAGTCTAGACCAATGCCCTTAGCTACTTGAGTGACATCGGCACCGACGCGATCGCAAATGTTTGCGACTTCGTTGATGAAGCTAATCTTGGTTGCCAGGAAAGCATTTGCGGCATACTTGACCATTTCTGCGGAGCTGAGGTCAGTCACCACAACAGGAACCGTGGGCAATGTCTGATCTTCAGCATACTCACGCGCCACAATGGGAGCATATAACTCCTTCATCAGAGCGATCGCCCGCTGGCTATTGCTGCCCAATACAATCCGGTCAGGGTTGAAGGTGTCATAAACCGCAGAGCCTTCGCGCAAGAACTCAGGGTTGCTGACGACATCAAAGTCTGCTTCGATTTCTACTGCTTCGCTGCTGCCTGCGGGAACCAGTGCCTTTTGCCGCTCAGCCACACCATCTAACGCAATCATGCGAACCCAGTCACCGGAACCAATGGGTACAGTTGATTTGTTGACAATGACTTTATAACCACCGTTGAGGTGTTGACCAATTCCCCGTGCAACCGCCTCTACATAGCGGGTATCACTTTCTCCAGTGGGCAGTGGAGGCGTACCTACTGCAATAAATAGGATTTCACCATGACCAACACCAGCCGCCAAATCGGTTGTGAACTCAATGCGTCCAGCCTGAATCGAAGATTGCATTAACTCTGACAATCCTGGCTCGAAGATGGGGGATTGACCAGATTGCATCAACTTGACTTTCTCTTCGTTGTTGTCAACACAAATCACATGATGTCCAATGTGAGCCAAGCAGACGCCAGTCACGAGACCAACATAACCAGTACCGATGACACAAACACGCATAGTTTAAGAAACTCCTCGTGATAGAGCAGGTAATTAAGACAGTAGAAATTGACTGGGAAAAGGGAGCAGCCCAAGAATTGCTAGAGGGGCAAAGTGTGCTGGGCTACAGTAGCGCGATCGCCCATGCGCGCGCTGAAATCATCTATCGTCATTTGTAGCCCATCTTTTAAGGGCACAGTTGGTTGCCAATTCAACCAGGTACGCGCTCTGGTGATATCAGGCTTACGGCGACGAGGGTCGTCCTGAGGGAGAGGTTCAAATTTAATCTCTACCTCTGGATTCACCATTTGTTGAACTGCCTTTGCCAGCTCTAGAATAGTGTATTCATCTGGATTTCCCAGATTCACCGGACCTGTGTGCTCACCATTCATCAAGCGCATTAGCCCGTCCACTAAGTCTGAAACGTAGCAGAAGCTGCGAGTTTGAGAACCATCACCGTATACCGTTAGTGGCTGATCGCGCAGAGCTTGCACGACTAAATTGCTCACTACGCGACCGTCATTCTCTAACATTCTGGGACCGTAGGTGTTGAAGATTCGAGCCACTCGAATTTCAACATCGTTTTGGCGGTGGTAATCGAATGCCAGTGTCTCAGCGACTCGCTTGCCCTCGTCGTAACAGCTCCGAATTCCAATCGGATTAACATTTCCCCGGTAGTCTTCGGTTTGTGGATGAACTTCTGGATCACCATACACTTCTGAGGTGGAAGCAAGTAAGAATCTTGCTTTAACTCGCTTTGCCAACCCCAGCATATTGAGTGTACCCATCACATTCGTCTTGATTGTCTTGACGGGGTTGTACTGATAGTGGACGGGGGAGGCTGGACAAGCCAGGTGATAAATTTGATCCGCTTCTAACCGAATAGGCTCAGTAATATCGTGACGGATTAATTCAAAGTAAGGATGATCCAGCCATTTCAGTAGATTCCGCTTGTGACCTGTATAGAAGTTATCTAAGCAAATAACTTCATGTCCTTCTTGCATTAATCGGTCAATCAGATGGGAGCCGATAAAACCTGCGCCGCCTGTAACTAAAATTCGCATAGTTTCGTATTTAGAGGTCAATAGCAAACAGCAATGCCCAGTGTACCCGGAATCGTTCTCTAACCTTGTTTGGTAGGATGACACCTAAGGCTTCAAAGCTAACCTAGCGATAAGATTATGTCTAGCCTGCCGTACTTTTACCTAAGTCGTATTTCTACTTAACTTTATAGCAAGCTAACAGAGTTTCTTAATGAACGAGGCAATCAATCGGGCAGTTTACTAAAACTTCAAGGCTCTATTAATGCTCGTTGAAGATGGATGAGTTGAGGAGTAAGGCTGAAGGAGTGGGGGGATGAAGGAGGCAAGAGGATGAATGCAGGTGTGGTTCTTGAAAACGCACCACGGCTGTAGGGGCGTTTCGCGAAACGCCCCTACGAAATTCATACATTAGATTCAGCAACGCTCATGCGTTTCCCCTTCACTCTGGATTTATTGTTCGCCAGTGGGTTTGGATGTCTTGAATGGAGAAGAGGGTTTGAAAGTGGAGTCCTTGTTGTTGATAAAGCTCTGCACCGCCCTGGAGGCGATCGACCAGAGAAATGATGTGGTTGACAGTGTATCCAGCGTGACGCAGGCGATCGACCGCTTTGAGAGCTGACTGTCCAGTTGTGACGACATCTTCTAACACAACGACAGAGCTAGCGGGGGTCAGGGTAGGTCCCTCGATGTAAGCCTGGGTGCCGTGCCCTTTTGCTTCTTTTCGTACAATTAACGGAGTGAGTAGCCGACCTTCATAGGCTCCAACGACACTGACGGCAGTGACAATCGGGTCAGCTCCCAGGGTCAGTCCGGCGATCGCCACCGCTTCAGCCGGCACCATCGACAGCAACAACCGACCCACGGCTAACCCACCTTGAGCATGGAGTGTCACCTGTTTTCCATTGATGTAGTAGGAACTGCGTTGCCCGGAGGACAGAACAAAATCTCCCTCTTTGTAAGCCACTTGGCAAAACAGATCGAGCAGATAGTGCTGCAAAGTCGCCAAGTCAACCTTGCTGACGTCAATGGATTGGGGTGAAACGGGAGTTTGAGTCATATCTTAATGTCAGGGTCTAGCCAATCCTGATTTTAGACGCTTAAATGAGCTAGGATATTCGCAAAATTGCGGGCAGCTCTCCATATAGCGGAGATTGATGAGAGCAGAAATGATGGGCGATCGCAATCCAGGGTGCAGGGGTCGAACCTGCCTGAGGCGAATTATGAGTTCGCTGCCTAAACCGCTCGGCCAACCCTGGGATTTTGGCTTTTATTGTAGCTTGAACTGACGATATCCTAAAATATTCGGTTTACTGAAAGTTGTAATGTGAAGTTGTTAACGTGAATCCAACTGTTGCACTGACGCTGATTCTATTATCTTTGATGGTTGCTGCTGGAGTTGTCAGCGGTGCCTGGGGATATGCTTTGGGGCGAGAGGCACTCAAAGGCATTACTCAACCCGATGTTCGACCTTCAACAGCATTGGGTGAAGGCGCACCCCGTCATGAAGAGGTGTCGATTTTGAGCGAAGCGGCAATTCTGGCAGACGTCAAAGCGCGAATGGAGGGTCGAGCGACAGATACCGATACGCTGGTTGCGACTCCCACCACCCCAACCGCTAGCCCGACTACCAGTGCTCAAACAACTGATGCCCAAAACCCAGCAACTCCGTCAGCAAGCCCAGTAGTCGCTGTGAACTCAGACGCTAATGCGCCAGTCGCAGGGCTGCCGATCGCTGCTCAAGATCAGGGAGTTACGTTTGAAGTTCGATCGGTGCGTCAGGTCAACGGCGTTCTTGTCTTGGATGTGAGTCTGCAAAACGGGGGCGATCGCCCGGTGCAGTTTCTCTATAGTTTTATGAATATCACCGACAGCCAGGGGCGATCGTTTAGTGCCAATACTGAAGGGTTGCCCAGCGAGTTGCAACCTAGCAGTGAGTCCTTTTCAGGAACGGTGACGATTCCGATGGTGTTGCTAGAAGGGGTGAATGACCTGTCGATCGCCCTGACCGACTACCCCGATCAGCAGTTGCGGCTCAAACTATCCGATATTCCAGTCGTACGGTGATCTCTCTAGTTGTACGGTGATTTCTCTAGCGGGGATGACGTACCATACTCCTGCTAGGTCTTTTCTATGATCGGATGACTCCTGCTGCCCTACTTGTGTTGGCAACTAATACGGTTTCGTCGTTGAGTGGCTCAGAAATCCTCTCGCGGCTATTAGCCGTATTTCTGTTGATTGCCATCAACGCCTTTTTTGTCACTGCTGAGTTCTCAATCGTGTCGGTGCGGCGATCGCGCATTAATCAGCTTGCCTCAGCCGGGGATGTACAGGCACAAACCGTGCAAGACCTGCAACGGGGACTCGATCGACTGCTTTCTACAACCCAACTCGGCATCACGCTCTCCAGTTTGGCACTGGGCTGGATTGGAGAAAACACCATGGCAACATTGCTCAATGCCGGGTTAGCTGCCATTCCACTGGCAAGGGGCGATCGCCCTCTGATTTCCCATACCATTGCCCTGCCAATTGCGTTTCTGTTAATTGCCTACCTACAAATCGTCTTAGGTGAGCTTTGCCCCAAGTCGGTGGCGTTGCTCTATCCGGAACAACTGGCTCGGTTTCTAGCCCCACCCAGTCAGGCGATCGCCCGCTTCTTTAACCCCTTTATCTGGATTTTGAACCAATCCACCTGGCTGCTGTTGCGACTGGTTGGTATTCAGTACAGTGGGCAAGGGTGGTATAACCGCGTTACTCCGGAGGAACTGGAACTGATTATTCGCACCTCGACTGAGTCTCCGGGGCTAGAGGCAGGAGAGAGGGAATTGCTCAGTAATGTCTTTGAATTCACTGAGGTTTCCGCTCAAGAGGTCATGGTTCCCCGCATCAGTGTGGTGGCGATCGATCAGGATGCTACCTTTCAAGCTCTATTACACGAAGTTGCTCAAACGGGTCATTCCCGTTACCCCGTGATTGGGGAGTCCTTAGACGACATCGTCGGCATCATCTATTTCAAAGAGTTAGCAGCTCCTCTTGTCGAGGGAGTTTTGGCGTTAGATAGCCCGATTCAACCGTGGGTGCGTCCGGCTCAGTTTGTGCCAGAGTCGGTGCCGCTCAAAGAGTTGCTACGCCTGATGCAACGAGCCGCACAAGCGATGGTGGTGGTAGTGGATGAGTTTGGTGGCACCGCCGGGTTAGTCACCATTAAGGACTTAGCGGCTCAAATTATTGGGGAAGTGCATGACCCGGAGGATGAGGAACCCCCAATTCAACTTTTAGACGATCGCACATTTTTGGTGCAAGCCCAGATGGATCTGGAAGAAGTGAATGAATTACTCAAGCTGGATCTGCCCCTGACTGAGCAATATCAAACGCTGGGAGGATTTATCATTCATCAATTTCAAAAAATTCCAACCGCTGGAGAATATTTCCGCTATGCCGATCTAGAGTTGACGGTTACCTCCGCCGAAGGGCCGCGACTTCATCAAATTCGGATTGAACGATTACAGCCGCCAATGGAGAATAATAATGACCCCAATCAAGCGGCGATCGCTTCTCAAAATCCCTCCGAAAACGGTTACAAAGGCGAGGAATAAACGACACGATGAATTATTGGTTGATGAAATCAGAGCCAGATGTGTATGGCATTAATGACCTGGAACGCGATCGCCAAACCATCTGGGATGGAGTCCGCAATTACCAGGCACGCAATTATTTGCGATCGATGCAACCGGGCGATCTTGCCTTCTTTTATCACTCCAACACCAGCCCACCCGGAATTGTTGGGTTGATGCGAGTCGCAAAACCCGGAATCGATGATCCAACGCAGTTTGACGCCAGCAGCAAGTACTATGACCCTAAGGCAACGCCAGACAAACCTCGGTGGCAAACTGTCGTGGTGGAATTTGTGCAGCAATTTCCTGCAATGATCACCCTGGAAACATTGAGGGACAAATTTTTGCCCGACGATTTATGGGTTGTTCGCCAGGGTAACCGCCTTTCGGTGATGCCAATATCAGAGGCGATCGCTCAACAGATTTTGGAGATGAGCAAAGGGGAAAAAGGATAAACAAAGCCGAGTTCAGGATCAGGATTTGGGTGGTTCAAACCGCAGACTTCGCCCTGAACCCTATTCACCTTTACTCCTTCATAGTTCGCCCCTCTACTCCCCTACTCCTCTATTGCCCTCACATCAAAACGCTTTGTTGTTATCCAACGCCTTAGAGATGAGTTCCTGCTCAGTCCGAGGTTGCACAGGTAGAGGCTTACGGGCATCGGTAATGAGCCAATCAAGAGAGGCTTTTTCGACGTCAATCGACTCACCCGTTTTGTCAACGCAGTAGCGACCATACACGAGCTTATCGACCAAGCGCACACCGGCTCCCAGGCGGGAATATTCGAAGATAACGCTGTTATCGACGGTTGCTCCACCGCAGATGTGACAACTGGGACCAATCATCGTAGGTCCAATAATTTTGGCTCCATCTTCAATGCGGGTCATGCCACCGATATAAACCGGTCCCTGGATGTCTACCTTATCCCAGTTAACAGCAACGTTCAGTCCCGTGTAGATGCCGGGAAATACTTCGTGTCCGGGGATTTCGACATTCTTGATTTCGCGCATTAAGACACCGCGAATCGCTCGCCAATAGTCGGGCACCTTACCAATGTCAACCCACTCAAAATCCATCGGTAGCCCATAAAAGGGAGCACCAATCTCAACCAATTTGGGGAAGAGTTGGCTACCAATATCAAATTCTTCGCCCGACGGGATGTAATCGAGGACTTCAGGTTCAAAAATGTAAATCCCGGTGTTGATGTTGTTACTCAGTGCCTCTTCGACACTGGGTTTCTCTTGAAATGCTTTGACTCGTCCTTCATCGTCGGTAACCACGACCCCATAGCTGGACACTTCTTCATGGGGCACGGTTTTCATAATGATAGTGGCGATCGACCCTTTAGAACGGTGCCACTCAACGGCTGCTGTCAAATCCAGGTCAATCAGCGCGTCTCCACACAACACGACGAAGGTATCGTCAAAAAAAGGAGAGAAGTCTTGAATACGGCGCATCCCACCAGCAGAACCGACCGCTTCACCCACTAACTCACCATCTTCTTTGATGCGACCTTCAAATGAGTAAGCAATTTGGACTCCAAATCGTTGTCCATCGCGAAAGTAGTTTTCGATCTCATTAGCCAGGTGACTAACATTCACCATGATTTGATCGAAACCATGGCTCCGCAAAAGTTCCAACAAAAATTCCATAACTGGCTTTTGCAGGATTGGAATCATGGGTTTCGGGGTGGTGTAGGTAATGGGACGGACGCGGGTGCCCTTACCTGCTGCGAGGATCATCGCCTTCATCGACTTTTTGGACATCTACATTACCTGAGCTAACTAATTCTAATGACTTCAACAAATAAGTGGAACGTGCGATGGCTTCATCTACTGGACTATAGCGAATTTCGTTAGAACCTTTCTGCTATAAAACTTGAATTTGATTCAACACAACCCAATGAAGCAACTGCTTTAAGAGCATAATCTGTTCCAGTCTTTCACAATCTTTGAGAATTGCCAGGAGTAGAGCAAGAATTTTGCAGAAACTATATCTAACTTGAATTTTTGTAAAAGTGTTCTTTAGGTTGAGTCTGCCAGCGTTCAGTTTAGCAGTACATCAGAGTGTGCTGTCCAGTCTGTAGAAAAGATCACTATCAGTCATTCAAAATGGCTGTTGATAGAGAAGCGAGTTCTGCGGATGATAGATGCGAAAGACTACGAACTCTTAGATCTTGGTAGAACTCTTCTTGAGATAGCTCGACTTTGGTTTGAGCTGACAAAAACAGGAGTGCCCAAAAGACACCAACGCGATCGCTCTGTTCAGAGTGATGGGCGGAGGGGTCAGTAGCGATCGCCCGTTGAGCATCCGAGTTAATCCACAACTCCAATAACACATCAAAGTCGAGCCACTCCTCACCCTCACTGACTTCTTGCCAGTGGTCATGCAGAAACTGCTCTAGTGCTGCTGCAATTTCTGAAAGATTTTCCTGGTGAGCGAGTTGGGCGATCGCCCGAACCGCCTGAGTGCGAGATTGAGGTCGAGGGCGACGAGCGCGGATTCGAGGTTTATGGTCAGCGACAGTTGCCGCCATAATCTCTAACTGAGCGATCAACTCTTTGAGCGTGACTCGACGATTTTGTGGAGGACGTGCCGTAGCACGCCGCCGAATTGTTTGCTCCAGTCGTAGCGGCAGCGGGGCTGTGCCTTCAGGGGTCAGAAGTTCCTCTGGTTCTAACTCTTCCTCTGGCTCTCGATCGGAGCGTGCCAGACTATCTGCCTTAAGCAGAACCAGCACGGAAGCATACAAAAATGCCTGTCCTGATTCAGATAGGTCAGCTTCATAGGGGGCACGACCTGCTTCAACATTATGCAGGGGGTTGAGTTGGCTCAAAAAGCGATCGATGACTTCAATCACTTTGACATCCCAGGGGTCGATTTCGCCCCGTTCTGCCAGGTCAATCAACAGAGCGATCGCATTTTGTGCCAGAGAAAGAGCCATAGGGCAATCCTATCGAAGGCTAACGCGAACAAAGTAGACAGCAGCCAACACAATCAAACCCAGTAATGCCAGGGGAATCACCAAGCTCAAGGGGTTGAGAGGATCGGTCAACGGTCAACGCTCCATTAAGTTATTTAGCGTAAACTTCGACATCTTCCGCATCAGTGACTTGTTTAGAAGCGGGTAAGAGATGCTGCTGTTCTTCTAGTTGTACTTTATATCGCTGAATATCGCGTTCTAATTCTTCGATACGAACGTCACGCTGTTGAATTTGTTTGCCCGACTCCAAAACTCGCTGCACTTGAGTCCAAACACTAAACACCCAGGCAAAAGCTGCTCCTATACCCGTTGCTAGCAATAGCTCTACAGACAGCGGGGCTTGCACCTGGACATCTTTGAGAATGCGGATAACGACAGGTTCGGTGTTTTCAATGCCAAACAGCACGAGTGCAAGGCAGATGACGAAGATGATGACGAAATTAATTTGACGCATCGACTGAAACCTCAATCTTGCAGATAAAAAATTATGTATTAGATGGGTGAGCCTAGCCAACCATGCCCGGATGCTATTTAGCTTAGTTATAGCAACAGTCGTAGAAATTGGAATGGGGGGAGACAGGAGCCTCTATAGAAACTAAGGGTTTTGCCCCAAACCAAACGAAAGGAGCAATGGGTGCTGATAGAGCTCGAAGAAAGTGTAGCAGTTTGAGTTAAACAGCAATAATATATAGCATTTCTGAAACAGTTGTCAGAGATGCTTCCTAAGCAGGTTGGCACTTTCCAGCGCGAATCAGACCGACTCGACGGGCGATCGCTTCTTGCTCTGAGGCAAAGGGTCCCCACCGTTCCGGTTCACCGGATGCTCCAGCTTCTTTGGTTAACTCTTTGATGGCGATCGCAGTTACGATTTTGCACTGTCCGTCATTTTGCTTGACGATGTACCAAGCGTCACTCATAAACGTGTCCTTACTGTTGGGTTATCCAGGTTCTCTGATGCAGACAACCCTAATCGCCTATCCAGCTTACAGTAGTTTGATGAATTGCTGTAGCAATACGTCAAGTCAGTTAACGTCAACTTGGGTTAAGAGCTTAGGTTAACCTGGCGAGTCCCATGGGGGTTTTCTGATGAATTTCATCGTGCATGGGAAGATAGGGAATAGCAACTTTTCCAATGCGGCTCTAGGCTGCCTTGGAAAATCTGGCTGCTAAACAACATGGCTGCTAAACAACATGGCTGCTGAACAACATGGCTGCTGAACAACCCAAATCAACCCCTCCATCCTCCGAATCTCTCTCATCAACGTCTCCCTCGTTTTGGACGCGCCTGCGAGAAAACGGGCAAATTTTGGCGATCGCCCTGGTATTGGCTCTCATGATTCGTCTCTTTGTGGCGGAGCCGCGCTACATTCCTTCAAACTCCATGGAACCCACACTACTTGTAGGCGATCGCCTGGTTGTAGAGAAGCTGTCCTACCATTTACGCCCACCAAAGGCAGGTGAAATTATCGTCTTTGACCCTCCTGATGCCTTGCGAACCCTGGGTTTTCGCAAAGATCAGGTGTTTATCAAGCGCATCATTGGTGAACCGGGGCAAATTCTGCAAATTCACAATGGCACGGTATATATCAACGGGGAGCCATTGCAGGAAGATTACATTGCAGCACCCCCCGATTATGAATTGCCTCCCATCCAGATTCCGGATCATCAATTCTTTGTCATGGGAGATAACCGCAACAACAGCAACGACTCCCATGTTTGGGGCTTTTTACCGCAAGAAAACATTATTGGACGGGCTGTATTTCGCTTTTGGGAACCTGACCGCATCGGTGTGATTCACCGCCAGATCGGCAAAGGATGAAGACGGATGCTTGATAGCAACGTTTTGAGCTGACAGAGCAACTGAGAAGTTGGTTAGGACGGGTGAAGGGATAGAACCCCTAGCCGCGGGCAAAGCCACATCCTGTACATCACCCAAGCGGGTATCGCTACAGATTGATTGGCTATCAAAATCAGGTGCAGTGCAGTTAACCCCGTAGAGGTGAGGGGTTCATGCTAATCGATCGCAACAATGATTTTTGCTTCTGACTCTAAAAGTACAGATAATGCACCAGATCGGTTGTCAGTTGGGTTGTTAGTGACAGTCGCTGTTGTAGATCCGCCAGGTTGCGATAAGCCCCGTAGGTTTGCCGATGTTGGACGATCGCTCTAGCGAGAAATAAGTCGATCGCAGGTACTCGCACTAACGCCTCAACGGAGGCGGTGTTGGGGTTTGTGCGCTGAATCGTTTCAATACTCTCAGCGTCGTAATATCGAAATGCCAGAACGGGTTCAAACGGCTTCAGACGATGGACTGGTAGATTGAGCGCAGCAGCTACATCGTCTAAGCAGTGAAATAGCACCCCAGTTTGAGTTAATGCGACCAAGGTGCGAGCTTGGTGGATAGAGACTCCGGGTAGACGCAACCAATCATCTATATCGGCGCGATTGACATCAATTTGAACTCCTAACTCAGACGCTACCTGAACCTCTTCGAGGGATTGAAAACGGTAGTACGGGTCATTGAGTAGACGCGATCGCAAGGGATTGAACTGAGCTTTAGCTTCAGAACCTAAACGGGTTAGCGATGTCAGCCACGACAACATAACACTTCCTCGATTAACCAATGCGATCTAAGAGTTGACGGCGTTTTTGCTCAAACTCATATTCTGAAATCAACCCATCTTGGCGCAGCGTGTCAAGTTGACGGAGGGCATCAGCGATCGCACTCACCTGAACTGGGTCAACGGCTGCTGTTGCTGGGGTTGAAGCAGGTTGCAAGACCTGACCTGCATTGAAGTTGGTGTCAAACTCCTGCTGGTCTTGGGTCAGATACCAAATCCCCTCAATAATGCTCGCAATTTTAGGAATTGGAGTAAACCCCAGTAATAGATAGAAAATACCCCAAACTGGTTGTTTTAAGTAGAACTTGTGGAGCCCTGAGATCGGAGTGATCACACTAAGGAACGCCAACAAAACAGCGACTTTTTTGGTTTTAGGCTTGGCTAACATGACGTAGAGCAAGGGCAGATCTGAAGAATAACAGGAGAAACCGAATAACAAGACCAGTCAATAAAGAACACTGTCTCAATGCATAACCTGAAACCCAGGATAAGTATTGAGAAATATCTAGGGTATTTACAAATTGTTTGAGAACAAGGAGAGGGTAGAGTTTTACCCCAACTCAGGGTTCTACCCCTGCACCCCGTTTATATTTCAGTCGGAATAGCTATAGGACTAACTCAATTGGAGATTTTTCTTCTTCTAATCATATCGATTCAGATTTGACCTGGGGCGGTTGAGTCGAACTGAAACGATCACAAGCAACTTTCTATAGAAATCGCTCAAAGATTTGTAACGATGAAGTCTGGAACGCCACAGTTCTATTTGCTTTTAAATCCGTATGCCAGGTGTTCTTAAACGCAGTAAAATAACACAAAGGTAGTAATTCAGTAATGTTGAATTCCTGTATTAGCCACTCCCGATTAATTACGACGTAGCAAATGTAACTTAACGGTGATTAGAGGAGGTTTTACCCGGAATCTCGTTAGATTCCTGGATAGATTCTGAAGAGGTATTCAACGCCGTACATCTCAACTTCACACAGCAAAACGGTTATCTACCGTTGAGGCAAAAGTGATTCATTAAAATTGTGATTAGCATAGAGAATCTCTTACCAAATGTATTGATATTTCTATGGTTTAGATGTCTGTCCTTGTAGCCACTGGTTTTCATAGAGCTTTTATCAAACCGCAAGTTCTCTGAAATTCGTTAAATCTACCTCTCCAGACTAAGCGTTGATTAACTTATCCGTATCTCTACGTCTCTCTGTTTTACTCGGCACAAATCTTCATAAACCAACGGTTACAATATAAAGTTGGACATTAAAGACGGAGCAGCATGAAGCGATTGATTCGCCAAGGGCGATTCTTCGCGCCGCTCAAATATACGTACTATGGGGTATTGAGTTCAACCCAGAGTGATTTTGTATACTCCACATTAATACGACTATTAATTTATAAAATTAATTACTGATGTCACAGATTACATTCTCTCCCGACTGGCTAAGGAAATTTACTGAAGATCCCTATGCTGTGTTAGGTGCGTCTGTGTCGGCTGACGGTAGTCGTGTTCTCAAGCGTTATCGTTCAGTTGCAAAACTCCTTCACCCCGATCGGTTTACAACGGATTCAGAAGTCGCAACTCAAATCTTTGCTCGTTTAGTGAACCCTGCCTATCAAAAACTGAAGCAGGAAAACGATAGAAAAGATGTCATTGCGATGTTGCGCTTTAGAGTGCGTCGCATGAGTCGAGATGAGATACCTCTGCCAAAAGGGGATGTCGCTCGTCAACTCCTCAAGACTCCTCTTCAGTCGGTTGACATCATCTATGAGCAGGCAGTCAGCCATCTGGCAGAGTTGCAATATCAGCAACTTGAGCGGTTTGAGCAAATCACGGACGAGCTAGGTGAGCTGAATCTAATTTATCTGCGAGTCAAAATGGGTGAGCCGTTGATCCGTGAAAAACGGAGCGGCATCATTCCAGTTGAGGAAGCCAGACCCATTGAGTTTGATCTGAGGCAGTCCAATAACGGTGTCACTGCTCCGCCTGTCAATTATGCGGAACGGCACTACCAACGGGCGCAGGAGTATATGAAGAAATCAAACTGGTCGCTAGCCGTGCAAGAGTTACGAGATGCGTTGCGAATTCAATCTGATCGCAGCGAATTTCACGCACTGCTAGCCAAGGCCTACTTAATGCAAAATCTACCCGGAATGGCAACCGTTCATTTTAAGCAGGCATTGAAACTCAATCCCAAAGATCCGCTTGCTCTGGAGTATGCTCAAAAGCTCAAGATTGATTTGAAGCAATCTACGAACGGCAGCAACGGCAGTAATAGCAGTAATGGCAAGCGTGGGGAGTCAAAAGCAAGCAGATTCTTTGGGTTATTTGCTAAGAAACGCTAGTTCAGCGTCAATTCGGGTAAGACCAATCAAATGGGAGGATGCGTTAAATCAAGTATCCCCTGTGGTTCTCCTTGTTAGAGGGAATGGCGACAGTCGGGGGTTCAATAAGACGCATCTAATTTAAGCAAAAGTGGTACGAATAATGCGCTCTCCAGGTTGGCGATCGACTGCTGATAGCCCCAAGTCGCGCACTACAAACGATCGCTGCAACCACCGATCAAAGCCATCATAACGAGGCGTAAATGACGATCGCCCATGAACAGTGCGGCGATTGTCGATGCACAGCAGGTCACCCACATTCAATTTCACTCCACGATAAACAGAGGCGATCGCTTCCTTTAAGGCTTCCAAGGCTGCCTCGGCTTCGGGAGTCAGGGCAGTCATCAAGTCTTCGTCGTAGTTCAAGAAGGGGTCATGGCGATTGCCATAGAGCACTGGCAAAACGGTTCCAGAGTCTTGTTTCTGCTGAAGGTTGCCAAATGAGTAGTCGATGCCCGTGCGATAGAGCGGTTGAAACAGCAGATCACGGTGTTCTGGGGTCAACAGCGGTAGGGCATGGGAGATGCTGGCGTAGGTTGTCTCAGCGATGCGATCGTGATCGGGGCGGAGACAAAATAACAGCAAAAACTCAGGGGGATAGGGGTGAAAGACGGTTTCCCGATGAAACTGTAAGCGGGATTTGGAACCGCTAGAGGATTGGATCTGTTCACTCCCTTTAACCGGGGCGAGATTTTGAAATAGATCGCCGTTCTTTTCCTGGATGTAAGACACCAGATGCCCCAGACGGCTACCAATCATTGCCAAACACCGCTCACTAACGTAGGTCGTTTTTTCGGTTGATCGCTGAGCATCAAGCGGTGTATGGACGTAATAAAGCCCCGGGTCGATGGGTAACCCCTGCAACAGTAAAATGCCTTCAGTATTAGAGCGAACTTGAAACTCTAGCAGAGCTCGGCGCACAGGACGCGGCATCTCGTCGGCCCGCATCTCACAATCAAACAAAAACTCTTCGGTATCAGTGTAGGGGTTAGGACCAGGTGCCAGAAACAAGTGCAGGATGGTTTCATCCAGCCCACGGCAATCAATGGTCTGTACAATGTTGGTAGAAGGTTGGGTCAGAATTGGTTGCATAGCTCTCATCGAAAAGCTGTTTAGCCATTGTGGATATCTCAGCTTATCTTTTGCATAAAGCCGTCGCCATACAACTTCAAATACTGAATTATGTTGGCTCGACAACTACATCAAGGGGCGATCGCCAACAGGGTGAGTTTTCGGACACACGGTTCCATCGATCTGAAACCGCAGGAATGGGTACAGACCGCATCAGAAATAGAGCGAAGCCAACCGCCTGAAGTAGGCTAAGAATCTTGTTGCCGCAAACGCTCTAACTCTGCTCGAATAGCAGCAATTTGAGCGGTTAGCTCCTGGACATCGGTTTGCACCTCAGGACTGGTTGTGGTCGGGGGTGTGACAGTTGCCGTAGAGCTAGTAGTGCTAGTCGTAGACTCCGATGGACTGCGACCTGTCTGCTGAGTCAGGATAGTTTCGACAAAATTGCGGGCTTCTTGCTCTGTCATTTCGCCTTTAGCTGCCCACTCTTCTGCCAACTCTGCCAGATCTGTTCTCAGGCGATCGAGGTTTTCATCACGACGCTGGGGATCTTGCAGGATTTCCAGAAGTGATGCGGTTGCTCCTAGCGTTACACGAAACCCCTTTTGCAACAGTTGAATCAGCGTGTCAGAATTCATGGTTTTGAGTTGGGTACTAAGAATTGGGTAGCAATATAAGATGTAATGTTCTGTGAAACCCCCGGTTAGAGGCAACGCCCCCAACGCTCCTTCATTCCAACCGTCTTAACGGTTGATCTTGGGTTACTCAACATTAGGAACACAGGCTTCCAATGGAAGATTAAGCCTTTCAGCTTTTTTATTCAAGGGAGGGGGCAGTTTAAGTTACCCCCTGCCTCGTTATGCCCACAACACCAGACCTGGCTCGTAGGTGCTGCTGAGATTTTCATGATGCGGCAACACCCGCAGGGACAAACCCTGCAACCCACTGTTGGTGTAGACAATATTGACGGTGTAGATCCCAATATCCGCATTGTGTGGATCTTGTCCTTGATAGTCCATCACTACTGGCAACCCATCGGCGATTTCTCCACTGGCATTCACAGTCCCTTTGAACAGTTCCACCTGCACATCACTGGGTGAGAGTTTGCCCAGGTTGATGCGAGCTTTGACAGCGATCTCCTGCTCGACTTGAATATCAGGATGCTCAGAGACATCAACGCTCTCAATTCGGATATCAAACCAGTGGTTGAACAGATTGGATTTCCAGTTGGCGAGAGCTTTAGCGGGAGTGTACTGATCAGCAATCATTTCACGGTAGCGATCGCTTGCCGGGAAGTACGCCCGCTTTGCATAGTCGCCCACCATGCGTGCAGTATTAAACGTAGGGCAGTTGAGCCGGATGGCATCCTTCATTTTGGCGATCCAACCCCGGGGCAAATCCTCCACGTCGCGATTGTAAAACAGAGGAATAATCTCCTGCTCTAAGAGATCATAGAGGGCATTTGCCTCAACATTGTCTTGATATTCGGGGTCATCGTAGTCTTCGCCATGCCCGATCGCCCACCCAGTTTTGCCATAATCAGCCTCATCCCACCAGCCATCCAGCACGCTGAAGTTTAACAAGCCATTCATCGCAGCTTTCATGCCACTGGTGCCCGACGCCTCGCGGGGGCGACGGGGGGTGTTAAGCCAGACATCGCATCCTGCCACCATCAACCGCGCCACATTGATGTCGTAGTTAGGAATGAAGACAATACTGTGTTGCATCCCCTCCTCACGGATGAAATGAACAATGTTGCGGATCAGTTCCTTGCCGGGTATGTCTTTCGGATGTGCTTTTCCAGCAATTACAAACTGCACCATGCGTTTTTTGGGGGTCAACATCCCACCTTTGATGCGATCGCGATGCAAGTCCAGCAAGATCCGCTTAATCCGATCGATGTCTCGCAAAAACAGGGTTGCCCGCTTATAAGTAGCAAACCGCCGTGCAAACCCAATGGTTAACACAGAGGGGTCTAATGCTTCCTGTGCCTGGGCAATTTCGCCTACCGATGCACCCCGCTCCCGCAAGCTTTTCTGCAATCGTTCCCGGACAAACACAATCAATTCCGATCGCTTGCGTTCGTGATTTCGCCACAATTCCTCATCAGGAATAGAGCTTACCCGCTCCCACAGGGGCTCATCCGCCGGAGCACGATACCAACTGGGTCCCAGGTAACGGTCATACAATTCCTGGGTCGATTTCGCCACACAACTGCGAGCATGAACCCCGTTGGTGATGGAGGTAATTGGAACTTCATTGACTGGCAACCCCGACCATAGCGACTTAAACATCGAGCGAGAAACCACTCCATGCAGTTTGCTGACCCCATTGACAAAACTTGCCATCTTAATCGCCAGGATCGCCATACTGAAGGGAGCCGCCAAATCACCAGGGTTTTCCCGTCCGAGGGACAAAAACTCTTCCCGCGACAGCCCAAAGGTGTTTGCATAGTGGCCCAGATAGTACATGATCTTGTCAGCGGGGAACAGGTCAATGCCCGCAGGCACCGGGGTATGAGTCGTAAATAGTTGGCTTGCTTGAGCAACCTGGCGAGCTTCGGCAAACGTTAACCCATCCTGAATCATCATGTGGATACGTTCCAGTGCCAAAAATGCCGAGTGTCCCTCATTCATGTGATAGGCAGTAGGGTGTAACCCCAGCGCGTGCAACATGCGCACACCGCCAATGCCCAGCATGATTTCCTGATGAATTCGCAGGTCGATATCACCGCCATAGAGTTGGTCGGTGATGTCCTGGTCGTACTGAGCGTTGGGCTCAATATTGGTATCTAGCAGATAGAGAGGAACCGTTCCTACTTGCACCCGCCAGACCCGCGCATAAACTACTCGACCAGGGTAATCGACTGAAATCCGCAGTTCAGAGCCATCGGGGTTGCGCTCTAGGTGCAGTGGCATGTTGTAGAAGTCGTTGATGGGATAACGCTCCTGTTGCCAACCGTCGGCATTGAGGTACTGAGCGAAATACCCCTCCTGATAGAGCAAGCCCACACCCACCAGGGGTAACCCTAGATCGCTGGCAGATTTGAGGTGATCTCCAGCTAGAACGCCCAAACCACCGGAATAGATGGGTAAACAGGAGGTCAACCCAAACTCAGCAGAAAAGTAGGCATAGCAATCAGTGACAGGTTGTGACCCCGTTGGACGGCTCTGAGATGTGCCCCGTTGTTTACGAAACCAGGTGCGCCCCTGTAGATAGTCATCGAGTTGACGGGCAGCACGATCCATTTGTGCCAAAAATCCTTCATCTTCGGCTGCTTCTCGCAAACGTTCCTGGCTGATTGTGCCTAACATCAACACTGGGTTGTAGCGGCTCGATTCCCACAGATCTCGATCGAGGCGACGAAATAGATCAGTGGCTTCAAAGTTCCAATCCCAGGAGATGTTGTAGGCTAACTTCCGTAGCGGCTCTAAACGTTGAGGCAGAGACGGAGAGACATTAAAAGTACGGATAGGCTTCATGCAGTCAAAGACCAAGATTGAAGTCAATAGTATGAGCTTATTGTCTACTCAACTTTGTCTAAATGCCCTGCTCTTAACACTGTCTCCAGACTGATCCCCTCAGTCTTTGGGCAAAATATTAAAAAAAGTTAATGAACCTGGTAAGGCGATCGCTTCTCTCAGAATTCGGTTTTCTCTAATTTTGTCTTACAGGATGCATTACCTGGAAAGATTTCTGGGTACTCTGAGGGAAAGTCTCGATGAAGAAGAGGCTTCTATCCCATTGGGAGTATGTTAATATTTTTAATAAAAGTTACAGTTTTTAATGTAATTGCTTAAGCCTTCCGATCTAATCGACCTTCAGTCCTGATCTCCGTGATAAAACGTCTAGCAATAGATTCTCATTATCAATCAGCCGTCTACTCATTCAGTCCACGTTGTACGCATCGTTAAAGCTCCCTTAGAAACCTTCTCAGAAGCCTCTCTCAGAAACAATGATAACCATCTGAGTTTATCGATGGCTCAGATGTCGTCTCTTATCAGGAACAAAATTACTTCTAAGCCTCGACTTCGTTGAGTTGTGAATCTTTTCCCTATTTCACTTTCCCTAGGGTAGATTTAAGCTCCGCTCAATTTTTTATTCCCTGCTTCGCTAGTACAATTGTTCTAATCTCATCCCCGCTACTTGATATTTAGTGATATGAAAACGGCTCAAACCTCAACCGATTTAGTCCGGACTTACTTAAAAGAAATTGGTCGTGTTCCACTGTTGACTCACGAGCAAGAGATTCTCTACGGGAAGCAGGTGCAACGAGTGGGCACGCTGTATGACATCAAAGAGGCAATGACCCTTCAGTTGGGACGAGAACCTGAATTGCAGGAGTGGGCAGAGCGGGCGAACCTGTCGGTTGCAGAGCTGCAGCAGGTAATTGATGAGGGAGAATTTGCCAAGCGCAAGATGGTCGAGGCAAACCTGCGGTTGGTGGTGTCTGTCGCTAAGAAATATATCAAGCGGAATGTTGACCTGTTGGATTTGATCCAGGAAGGAACGATTGGGATGCAGCGGGGGGTTGAGAAGTTTGACCCGACTAAAGGGTATCGGTTTTCAACCTATGCCTATTGGTGGATTCGGCAAGCCATTACGCGAGCGATCGCCGAGAAGGGTCGAACCATCCGCCTGCCCATTCACATCACGGAGAAGCTGAACAAAATTAAAAAGGCGCAGCGGCAACTGGCTCAAAAATTAGGACGGGCTGCCACTGCCTCTGAATTGGCGGAAGAGCTAGAACTGACCACTAAGCAAGTCCGGGAATACCTGGAGCGGGCGCGGGTTCCCCTGTCCCTTGACCTCAAAGTTGGAGACAACCAGGATACGGAACTGGGCGAATTGCTGGAAGATACCAATCCTTCTCCAGAGGACTTTGCTACAAACTCAGCACTCCGGGCTGACCTGGAGCAGTTGATGGGCGACCTGACTCCCCAACAGCGTGAAGTGTTATCGCTGCGGTTTGGTCTGGAAGACGGGCAACAACTGACTCTGGCAAAGATTGGCGATCGCCTCAATATCAGCCGAGAACGTGTCCGGCAAATCGAGCGAGAAGCCCTCACCAAACTCCGCAAGCGCAGAGCCGACATTCGTGAGTATCTGGCCAGTTAAGAAGGATAAAGGATAAGGTAATTGCTCAACTGGGTTGACCTGAGCCCAGCTTTGACAGAAGATGGTAAGCTTTTGCTATGAAGGAATTGCCCCCACTCGATGGACTGAGCCACGCCGA